>CAJCIT010000319.1 GCA_903970405.1 Acidobacteriaceae bacterium | reverse complement strand
ATCCGCAACGCGTTCCTTCGCGGTCTGCATCCGGCGCTCCACCAGTATGGTGATCTCTGCCTGGTACCGGTGCATCAGAAAGTGCCCACATTCATGCGCTAGCGACCATTGGCGCCGGTCGCGCGGATGGTTTGAGTTTATACCGATGCACGCTCCAAGATCTTCGTTGTAGGCGAAGACTCCGGCGATCTTGGAGGGCATCGGAAAATAGAAAATTCGAAGCCCAATCTCAACCTCTAATCGCTCGCGAAGATTACCGAGAACGCCTGCGAGTATTGCCGCATACCGCGGGTGGCGACGCCTCTCGTTGCTTTCCATGTCGAACATATAGTTTCGCGGCAACACGGAGGCAGCGATGATCCTGCAGGACTCGCACTCGCGTGCGATCGGTGTAGCGCCAACCGGCGCCGTAGTGGCACTCTTTCATCCGCGTACAGACTTATGAAGTGATCGGGCACATCGTCGGCCTCACTCCGGCTGGACGCGCAACGGTGCGCCTGCTCAATATGAATGTGCCGAGGCGCGCTTAACTCCGGACAGTGCCCCGCTAGTAGCCGCGCTGTTTGTCTACGACGTTGAGCAGCGGTTCACCGATGAAATACCGGCGGACGTTTTCGGCGTACAGATCGATCAACCGCGTCTGGCGCTCAGCACTCCACCCGGACGTGTGCGGCGTCATCGCGACGTTCGAGAGCTCGAAGATCGGATGATCGCGTGGAGGCGGTTCGATTGGAAAGACATCCAGCCCGGCGCCCGCCAGATGGCCATCGCGAAGCACGCGCACCAAGGCCATATCGTCATAGAGTCTGCCTCGAGAGAGGGCGAGAAAATACGAGCCTTTCCGCATGGAGCGGAAGATCTGCTCGTTGAACATACCCTCGGTCCGGGCGGTATGCGGGGCCGCCGCCACTAGCACGTCCACTTGCTTCGCCATCTCGGGAAACCACCCGGGATCGTGCAGCTCAGCGACGTACTCGGGACGTGGAAGCGGCTTCGCGTCCGTCGCCACCACCCGCATTTCAAAGCCATAATGGGCGCGGCGAGCCAGTGCGCTTCCGATGCCACCCATTCCCACGATTCCCATGGTCCGGCCGGCAAGTTCAATGTGATCTCCCGATCGCGGGGTTCCCACGGGCTTCAGATCGTGCTTGTAGAACTGAGGCATGTAGTACTTGGTGATGCCCCGCGTGAGGCAGAGCAATAAGCCCATTCCGGTTTCGGTGATACCGGGGGCAAACGTCCGTGCACAATTAGTGACGACCACCGGACTGTTTCGAAGTTCCGCGCCCATCCATTCCATGCCTGCGCCGCCCACCTGAACCCACTTGAGTTTAGGAGCAGCTTTCAGGGTTTGAGCATCCGGCTCGCCGATCAAGACTTCAGCATCCGCTAAGCGCTTGAGAAACTCCGAATAGTTAGTGCACACCACCAGTTCGACGTGCGGAGCGGCAGCTTTTATCCGGGCGATCTCATCCGGCGCCAGATCGTGCATGGTGACGATTCGGATCGGGTCGCCTTGAGCACGTGCAGTTGAAACAGGATAGGGCGTTTGCACGACGGCCGGAGGCTCGGAAGACTGCGCCTCGGCCACCTGGGCGGCGCCGGCAATCCCGGTGGCCGCAAGACCGGTGGCTGCAAAACCGGTGGCGCCAAAAAATGATCGGCGGGAAACAGGCAATTCCGGCATGGGATCAAAGATATCAGATAGCCGATGTAATGCGGGGTTACTGTAAGTCGTCTACCAATCGTCGCGGCGCCACACTATTTTGCCAGCCACGATGGTGGCCACGGCGCCGCCTTTGAACTCTCGGCCATGGAAGGGCGTGTTGCGGCTCTTTGAGGGTGACTTATTCACGTCGTAGGTCCACGGTGGATTCAGGGCGAAAATCGTTACGTCGGCCGCAGCCCCTGGCTTCAGCGTGCCTTTGTCGAGCGATAGAATCCCGGCCGGTTTTTCAGTGAACATTGAAACGAACCGCGTCAGTGAAACCATGCCCGGATGAAACAGCCGCTCCAGCGTCAGCGGAATGGCGGTTTCAAGCCCGATGATGCCAAACGGACACCGTTCGAACTCCTGCATCTTTTCGTCGCCCGGGTGCGGCGCGTGGTCTGTGGCCACGGCGTCAATCGCTCCGCTGGCCAATCCGCGCGCAATGGCGTCCACGTCCCGCGGCGCCCTGAGCGGCGGCTTCATCTTGTAGTTGCTGTCATACGGCTGCATGTCGCGGTCCGCTAGCGCGAAGTGGTGGGGCGTGGCTTCCGCCGTCACCGCGAGACCGCGGCTCTTCGCGAATGCCACCATATCCACGGCGTTCCTCGACGATATATGCGCGACGTGGTATCGCGCGCCGGTCAACTCGGCCAGTAGGATATCCCGCGCCACCATCACATCTTCTGAGGCGCGCGGGATACCATGCAGCCCCAGGCGCACGGATTCCACGCCCTCATGCATGTCACCGCCGGCGCTAAGGTCCAGATCCTCGCAATGTTCAATCAGCGGAATGTTCAGGGACTTTGCGAACTCCATCGCCCGGCGCACCAGGCGCGCATTCATCACCGGCCTGCCGTCATCGGAGATAGCGACGATACCGGCGTGTCTCATGGAGGTGATCTGCGCCAGTTCCTCGCCTGCGCTGTTCTTGGTAATCGCGCCAATGGGATAAACGTTGACAATCGCGTGACGCCGAGCCCGCTCAGTGATGTAGCTGGTGACCGTCGGACTGTCATTCACCGGTTGGGTATTGGGCATGCAGCAGATGGAGGTGAAGCCTCCGGCCGCGGCCGCGCGGGAGCCGCTCTCAATGGTCTCGGCATACTCAAAACCCGGCTCGCGCAGATGCACATGCATGTCGATGAATCCCGGCGCCACCACCATGCCGGTGGCATCGAAAGTATCGCCGCCCGTCGCGTCAATGTTCGGCGCAATAAGACGGAGGAGTCCGTCTTCAATTGCGACATCCAGCACCGCGTCCATCTGCTGGGAGGGATCCACCACGCGCCCATTCTTAATGACAAGCCTTTCGCTCATTGGGCCTTTAGCTCTTCCCTTTGCTGAGCCGGCTCCGGCGCCAGAACGCTTTCGAGCACCGCCATCCGGACCGCAATGCCGTTCTCCACTTGGTTCAAAATGGCGGAACGCTGCGAATCGGCCACTTCAGATGAGATCTCGCGCCCACGATTGATAGGACCCGGATGCATCACGATGACGTTCTGGTTGGCCAGCGAGATGTGCTCCGGGCGCAGACCGTAGAACTGGAAGTACTCATTGGCCGGAATTGGCGATTCGTGCTGGCGCTCGAGCTGAACGCGCAGCATCATGATGACGTCCGCGCCCTCGATCGCCTCACGCATGTTGGTGGTCAGCTCCACCCCGGGCGCAATGCTCTTTAGTTCGCACGGCAGCAAAGAAGCCGGGCCGCACAGCACCATCCGCGCTCCATACTTTGAGAGCAGGTATACGTTCGAGCGCGCCACGCGGCTATGGGCGATGTCGCCGATAATGGCGATGCGCAGATCTTCAAGCGATTGGCGCCGGTCAAGAATCGTGCGTGCGTCGAGCAGCGCCTGCGTCGGATGCTCGTGCGTGCCGTCGCCGGCGTTCACGATGGGAATCGGCAGGTAGCGCGAGAGAAAATGAGGCGCGCCCGAGGCGGCGTGCCGCATCACAATGGCGTCGGGCCGCATCGCGCCAAGGGTGTTCAGCGTGTCCACCAGGCTTTCGCCTTTGGAGACGCTGGAACCGGAAGCAGTGATGGAAATGATCTCCGCGCCCAGCCGTTTTGCGGCGATCTCAAAGCTCGTGCGCGTGCGCGTCGACGCTTCAAAGAAGAGGTTCACCACCGTCTTCCCCTTCAAAATCTCGAAGCGTTTGAAGGGCTGGCGAGGCGGCGGCTGAAAGTCGTGGCTGCGAGACAGAATGACGTCAATATCTTCGCGGCTGAGTCCTTCAATTCCTAAGAGACCGGCCCGCACAGGCAGCTATCCTTTCCCGATCGTGGCGGTGCCCGCCGCTGCGTCGTCCATCCGTTCCACCAGCAGAACTCGCTCCTGCTGGTCGGTCTCCTGGAATTTCACTTCAATAATTTCGTTCGATGTGGTCTGCACCATGCGCCCCACGTAAGTGGCTTCAATGGGCAACTCGCGATGCCCGCGATCCACCAGCACCAGCAGTTGGACGCGCGCCGGACGCCCGTACTCAAAGAGCGCGTCCAGCGCCGCGCGGATGGTCCGGCCGGTGTAAAGCACATCGTCCATCAGCACGATCTCCTTACCCACAATGGAAAAGCTGACATCGGAAGGGTTCACCACCGGGCGCTCGGCAACCATGGAAAGGTCATCGCGGTAAAGGCTGATGTCGAGCACCCCCACCGGCACGTCACGGTTTTCCAGGGCCTTGATCTTGGCCGCCAGCCGCTGCGCCAGAGGGACGCCGCGGCGCCGGATGCCGATGAACGCCAGCTTATCGGGATCGGAAGTCTTCTCCAGCACCTCATGAGCGAGCCGCACCAGCGTCCGGTCTATCTCCGAAGCGCTCATCAGTTGTTTCTTTTCGCGGGTGGTTGCCATCGGTATGCCCGGTTCGTTCGATTTTCTCTCGGAAACGTCAGAGTAACAAAAACAGTTCCCTATCCATGGGGTCAAGAGACCGCGACGCCGGCGCCGTCAGCCGCGGAGACGTCCGCGAATGCGCTTCACCACCTTCTCAATGTCCTCGGTCTTTCTCACCGTTGAGAGAGGCACCACGAAATCGCCGGACTTCTGCAACTCCGCCTTCAGTTGTTGCGCCAGGCCGATGAGTTCGTCGGCATCCTTGAGGGCGCGCTCGTGCTCCTCTTTGGCAATGGCGATGCTCTGTAATCGGCCATTGGGAAGACGCCGGTCCTCGTCCTGCCGGGGTTGATCCTGGGGGAACGGCGCCTGCGGATCCTGCCGGCCGGTCCCCTTCCGCGGTGCGAGACAAAGCGCGATGAGCAGAAGCAGGCTGGTCAACCGGATATAACGCATACGGCTGCTATCATAAGCCAAAAATGGCAGCTACTGTCAGTCTTTGGGCAATCGCATGCAAGTAGGCGTTGGCATTATTGGCGTCGGCAACGTCGGTTCGGGCGCCATTCAGATCCTGACAGAAAATGCCCATTCCATTCAGGAGAAACTCGGCTTTCCGCTGGTGGTAAAGGCGGTTTGCAGCCGGACGATTCTCACGAAAACGATTCCAGGCCTGGACGATTCGGTGGTGCGCACCAGGAACTGGCAGGACGTGGTTTCCCACCCGGACGTCGATATTGTGGCTGAACTGATCGGCGGCTGCGGTTCCGCATCGCAGATCATTGAAGCTGCCTTCAAGGCGCACAAGTCCGTAGTCACCGCGAACAAGGAGCTGATGGCGTTACGCGGCGCCGAGCTTTGGCAATCGGCAATCTCATGCGGCGTGAACCTCGCCATGGAGGCGAGCGTCGCCGGGGGAATTCCGATTCATTCGGTGCTGCGCGAAGGCATTGCGGGCGACCGGGTTTCGGGTCTGTTCGGCATTCTCAACGGCACCAGCAACTTCATCCTCACCGAAATTGAGCGCAGCAACGCGTCATTCGATTCGGTGCTATCGGATGCCCAGCGCCTGGGTTACGCCGAAGCCGACCCATCCGCGGATGTCGATGGCCTGGATGCGCGCTCGAAGCTGGCGATTCTGGCCGCGCTGGCCTTTGGCGAGCGCCTCACGCCGGCCGACATCTTCACCGAGGGGATTCGCCGCATCCTCCCCGTGGATTTTCAATACGCGCACCAGTTGCGGCATACCATTCGGCTGCTATGTTCAGCGCGGCAGAGCACACAAGGCTTGCTGCTTTCCGTGCGCCCCTGCCTGGTGCCGGTGTCGACGATTCTCGCGAATGTGACGGGCGCCTACAACGCCATCTGGGTGCGCGGCGTATACGGCGAAGACACCTTCTATTATGGGCGAGGCGCGGGCTCCCGGCCCACTGGCGTGGCCGTTGTCAGTGACTTGATGAAAGTGGCGCGTGAGATCCGCTTCGGCAGTCCGGATCGGGTGAGCCCCTTCGCGCATGAGCGGCTGGGCGAATACAAGCCGCTGCCCATTACCAATTTCGAATCTCCCTACTACTTGCGCTTTCGGGTGGAGGATCGGCCCGGCATTATTGCGGAGCTGGCCACCATCCTGGCCACGCACAGGATCAGCATTGACGCCATTCTCCAATTGCCTTCCGAAAACTGGCGCGACCTGCCGTTCGTGATTACCACCATCCCCGCCCGCGAGCAATCTATTCGGGAAGCGCTGGCGGAAATGAGACACGCCGATTATTTGATCGACGCCCCGCTGGCAATGCCGATGGAGCGTGGGTTCTAACCGAAGTTAGCGCGCCGGACGGCATGTTAGACTTCGAGTGACCACACAAAAATTCACCTTTAGAGACACGGAGGGGTGGCTGAGTGGTCGAAAGCAGCGGTTTGCTAAACCGTCGTAGGGGTAACACTCTACCGGGGGTTCGAATCCCCCCTCCTCCGCCAGAGCACGTTTTTTGTCAGTAAGCAGTCCAGCGCTTCGGATTTCGCATCCTAGCCGGTCAGCCCCGAACATTGTTCCTTCCTCTGGCGACCGCACGGAAAATTTTCCTTCAAAAGATCCTCGCTGAGCCGGCTTACGCCGTGCGGCTAAAAGCCGCGATCACCCTGCCTATGTCGCACCCCTCTTCCGAGGCGCCCTCTGGCGCATCCTCGAACAGCACGTTTCTCGTCAGGCATAGCCGTCCCCCTTCGTGACGGTGTAGCGATCCATGCATCGGTGCAGAGATTTGGTTTGAAAACGACTCTCGTTTTACCAGTTTGTAAGTCCGCTCGCAGGCGTCTCGCTGAGGTTGGTCCTGCGTTGCCCGCCACCCGACGCAGCGGCAACGCCGTCGAAAAACGCGCAACCCGCAAAGAACATGGTTGAGCTACTTGCGCCATTGCGGGCCTCAACATCGACTTTGAGAGCGACCGAAGCAGGGGAACGGCCGCACGATTCCATCCTGCCCCACACGCCTGTGTTAGCCTTCTGGTCGAGTGCATGAACTCTCCATCGTGATGAGTGTGGTGGAAGCCGTGACAGCGTCGCTTGAAGGGCGCAAAGTCCAGCGCGTTGAGGCAGTGAACCTCACCGTGGGTGCGCTCAGCGGCGTAGTGGAAGACGCTTTGCAGTTCAGCTATGGGCTGGCCACGGAAGACACGCCGCTCCAAGGCTCTAAGCTGGTGGTGAAACAGGTCCCGGTGCGCATTTATTGCGATCGGTGCCAGAGGGAATCGGAGCTTCCCGGCGTGCAGTCTTTCCGCTGCCCGCACTGCCAGACCCCGAGCATGGATATCCGTGCCGGCCGGGAGCTGGATATAGAATCCATAGTGATAGACGAAGGGACAGGCGAAGAGAGCCATGAGCGCGCGCATTGTTGAGTTGCGGCAAGGCGTTCTAAAGAAGAACGATCTGCTGGCGGCCGAATTGCGAGCCCGCTTCCGCCGCGCCGGGGTCCTGGTTCTCAACCTGGTGTCAAGCCCAGGCACCGGCAAGACCACATTCCTTCGCTCCACTCTTTCACGCCTCCGCGCCTCTCAGGAGCGGGTGGCTGCGCTGGTTGGCGATCTGGAAACCGACAACGATGCCCGCAAACTCGCTGAGAGCGGCGCGCCTGTGCGCCAGATCATGACGCATGGCTGCTGCCATCTGGAGGCGGACATGATCTCGCGGAATCTGGATGGCTGGGATCTGGCGGCGCTCGATCTCCTGTTCATTGAGAATGTCGGCAATCTGGTCTGCCCGGCAAGCTACGACCTCGGGGAGGATATTCGCGTGGCGCTGCTTTCCGTCACCGAAGGGGAAGATAAGCCGCTGAAGTATCCCGGCATCTTCAACTCAGCCGACGCCGCCGTCATCACCAAGATGGACCTTGCCGAACCTTGCGATTTCGATCGCGAACTGGCGCACAAGAATATCCGGGAGGTCCGGCCGGGCATCCGCATCTTTGAAGTTTCGGCAAAAAGCGGCTTCGGCGTGACCGAGTGGGTCGAGTACCTGAAGCATGAGCGGAGCTTGCGGGCATAGGGCCGCCGGTTTTCACTCATGGACAAAGCATCCATTCTGGAACGCATCGCCGAGGGACGAACGGATCTGGTCTTCGAACTCCTCCGCCTGCCGGACTGGCGCCAGACTCTCGATGAAGGCCAGATCGAACCTTTGCGCTGGTTCATCTACTACAACGACGTGACGGCGCTGAAGGCGGTCCTCGAAGCAGGCGGCGATCTGAGCAGCATCGATCTGAACGAAGGTCTCGGCAACGCGGCCTTCTTCGGGCACTGGAAGGTGTGCGACTTCCTCATCAAGCACGGCGCTGAGGTGAATTCCTCAACCGGTGCGAGTGGAGAGACGCCCCTTCATAGCGCGCTGTCGAAAGCGGGGCGGCCCTATTATCTGTATGTCGTGCGATTGCTGGTGGAACGTGGTGCAAACGTGAATGCGCGAACGGTTCCAGGCAAAGAAACCGGCGCGTTCATGCGCGATGTCCGCACCAAGGGCGAGACGCCTCTGCACCGCGCGGCGGCTTACAGCGACGCGGAAACCATCGAATTTCTGCTGGCACACGGCTCTGACCGCGAGGCGCGCGATGCCAACGGGGATTCGCCGCTGACTTGGGCCAGCGAACACCTCCGTCCGGGGCCGATCCTGGCGCTGCTTTCGTTTGGATCGCACCGGATCGGCGAGAACTCGCGCAAGTCAATCACCAGCGACCACGGGTGCGGATGGGGAAATGGCATGGAGCGAAAATTCCTAGGCGCCTACCTTCCCGAAAGCGTGAAGTAGCAGCTTGGCATTTGCTGCTTCAACCGATCATAATTATAGTTATCGCGCTCGTCTTCCACCGACCCGGCTATGACACGTCACGAAATCTCCGAAAATATCAGCGTCGCCGTCGCTACCCTGCGGGCGAACAAGGGGCGCTCCGCGCTGACGATTCTTGGCATTGTCATTGGCGTGACATCCGTGATTTCGGTCGCGGCCATCATCACCGGTCTCAACCGGTACATCTCCGCCAAGGTGGAAAGCCTGGGCTCCCGCACCTATTTCGTCTCGCGAATTCCTTTCGGTACCGACCCGATGCGGCTTCCGGAGAAATACCGCGTCAGGAAATACATTCCGCTCGATGGCGCGGCCTTCCTTCGCGAGAACTGTCCCTCGGTGGCCCTGACATCGGTCTTTGGAACGCGCGCTTTTGTCTTCGGCGACAGCAACTACATCTCCTACGCCGGCAAACGGGTGGAGCGAATCTTCGTGCGCGGCGTTGAACCTGAATACGCCCAGGCCATCCCGCTGTTTAACGTAGCGAACGGGCGCTTCCTGACTGCTTATGAGGAACAACATGCCATTCCGGTGGTGATTCTCGGCGCAAATCTGGCCGATTCGCTCTTCCCCGATTCCGACCCCGTCGGCAAGACCGTCAAAATCAATGGCTCACTCTACGATGTCATCGGCGTCTTTACCCACGATCCGGGCCTGTTCGGCGCCGGCGGCGTGGATCAGTTCGCCATCATCCCATTCAGCGACTTCCACAAGAAGTATCCCGAATCGAAGGAGTTGATGATCGCGTTCACAGCGGGGAGTTGGTCGACGCTTGACCGCGCTCAAGACGAGGTCACAGCCGCCATGCGCCGCCTGCGGAAAGTGCCGCCCAACAAGCCCGACGATTTCGAGATGATCTCGCCTGACTTCCTGACCAACCTTTGGAATCAGCTCACCGGAGCGCTGGTCCTTCTCACCGGCATCATCAGTTCCATCGGCCTGCTGGTAGGCGGAATCGGCGTCATGAACATCATGCTGATCTCGGTGACCGAACGGACGGGCGAGATCGGCATCCGCAAAGCGATCGGCGCACGGAAATCGGATATACGCCTTCAATTCCTGGTTGAGGCGGTGACGCTGACCGTGATCGGCGGACTCATCGGCATTATTCTCGGGGCGCTCATCGCTTTCATCGTGCGCTCGCTCTTCGATTCCGTGCCGGCCGTTGTCTCCACGGTGTGGATTATCCTCGGCGTTGGGATGTCGGTGGGCGTGGGCGTCTTCTTCGGTTACTACCCTGCTAATCGGGCTGCGAATTTGGACCCGATTGTCTGCCTGCGTTACGAGTAAAACGCGCCGGCCGGAGGCATGCGACGCCTCGAAAATACTCAGCGCGGCGTGTCCGAAGTGCGGAAGGTCTTCTCCTGGCCGTAGTTGGTCAACAGCGGGTGCTGGACCATGGCTCTGAATTCGTAATCGCGACACCTCAAGCCCGCTGAGCCGTGTAGTTCTTAGCGTTTCCGCCACTTTAGTTCATATATGTTTTTCAGCCAACGCACGTTTCACGCCTTCAGGATCGTGCGCGATTACGGTTAGATAGGCGCGGGCAGGCTGGTCAGGCTCGCATCGTCCCTGTTCCCAATCCCGGAGAGTACCAATGGGAATGCGAAACCGCGCGGCGAATTCCTCCTGGGTCATGGAAAGCGCCCGGCGCAGGGTCTTGGTTCGCGGCACCCGCCGCGCAGTACGAAGTTGTTCAGATGTCATTGGTTTCGCGTCCGGGTCTGCCATTGCCGCGGCAGTGACCTCTTCGCCGGTCATGGCCCGGAGCCGGGTCCAATCTGTCTTGTCTTCGAGACGTTTCGTGGAGCCGTCAGGTAATACCTGAATGGTGGTCCCGTCATTCTGACGCTTGGCTACGATAGTATTCTTCTTCCTCATTTGCCGTTGCCCTTCTGGCCGAAATGATACGAATGCGATTCCCGCGCTCCGTGTAAACCACCCTCAGAACGACGTCGTTCACTCGACCGGTAATCACATACCTGACTTCACCTTGCGCATTGCCGAAATCACATCGCTCATCAGCAAACACATCGTCGAACACACGACACGCCGCTTCGAAGCTGACGTTATGTTTTACGAGGTTGCTTTCAGCTTTGGCCTCATCCCATTCAAATTCGCCTGCATCCACGATATACGGCCTACCCGTAGTCTGTCAAGATAAATGACACATTGACCATCGATTGAGTTTGTCACGCACGCGTCAGAGCAGACCACTCGGCAACCCCTCTTCGGCAAAATGGGGTGTAGAGGATTCGACGCAAATATGGAATGGACACCGGATGGTTCAGACCAAGATGTGGAAGACCGCCGGGGCGAGTCGGGCGGAGGCGGGTTTGGCGGTTGGGGAGCCCGCGGACTCGGGTTGGGCGGCTTGCTGATTGTCGG
>CAJCIT010000318.1 GCA_903970405.1 Acidobacteriaceae bacterium | reverse complement strand
TCGTGCCAGTTGAGGCGGGTATTGAGTTCGTTGAGCCGGGCGAGGATCTTCATGCGGCCCTCGGCAGGCACGTGGGGATCCTGTCGACCCCAGGCCATGAAGAGTTCGCCGCGGATGTCTCCGGCACGGGCGAGCGAATCGTCATGCTTGCCCTCGCCCAGGGTACCGGTGTGGATGTCCGTGCCATAGAAGCAGACGGTGCCGGCGATTTCCGGGTTGAATGCGGCACGGAAAGCGAGGTGCCCGCCCATGCAGATGCCCATGGCGCCGAGCTTGCCGTTGCAATCGGGCCGGGCGAGCAGGTGGGTGATGATGGCGCGGGTGTCGGCGTCGTAGGCGGCGACGGACTTGTGGGTCTTGAGGAAGTTGCCGCGATCGGAGCCGGGCTGGTCGTAGTGGAGCGCGGTTCCGGGCTCCTCGAATTCGTGGTAGACCTCGGGGACAGCGACGATATAGCCGTGCCCGGCAAGCTGCGCGGCGGTGCGCCGGATGGGAGCCGTGACCTGAAAGATTTCGGAGTAGAAGAGGATGCCGGGGTACTTGCCGGGGGCCGCCGGGCGCACGATGTGGGTGCGCATGGGGCCGGAGGGAGTCTCCAGGTCTACGTGCTCGTCACTGATAATCGTCATGGCGCCTTGAATGGTAGCACCGTTCAGCGGACGAGGATCAGGGGGATGGAATCAGAAGACCAGAACGGGCCGCGGGACGTCGGAGGCGGCTTCCAGCTGAAGGATCAACTGCAGCAGATCGATCCGGGACTGGGCGGAGAGATTCAGGAAGGCGATCCCGAGCGTTTTGCCACCTTCGCGTGTGTGGCGTAACACGCCGCGCGCGCGCAGCCCCAGGAAGCTTGATTGCAGGTTGAGTTCCAGGATGGCGTCGACCTCGATGGGCGGCGCTTCAGGAACTCGGATCAGGCATCCGGTGTTGCTCAGGTTCACGATCTCGCCGGAGTAGGATCTGCGGCCATTCGCCAGGCTGAGAGTCGCACGCCCGGCGTAGTGGAAGCGGGTTTCGCTGCGGGCATCGGTAAACTTTACCGATGCTAACTGCTGTTGCCACTCGGATAAAGGCATGTTGGCCTCACTCTGTTGACGGAGTTATCGGCGCGAATGCTCAGGGAATGAGCGATCAGACCGAAGCCGTGAGGTTTTCCCGCTCCATGGAAGCCTCCAGTTCGAGGATGAAGCGCTGGAGATCGAGCAACTGTTTCTCCGCGAGGCGATGAAATTCGACACCGAGCAGACGTCCTTCTTCACTGACGTGGCGAATATCGCCCATGACGCGAAGGCCGAGCGGGCCCACCTGCAGCCGGACCTCGATGAGTTCGGCGGGCTCGAACGGCGTGAGCCAGTCGGTCCAGATGAGGCAGCCGCCGGTGCTGATCTCGAAGAGGGCACCCGTGAGGTGCGGACCGGAGGCGATACGGCGCATGGTGACGGCGCCACTCTGGCCAAAACGCTTATGCTTCCTGCGGCATTCTTCCATGCGTTGATCCAAGAGAGTGCTCCTTGAGACGTACTGGGGAGGTTATCGGCAGAAGGGCAAGATTTTTTCAATGCTGGTGCGGATGGGCTGCGTCTCCGTGCGAGACCAAGCGTCCCGCAGCATCGAGCGCGCCACGACGCACCATGCGGTTGCGGTCGCTAGGGCTGGGGTGGAGCGGGCGGGGCCGGAGCAGAGGCTGGGGGGACCGGAGCAGACGCGGGCGGGGTTGAAGTAGCGTCTGGCATGGAAGCAGAAGGTTGCGCCGACTGGGCCGCTGCCGCGCGGGCGGCGAGTTTCCGCTGACGCCGGCGCTGCATGTACTGGGAAAAGTCCGGCGAAAACTCCAGCAGTTGCGCTCCGAGCATGCCTTCGGCGGTGACCAGCGAGCCGTTCTCGAGCGTGAGGGCAACGCCGCGTTCGTCCTGCGGGTAGTAGGCGTTGGAGATCGCGCCCGAGATGAAGTTGCCGAGCACATTCGAGGTGTTGAACTGCTTATGTCCGTTATCGCCGAAGCAGATAAAGGTCGTCATCGCAGAGTAGAGGATGCGCGAACCGACCGACCCCGTTCCTTTGCGGTAATAACGCGGATCCTGATGAAGCACGACGGGCAAAGCGGCGTTGCCGATGACGTTCCCGATGGCGTTGTCGGCATAGCTGGCGCCGATGCGTTTGAAGAGTCCGGAGGGTCCGTGACCGTAGCCGGTGTGGCTGTCTTCAAGTTCGCCGAGGCCGCCGCCAAACACAATCGCCAGGCCGAAGGTGTAAGGATCGATGATGGTGTGGAAGGAGAGATCGAACTTTTCCTTCGGGGTAAGCGGAACCGCTGCGCCGCTGATGACCACGTTGAAGAGCGGAAGGACGCCCCCGGCACGCTGCTTTTCTTCCTCCTTGACCTCACGTTCCGCTTCTTCGCGCTGTTCGCGATCTTTGCGCTGGGCTTCGGTCTCGTTGGCGGGAGGAGGCGTGGCTTGCTGAGGTGCGGCTTGCTGAGGCGTGGCTTGCTGAGGAGCGGCCGACTGCTGCAGCAGCGCGGAAGGGGCTTCTGGAAGCAGCCTGTCCGGCAGGGGTGATGGAATCGCCGGGGAACTGCTGAGAACGGGCGCCGGAGGAACCTGCGCAGACGCCTCAAAGCGGGTTTGGAGCTGACTCTGGGCCCGAAGGGCGGTGGAGGTGGAGAGCGCCAGGAGGAGGGACGCGTACAGGGTATGGCGCTGAATCTGAGTCACTGAATTTAGCTTATCCGATTGAGGCGGGTCTGAGGCGCACTAAGGGGTTAGACGGTCTGTTCGGAGATTCTGTCTCAGCCGGACACCTGAAGAGGCGCTGGGTATCGTTTCAAATCGAGACACAATCCCCAAGCCGAGGGGCATTGGCATCGCAGCAGGCCGATCGGCCCGGTCTAGAACCCCATGGAGTCATCGGCGCTGGGGCCGTAGAGCCCGGGCACGGGCAGATCATTGAGCCGCAGATAAACGCCGAGCTGAGCGCGGTGGTGGATGAGGTGATTGAAGAACATGGTGCGGTAGAGCAGGCAGCGCGGTCCTTCGGCGATCGTTTTGTCGCCCCAGGAGAGCTTCCAGTTCTGCTGCAGCTGTTCGTTTGTTGCTCCGGCGAGACAGGCGCGCGCCTCGGCCGCTGCGGCGTCGAAGTCGGTGAGCAGCTTGGCGCGGGATTCAAAGGTCATCGATGGTAAGGGCGCGGTGGCCATGTCGAGGTATGGAGTGGAGAGGATCATTGTGCCGAAGTTCGGCAGCCTGGACACGTGAACCGCGAGGCGGCCAAAAGGCATGGATTTCGCATGTGGCTTGAAGGAGGGGGCGTCCTCCGGAATGCGCTCCAGGGTGGTGCGGGTGTTGGACATCTCCGCGTCAAAATCGAGGAGGAGGGTTTCCGAGATGGTCATGAGAGTTCCTTTGAGAACCGGGAGAACGTTTGGTGCTGAACCGGTTACTTCTCGTCGGCGGAGGGTCCGAAGGTTCCAGGAACCGGCAGGTTGAGCAGACGCAGATAGACGCCAAGCTGCGCACGATGATGGATCATGTGGTCCAGAAAGATGCTGCGATAGGCATTGTAGCGGGAGGTGGAGATGACCACCGCGCCCTGCCGCGACAGGGTGAAGGGTTCGTCGAAGGCAGCGTCGGAAGTGGCTTTCAGGGCTTCAAGCGTCCGGGCTGCGAGTATGTCGAACTCGGCCAGGAGCTCGTCCCGGGTGGTCATGCGAAGGATTTTGCGGGGATCTTCCGGAGTCCCCATGTTGATCCCGGGCGTGGTCAGGAAGAAGTACGCGAAGCCGGCGAGCTCCGCGGTGTGACCCGCCAGGCGGTTCAGCGGCATGGACTTCGCGTGCGGCTTGAAGTCGTTCTGTCCATCTGGAACCGCGGCCAAAACTTTGCGGGTGTTGGCGAGCTGTTGTTCGAGTTCCGGCAGCAGGCGTTCGGCGAGGGTCATTTGCATCTCCGTACTTAGACTCAACCTTCTTGTCAGCCGCTCGACCTGTTCGCCCCGGGATCGGGTATCGGCTTCGACCCGGTGCCGGATACGATCCCGACTCCACCGCGGCCGGTTTCGGGCAGTCCCGCCGGCTGGCGGCCTCGCAGCAGGCGTAGATACATCCCGCGGAGTGCAGACCCGGATGGTGATCGGGGAGCGGTGTTCATGGTGTCTCACCCGCGGCGGGAGAAGAGCGACGGCTTCAACACACGTGGTAAGGCTGTGAATCTAGGTCTTCATTTCCAGGTCAGTTGTAAATGGTGGAGGCGGGGAGAATCGCACTGGTCATGTCTTTTTATAATCTGTAACTTACTCATTCTGCAACACTCATAAACCTCACATTCCGCACATCCCGCACCTCCTTGACACAAAATTGACACAAAAAGGTGGAGGGGGTGGTGGTTTGAACCTCTGTCCCAAGGGTGATAATCTCTGGTCATCTGCCGCACCGTCCCTGAGGGTAAAGCTCCGGGGCGGGCGTCGGAACAATCCAACACCCGTCTTATGGTAACCGAACGGGCATCCACGTCCAGGCGGCGCGCAGGCTTGTTACGAGCGGCTTTTCCTTGCGCAGGGAGGTGCGGTTCCGCAGCGGCTGTGAAAAATAGCTATCCTACTAAGAATGTCAAGTCGAATCCGCACTCCCGGTAGATCTTCTCCAAAAACATGTCCCTGCCCTTGATGGGCTGCGTGGTATCGCAGTGCTCTGGGTGATGGTGTATCACCTTGGCGGAGGTGCGCAGTCTCACAATTGGCCCGTCCGTTTCATTGGTGCGACATTCAAGCGTGGCTTTGCTGGCGTTCCCCTGTTCTTTGTACTTTCCGGTTTTCTGATCACAGGTATCCTTTGGGATTCAAGAGAATCGGCACATTGGTGGCGCAATTTCTTCGCCCGGCGGACGCTTCGGATTTTTCCTCTTTACTACGCATCGTTGATCCTCACCGCGGCTGTATCGCTGTGGCAAGGATTCGGTTGGCATGCAGTCAAGAGCCTACGGGTCTATCTTCTGTACCTGCAGAACGTTTCGACTGTGATGGGAACCCCGCCGCGCCTGGCACTTCCTTTGGGGCACTACTGGTCACTGGCTATAGAAGAGCAGTTCTACTTGATTTGGCCCTTAATCTTGTACAAGCTTCGATCAATCCGGCAAGCTCAGGCTATCTGCCTGAGCGTCCTAGCGTTGTCGGCAATCTTCAACGGCATGCTGGGTCTTAAGCTGCTGCCCTGGAATCACAGTGCCTTTGTCTTCAATGTAGGAGGTCTTGTTGCCGGTGCGTACATCGCTTTGGCAAAACGATCTTCGCAATGGAATGCGCTTCTTAAGTGGTCGAAGCCTGCTTATGTTGTCGGTCTAGGCGCGTATTTCTTGCTCACCTACGTCAATCTTGAATGGGATAGGAACTTCGCGCAACCGTTCCTTTGGATAGGGTTCTGTGGTCTCCTTCTAAACTGTTTTCAGCAAGGCGCGGTGAAGCGGTTCATGGAGCAGGCTTGGTTACGCAAGGTCGGGTCGTTGAGCTACGGCCTTTATGTGTACCACGTCCTCCTGTTGCCTTTGTTTGCCTGGCTGGCCTTTCATGTAGCACCTGCGGCCTCTCGGAATACATATCTGGCCTTAGTATTTGTCATAGGTATCGCTCTCAGCTTTGCTGCTGCCTACGTGTCGTACACCTTCTTCGAGAAGCCTTTTCTTAGGTTGAAGAAGTTCTTCCCTGAAGGCACGATTAACCGTCTCGCCAAAAGCGTATGCACCGCCAGCGTGTCACCCCGGCTCGAACCAGGGTGAGCGATCGGAGACTGTCATGGACAGTAACCAGACCCCCCGTGTGTCTATCCTTGCACACGCGTCCCCCGTGCCGCGCATTTTTGCTATCAACCCCTCCCCGACCCCAACTTCAAGGCACCCGCCACCCTCGCCGAGTTCCTAGCCCGTTATCCCCGGTATATCCCCCGCTCCGTCTTCGGACGCCGGACCACACCGAGGCGGAGCGGGCTGAGCTCGTTGCCCGGCTCACCAAGGCGATGATGGCCGACGGTCGCCCATTCCTCGCGGCGATGGCGCGGTCTAGCCGGTCATTCTTTTTCTGGATGAATTTTCGGATTCTCCACGCAAAGTGGAAGCTTGGGATCACGTTTCCGCCGGTGGACCTGAGTGACCTGTACGCTTGCAAGACAGCACGCCCGTCGATTAACCTAGACGGGAGTTAGCCGGTAAGGCTAAACACGTTAGGCTGCCCGGTGCCATCAAGTCCGGGACGAAAAGGGCGCGGGAGGGCAGTTCTAAGCCTCCGTAAGACGCACCGAACTCTCAAGAAATACATAGCCCTGCACGGGGCTTACGCACCTCCGCGTACCGACCCGCTTATGCGATCGACGCGGCGTATCCCGTGCCTCAGTTCAACCGTTTTTCAACCCCTCGAAAGGCTGAAGGAAAATGGAAACTGCCCCCGAAGTTGTGTTACGGACCCGAGCCGCATGGAAATTAGCAGGCTTTCGCGTCCCTGCCAAAGCTGAACCGCGAGCAACCGAAGAATATCTCGTCCCCGGCTACCGGAATGTCTATCGCGAGCGCCATCTTTTCGCCGCCGATCAGGTGATCCCGATTGACGAAGCAGAGGCGGAGCGGCGGAGCGCGGCGGCTGAGAAGGCTGTGGAGACCCGCGTGAAGAACATGAACAATCTGATGAGCACCGTCGAACTCACGATCAGAGGGAAAACAAACAAGGAAATCTACGACCTGGCGGCGAGAACGCACGGCGGAAACTATCGGGGCAATCCGGGCGAGTTCCATTTCTCGAACTCCAAAGCGAGGAACGCGATCCGCCATAACCTCACCAACTATGAGGAACAGTGGGAGGAAATCAATCGTGGGGTGACGGGTGGCGACGCCTACAAAATCCTGCGGGCTCGCATCGACGCCTTGGTCGATGAGGCCTACCCGCAGTACGCAGAGGGGATGCCCGAGGTAGATGACCCTATCCCGGAGAGCGTGTGGGATCGGGAGACGGGAGACTATATCGCGCAAACGGAATCGGGTCAGCCTGTACGTCTTAGGCTCAAGGATGACGATGACCATGAGATATACACGGGTCCAGACGGGTCAACGTATTGCACCGGCGGAACCCTCAAGAAACTGAGGCACTGGTCTACCGGGATGCTAAAGACGTACGCGGGCTGTGACTTGATCTTCCCCCAAACTCGCTTAGCCATTGAAAGACGGCTTGTTTGCATCGAGCGCATCATCCAGCTCGAAAAGCGCGAGCCGCTCCTTAGCATAATCCGAGATCGGGAGGCTCAGGGCCTTATGGGATCATCCAAGCGGGCTGCGCGTCAATCTGTGCGCGAAGGAGGAGAGGCCTGTGCTTAACACGCTCACATTCCGCAGGGCCAGCTCGATCCGCATGACCGCACCCAACTGGCTATGGCCCGGTTGGCTTTGCGCCGGTAAACTGCATCTCCTAGCCGGAGAGTCAGGCACAGGGAAGACGACGGTGGCAGCTAAGTTAGCTGCCGTCGTCTCCTCGGGTGGTAGCTTCCCCGATTCAACCGCCACCACGGCGGGCGATGTCATCATCTGGTCTGGCGAGGACAGTATCGAGGACACTCTTCTGCCACGACTCACCGCCGCCGGTGCCGATCTAGACCGCTGCATCTTCCCCGACGTCGTCGGGAGCGGCGAAAAGCAGAGGCCATTCGATCCGCTGATCGACATCCCTCTCCTTGAGTCGTACCTTCGCGAGGCCCCCCACCCGGTGAAGCTCCTGATCGTGGACCCGATCGTGAGCTTCGCGGCAGGAAGCTCGAACCAGGCTGTTCGGCAGTCGCTCACACCCCTCGTCAGACTGGCGGAGCAGTATTCAGTCGCGATCATCGGGATAACACACGTGGCAAAAGGGTCAAACAAGCGACCTCCAAAAGAGCGCATCCTAGGCGTGCAGGCGTTCGTCGCGCTGTCTCGCGTCGTGATGATGACAGGTGTACGCCCGACCGGGGAACCTGTGCTCCTGCGGGTCAAGTCGAACCTTGGCCCAGATGATGGGGCCTACCCGTACCGGATGGAGGGCGTTGCACTTGCGGGAGGAATCCATTCCTCGCGCGTTACCTTCGGCGCATACCTAGACCTCTCAGCGAATGAAATCCTTGGCAGCGTCAGGACCGAGCGCGACCCGTCGAACTCGGCTCTCGACGCGGCGAAGGAGTTCTTGCTCGATGTGTTGAGCTTAGGTATGCAGGAGAGCGCCGAGGTCGCACTCCTTGCGGAGGAGGCAGGTCACTCCCGAGCGACTCTCCGCCGAGCCAAGAGTCTCCTGGGCGTGTTGTCCGACAAGCAGGGTGATCAATGGTGGTGGATGCTGCCCCCGGAGGAAGATGCTCAAGACGATGAGCACCTTGACGATGAGCACCTTGGTACGTTGATCCAATAACCCCAGGACGCAAAGAAGCCCCCAACCTTATCGGCTGGGGGCTTTCTTGCGTTTAGACACTGGCAAACAACTTCTCTTCTGCAACGCGCCGCCTCAGCAGCCCCGCCACAACCTTCCCTGCGCATCGATCCCAGTCCTCGAACTGAGCCGCCGCAGCCGCAACATCCCCCGCGTTCAAGTCCCGTAGCATGGTCGACTCAGCGAACGCCCCACAGCCAGCGTTGAAGCAGAAGTCGACCAGCGCATCGAACTCATCCTGCTACGCCTTGCGGCCCGTCATCTCGGTAGACGGGCCAGAGCGCTTGGGCCACCAATGATTACGCTTGGATTATGATGACGCGAAATGCCATCGCATTATGATTCCCAACGGGTTGAAGCCCGGCTAAAGAAAACAAACGAGGCCCGCAACCAGAAGCGCCTTACGAACCGCCGACCCGGTGTCATAGTGATTGATGCCGCCACGTTCACGGATCAGGTGGCTGGACTTGCCGTCACGCTCACGTTCGAGATAGAGCGCGAGGGCCGGAGCGTCTTCACGAATCCGTATGTTCAGAGTGATGTTGCCGCGACTCTCCGCCAACTGACATGGACTTACAATCCACTTCGCTACGCAACGGTGACGAGACTCGGCTGAAAAGATCCAATTATTTTTAGCTTAGGTCCGTTAGAGGAGGGTAGAAGCCAATTTAGAGAAGACGCTGCTTACAAGTGGACTGGGGATTGCCGCTTGACTTGCCAATGCAATCAGGAGTCGGTACTCCGGGGCGGACTTGCATTACGGTCAAAAAAAATTGACCCAAAACCCACAAAAAGTGCAGCTCACTTCCGTACCAATCACTTCCTACTTCTTTCCGCGACACCCGCATTGCTTGATTGATCGCTTCTTGAATATGTCAGTTCTTCGGAATCAGTTTGATTTCGAAAATCGTTGGCCATTGTTTTCCAGTGACGAAGAGACGGTCATGCTGCGCGTCGTATGCAATTCCATTCAGGACAGCCTCGCTGTCCAGTAAGAACATTGGTGAAAGGATGCCAGTAAGGTCAATCCATCCAAGGATGCGTCCGTCCTTCGGAGAAATGCGGGCGATACGATCCCCCGCATGCGGTTGAACTCGAAGCACGAAGCTCCGGCTCGTCGCCGAGTAAGGCGAGCTCTTCGGGGGTCATTGCCGCTCGCTTGATAGACACCTCCACCGCACTCCGACGACGAGATGCTGTCCGCCGACCCACCGCTCACATCAACATCTGCCATCAACAGATCATCACGGCTCACACCCACAATGTACGCGGACAACGCCGGTCGCTTAGCGTGAGATCACCGTAACCACCAGAAGCCTATTGCGGTGATAATGCACAGCCATGACTAACCCTTCGGGAACCGCCGGTTCCTCGAGTTTTAGTGGATCCCGCGGCTGCACCGTCCGTGTTTATAATCTTGCACCACGGGTTCGTGGGCGACAAAGTGGGAGCTGCCACAAGAGCATTAGGATTGTTCCCGGCGCGAGAAACATGATCTCCTTGTGACACGCTCGGCGCGACTGATTCGAAATCAAAGCTATTAACTCCGTTGTTCACGATAACGTCCACGAGCCGAACATCCTCGTTTGTCCCCGGAAGATCTGTAAGGGCCGGGTCCTTATAACGCGCAAGCTGATTAAGAGACTTTTCGATCAGACTCGTGCGTGAAGTACCAGTGGAAACATCGTCGGGAAGGGTGAACCTTATGCTGCCGAGCATAGAAGTAGGGTATATGGTAGCCGCCTGGATATTGGAATTCGTGCCAACAAGAACCGGGGGCTGGGACACAGTATCAACATCCTGTGCAGGGAAACTATCGGCGATAAGTAGCACATTTGCTGAAGTTGCTCCCGCAAGATTAACATCGAAGATTCCGAAATCACTATTCGCAATTGTCAGATTACCCGTAAAGTTTTTGGCGCTGAAGGGGACAAGACTTCCTGCACTGGAAGGAACGTCTATGTGATTTTGATAACCGATGAAATTACCGGATGCCTGGTCTAGGTTAAGCCAGCCAGGCCCGCCCTGTTCATACCAGTAACCGGCGACCACAAGAGTTGCCCCCTCCTCCACCCGGTAGGAATATGTGCTACAGCATGACGCTCCCATAAATAGACCCGTATATCCAGGTGCCGCATAACCCTGCTGGGATAATGGACCACCAACCACTAAAACACTCGTGCTGGCAACATTAGTTAGCCCTCCATGCCCAAAATCGTCCATCTGGACGATAGTGTTATCAAAACCGTCCACGAGAAGATTATGAAGAGACGCAGAGTTCCCAGTAGCTACAAAATTGGTGAAAATGCGATCTCCGGGTTGATCATTTCCTTCAACCGAGATCCCGGCAGATGCGGAACCGGCATTTACTGTAAGATTCCGGAGTTCGGCATGACTTGGTGCGAGAAGCGCGAAGACCGGAGATGTTGTCGATCCAGTCCAAGTGAGGGTCGTTTGCGTGCTGTCACCTACTACCTGCACATCACTATTACCAGGGATCGTTATGGTAGAACCGACGGAATATTGACCCCAAGGTATATGAACGACTGGTCGATTGCCATTATTCTCCGCAATGGCCTTGTAAATGACTGTCTGAATTGTTGCCGCAGACGCTTCCTGCGGCACCTCGTAGATTGCACGATGATAATTGGGGAGGGGCCCCGGCATTCTTGGTAGAGTATCATTTATGGCAGAGATAGACACTACAGCGTCGTTGATCGACGTGAGATCGCCGGTTATGGAATTGGTTTCATACGTGACGTTTTGCACAGAGAATGGGAAAGATGACGCATAAGTGTTACCTAGTGAAGTTACATAAGAGTTTGGGGTCGATGTAGATCCGTCCTTGAAGCTAATCGATGGATACTGTGCCGCTGTAATGCTCCCCGCGATCGTGTTGTCGATTAGAGTTAAGGGGCCTATGCCAGGCTCGACAATCGCCACGGCCTGGGGCATGAGGATAGTGTTGCCGATCAGAATGCTCGCGTTGCCGTACGGACTTCCCGCAAGGAATGTACCTGAATGGTAAGACGTATTGTAGGTATATGACTGTGATGCACCGTTACCCCAGCCCGAGTCTGTGTCATTGTATTCAAATAAGTTGTGGTCTAGATGCACAGCCCCACCTTCGCCATAGACATTCGTGACGCCGAAGAGGTCGTGTTCAAAAATGGAATAGCGAACATACCAATCCAGCGCATTCCAATCTTCTAAACTGATTCCGGCCTTCGTCAAATTGGCGAAAGTATCGCGGTCGACCTTAGTTTCAGCCGAGCAGCAGCCTACAGTGTTATCTCCTGCCTGAATGCCAATAGCGGCGTTTTCAAAAACGTCATCAGTGTATTCGTTTGACCCATCGTAGCAGCATCCTTGATGCATTGTTTCGTTCACCAGCGTGATTTGCGCTCCACGTCCGTCTAAGGTGAGGCGATCAAACTGCATACGATATATCCCATCTAGTGTAAACATCGCCGGGCCTGTCGCATCGCCATGCCATCGTAAAAAGGTATTCGTTGGGCTCTCTCCGATGATGCTTTTGCCTGCGCAACTAATGTTGCAATTACGTGAAGTGTAAGTCAATGCTGATGTAATGTTGTAAATACCAGCAGGAACGTAGAGAACGGGTGAGTGATTGGTCGGTGATTGAAGTGCGTTTAGGGCGTATTGGAAAGCGATCGTGTCATCCGTGACTCCGTCGCCGACGGCACCAAAGTTTGTCTTCACGTTGAGCCACGAGGAGAATGGACCAATGAACTCATCATCGTCGGAGGCAACGACATCCGACGGAGCAACTCCTGAACCGACCCCTGTAGTGTCGCTTCTAGGCGAAGCGTTTACGACGCTGCTTGCCGGGCCGTTTCCGGCGGCACTCACGGAAATCACTTCGAAGTCATAGCTGGTTGCATTCGTGAGGCCGGTGACGATCCTCTGGTTGACGACGGAGGGGTCATGTGGGAAAGCTA
>CAJCIT010000317.1 GCA_903970405.1 Acidobacteriaceae bacterium | reverse complement strand
CAACGTGCAGATTTTCGGTGCCAGCGAGTATTCCATGCGCCTGTGGCTGGACCCGGACAAGCTGTACTCGCGCGGCATCGTCGCCGGCGACGTGATCGCCGCCGTGCAGGCTCAGAACGTGCAGGTCGCCGCCGGCACGCTCGGCGCGGAACCCGCCCCGCCGCACACCGACTTCCAACTCCTCGTCAACACCAAGGGCCGCCTCACCGACCCGAAGGAATTCGAGAAAATCGTCATCAAGCGCGGCAGCAACGGCCAGCTCGTGCGCCTGGGCGACGTGGGCTACGCGCAGCTCGGCGCGAAGACCTACGCCAACGGCTCGTACCTGAGCGGTCACCCGTCGGTGGGTGTGGGCGTCTTCTTCGGTTACTACCCGGCCAATCGGGCCGCGAATCTTGACCCGATTGTCTGCCTGCGTTACGAGTAAAACGCACCGGCCGGAGGCATGCGACGCATCGAAAATACTCAGCGCGGCGTGTCCGAAGTGCGGAAGGTCTTCTCTTGGCCGTAGTTGGTCAACAGCGGGTGCTGGACCATGGCTCTGAATTCGTAATCGCGATTCGCCGCGAGCCCACTGAGCAAGTACTCGAATTCCCCGGTGGCGGTTCGAGCGGTTGTTGGGACGTCCGTCCAGGGCTCGGTTCGTTCTGAGAGATCCGTTCCGCCCTTCTTCAGCCGGAACTGGAAGCCCACCTTTACTTCCTCTACATTTCCCAGGTTCGTCAAGCTGCCGTGGAGAGTCTCGGCGGCAGCGGCCGGATTCCATTCGGCGCGCAGCGTGGTGACCTGCGGTGGATACATGGCGGGTTCGACGTGAGTCAGTTTCACCACGATGGGGTTTGGCCAACTCCGATCGGTGTAAAGCCGCTGTGCACGGTAGACGGTAATATGCAGGCCGCTGCTGCCTTGCGTGAACGTCGTCTTGGGCTTCACCTCTGGCTTATATTCCACGATTGCGTCCGATTGACCCAGGACGGAAACCGTCGTCTCTGACGTCGCCTTGACAGACCGAAGCACAACGGGCTTCGCATCGCCCAAACGCCAATGTTCTTCATGGGTAATGAAGGCGTACACCGTTTGCTGGTCTTTTGTTTTCGTAAACCAGACGTTATTCTCGTTCGTGACCACCCATGGCCGAACGTCACGAATCGCCTCGCCATTCACGAAATTCCAAAGGGCAATCTCGCGGAGCCGTGCGTCTTGCTCGTCCGGGATCGTTCCATTCGGCTTCGGGCCGATGTTCAGAAGCAAATTGCCGCCTTTGGCTCTCGTCTCGATGAGCGTGTCGATCAATTCCGTACCGGACTTGTATCGTTCGTTCGTGGCTTTCCAGGGCCACTCAGTGCCCATGGTGAGATTGCCTTCCCACGCTTCAGCGAGGGCCACGCCGGGAGTGTATTGCTCAGGCGTTTCCATCACGCCGCGAGTGATGACGAGGTTCGGTTGGAGCTGCCACGCGAAATCGGTGAGCTGTTCGGCGGGACCGTCGAAGAACAGATAGTCGATAGAGCCGTAATTCGTCAGCAATTCCTTCAACTGGCGTTTGGTGTAGTCCATCAACTCGGGAATGTCCTGCGGGTAGACGCCTGCGACGTGGCGATTGATGGTGATGTGGTGCTGGTAGAGCCACCAGAAGTCATCGGGAGAGAAATAGAGGCCGATGGCGATGCCCTGCTTGCGAAAAGCCGCCACCAGGGGGGCCAACACATCCTTCCCATAGGGCGTGTGCATCACGCTAAAGTCTGTAGTGCGCGTATCCCACATGCAGAAGCCGGCGTGGTGCTTGGCCGTGAAAACCACGTACCGAAAGCCGGCGAGCCTGGCAAGACGCGCCCAGTCCTCGGGCTGGTACCGGTCGGGATTAAAGTAGCCCGGAAGCGCTTCGAAGAATCGCTGAACATAATCGGGGGATGCGCCCACCAGGGAGTGCGAGATGACGCCCCCAAGAGTCCCATCCACGCCCCAGTGAATGAAGAGGCCCAGACCCCGATCGCGGAACAGTTCCACAGCCGCGGCATCGTTGGTGCGGCCCGTGTGGGGTTTGGCGGCAGTATCCACAAATTGCGGCGCCGCGGCCACCAGAGAAACGATCGCAAATGTGAGCGCTGCCGCTTTCATCATGGCCTTCGCATCATATGACAACGCGGGTGCCGTCAATGCGTCCGCCATCGGACTGGGTTCAGGTCTCCGATGGTCAGCACGAGGACCGGCAACCCCACTGGGCGCCGAACGGAAAATTGCTTACTACTTCTCCGGCCGGGATGGGAACGTGTGACTCTGGGCGCAATCCATCGACTTGCAAACCGGCCGACCCACGGGAAGCGCGTTCGCCGTCCAGCACTTCCACGATGTGCGGTTATCCCTGCGAATGCCACTCATATTCCGGGGCGTGGCCCTGAGCGAGCATCAAATCGTTCTGAACCTGCTGAGTTGGCGCGACCCGCGCGCTCGGCAAACGATCCCGGTCGCAGACTTGTGCAGAATCGTCCGACAGCGGGGAACACCCTTTGTCGTTGAAATTAAGCCGTAACTTTCACGATATAGACGCGCGGCAGGTTCCCGGCCTTGGCGGGTTGGGTGTATTCGCATATGCGCGGATCGAGGTGGCTGAGGTCGTACTGTGCGCCGCCGAATGTAAAGCTCCGCCATCTCACCTTGTCTGCGTTCGCTCTGTTGATTCAATCCTTCATGGTAACGAGCGGGATGACGTTGATAAAGCGCCATTTTCAAACGCCAAAAACACAAAGCGACATCACAAACGACATCACACTGTTGACAAATGCGCATACAGGACAGCACACTAGAAGAGCATAATAGGGCACAAGTGTGCCAAGAAAGGATCTGTCTATGGCCATTGCGAAGAGGGTGGTGTTCAGCTTCGATGAGCGGAGCCTCGAAAGCTTGGAGAAACTGAAGAGCCAGGGAAGATTCTCCTCAATGGGAGACGCGGTCCGAGAATCCCTCCAAATCAACCGGGCCTTGCAATCTCAAGCGAATCAGGGATTCACGGAAGTGATCGTTAGGAATCCAGACACCAGGGAAGAACGAGTGATCGTGATCCCGACGCTTCAAGGGAAATAGCTGATGGGGACATCGAGCCAACAGCCGGATGGCGCCATCGAAAAAGTCGAGGGCGAAATCGTTGACGGTGGAAAAGTCGAGCAACTCGATGAATATCACGTCGACGAAAAACATCGCGCCGATACCGCCCGCTATCTGGCTTACGGCTTGGTCGCAACCCTGATACTGACGAATCGTGCTCCAATATGCGGCGACGCTTACCCTGGTCTTCATGGGCAAGGCGGACGCCTTGGCCAGTATCGACAAACTCTTCAACATTCTGCTTCCTGTGCTGTCCGGCTTGGTCAGCGGAGGCCTCACATACTACTTCACAAAAGACAAGAGATGATTGACGTTCGAGGAAAACCTGGGGACGGGATACTCGTTATACAGGTTTCCGG
>CAJCIT010000316.1 GCA_903970405.1 Acidobacteriaceae bacterium | reverse complement strand
CTGTTGCGGGATTCGCCCTTGTTGAGTTCCTGTCCGGTCGCGCGGCGCAGTTCGAGATCCTCGACCCAGTCGAGCGTGAACAGCATGCGTTCCACCCGGCCAAGCTCGCGCAGCGCGGCCGCGACGCCATTCTGCCGTGGGTGGGCGGCGAGTTGGCGCATGATCATTGAGGCGGTCACGGCGCCGGTGCGGATGGACGTGGCCACCCGCAGGATTTCCGACCAATGGGCGCGGATCAGCGCCACGTTGATGCGGCCCGCAATGAGGGGTTCAAGCGTGGGATAGTCGGCGGGCTTGCCGAAACTGTAGAGGCGCCGATGCTTCAAGTCCGGGATGCGCGGCGCGAATTGGAATCCGAGCAAGGTGCAGAGCGCGAAGACGTGGTCGGAAAGAGGTGGCCGGGAGAATCTGGACAGCGGGATAGATGGAATTTTTGCCTGAGACCGGCGAGATTGCCGGAAATTCAGGAGCAGCTATGACGAAGAAGACCCGCCGGAATCACAGTCCGGCATTCAAGGCGAAGGTGGCGTTGGCCGCTGTCAAAGGCGAGAAGACGCTTGCCGAATTGGCGAGCTCTTTTGAGGTTCACCAGAGCCAGATCACGAATTGGAAGGCCCAACTTTTGGACGGAGCAGCCGGGGTTTTCGGTGCCGGTTCTGTTGCGGCCGAGCCGAGCATTGACTTGAAAGCGCTGCATGCCAAGATTGGCGAATTGACGTTGGAGAATGATTTTTTATCCGGTGCGCTCAACAAGGCCGGCATTGTGAGCGCCAAGCGATGATTGACCGAGACCACATTCTGCCGCTGACCCGGCAGGCCGAGATTCTGAAGCTTAGCCGGAGCGGACTTTATTATCGCAGCCGGCCGGTATCACCGGCCAACTTGGCGATTATGCGCCGGATTGACGAGTTGCATCTGGATTATCCATTCGCGGGCAGCCGGATGTTGCGCGATCTTCTGCGCGGTGAAGGTATAGAAATCGGCCGTGATCATGTCGTTTCGATGATGAAGCATATGGGGATCGAGGCGATCTACCGCAGGCCAAATACATCAAAGCCGATCCCTGGTCATAAGATTTACCCATATCTTCTACGTAATTTGCCAGTTACTCGGCCAAATCAGGTGTGGGCAATGGATATTACGTATATTCCAATGGCACGCGGGTTTGTTTATCTCGCCGCCGTCGTAGATTGGTTCACCCGTCGGATTCTGTCGTGGCGCCTCTCGATTACGATGGAGGTGGATTTCTGCCTCGAAGCGGTCGAAGAGGCGTTTGCAAAGCATGGGAAACCTGAGATTTTTAATACTGACCAAGGCTCACAATTCACCAGCACCGCCTTCACCGGGTTGCTGTCGGCCAATGCGATCGCCATCAGCATGGATGGTAAAGGTTCATGGCGCGACAATGTATTCGTCGAAAGGTTGTGGCGTTCGATCAAGTACGAGGAGGTCTATCTTCGGGCCTATGAGAGCGTTGCCGATGCTCGCGCATCCCTCGGCGCTTATATCGAGTTTTATAATCGAAAGCGGCCGCATTCGAGCCTTGACGCCCGAACGCCCGATGCTGCCTATTTCGGTCAGGCGACGGTAGCGGCAGCGTGACCCCGATCCCGACGCGGAGCGAAATTTTTTCCGCCGTTCGGGCGTCTCTCCGGTCGGGGTCGAGTAGACGCGGCAGATTGCTCCGCCGCGTCTCTCACAGAACCGGACATGCGGACCACGCATCCGGCTCTTTGGATCTGTATATCAGAACACCAGCGACAACTGGGCTGATGCCGACCTTGGGTTGAGGTCACGCCAGCGGGCTTGCAGCGATGCCATCCGCCCTGAAAACCAGGACGGTGGATAGGCTCGCGTCATTCCCGGCCGGTTCGATTGTACCCAAGCTCGTTTTCCGCAGTACGCACAGCCGGCGGCAGCTTTTGGGCTGACACCTCTGGCTCGCAGGTGCCGGAACAGGAAGCGACTTCGCTTCCGTTGTCGGACGATAATCGCTCTGATTCGGCGGCGGACATGCGCGTCGATGACGCGAAGCCCATCCACAGCTTCCGGCGTGCAGAGCCGATAGTGTGATATCCAGCCGTTCAGATAGCGGCTGACCTCCTCCATGCAGTTGGTGATGGATCGCCCCCAATTCGGAGGCGTCATCTCTCGCAAGGTGGCCTTCAACCGTCGTTCCGCTTTTCCAGAGGGAAACACGGCGACACCGTCGCCCTGATCCTCCTTCGTGCAACGGAAACTGAAGCCCAGGAAGGCGACCTCGTCCGGCTTACGCACGCCACTTTTCGCTTCGTTGACCTGGAGCCGCATGCGCTTTTCTAGGAAATTCCGAATTGATGTCATAACGCGCTGCCCAGCACGCTCGCTCCGCACGAAGATATTACAATCATCGGCGTATCGAACGAACCGGAGACCGCGCTTCGCCAACTCGCCATCCAATTCGTCGAGAACAACGTTGGACAGCAAGGGCGAAAGCGGGCCGCCTTGCGGGGTTCCTTCCTGGACGGCGACCCTCGATCCGTCCGGCATCACCACCGATGCTTGCAGCATCAGGCGTATCAGTCGGATTATCCGCTGGTCCGGGACGCGCTCGGCGATCCGGGCGAGCAGCCGCTGATGATGAACTCGGTCAAAAAATTTGGCCAAATCCAGATCGACGACCGTTTGATAACCGTCCTTGAGATAGCCCTTGGCTTCGGCAATGGCGGTGTGAGCACCACGGCTCGGTCGGAATCCGTGACTGCTGGGGTGAAAGTTCGGCTCGAAGACCGGCTCCAGTATCTGGAGAACCGCCTGCTGCACCGTCCTGTCCACCACGTTCGGAATGCCGAGCCCCGCTGTCCGCCGCCCGGCTTTGGTAGCCAGACACGGCGGACGTCGCCGGGGCGATAACATTCCGACAGCAAATTGCGGCGCAGTCGGGCAATGATCGACGGGGCTTTCGCTTCCGCCGCATCGACCGTCTGGCCGTCCACACCGGGTGCTCCCTTGTTGCGCACCACGTTCAGCAGCGCCGTCGCCAGATTGGCTTCCGACGCCACCGCTTCGAGCAACCGACTGGTGTCGGCCGCGCCGGTGGCGGGTCCTCTCGTCTTCTTGCTCCTCGCTGTGTGCAGCAGAAAGCTCCGCCGATCAGATGCGTCCGACGGCTCGGTCTTCCCGCCCCCCGAAAGGCTGTCGGCGAACACAAGGCTCAATTGCCGTGGTCCCGTCCTTTTCAATCCATCCCTCCCTTCGCTCCGCCGGCTTTCACCGGCTTCAGCGCTACTACGAAGAAATCCGACTTCTGCAAGGGCATCGTCCCGTTGTCGTTGCCTCCTTCAGGTCTACCGCTCACGCGGACCCATGCAGATCTCCCTGGGTAAGAACACTGGATGTCCCGCCGCCGCCGCCCCCATTACCGCCCCGGCCTCGGTTGGATTTTGGGCGTCGCGTTCGTAGACACGCTGACCCGACCGGTTCGGCTTGCTCAGGGGTTCACTCTCGTTCGGTGCTGCGGTCCGCCTCGGGCTTCTTCCCCACACGGCCTCACGGCGCCAGGACTGGCGTCTCACGACGGCACCCTCTGCGTGCAGTTGCCTCCACCTCGCGGTTGCTACCAACGCGCCCCGCAAAGGACTTTCACCTCCAATCCAGTACCCATGCCAGGCACACCTACGCCCTTCCTGCGTGACGCCCGAACGGCGGCTTTCCCCCCACAAAGCTAGGCAGAGATTCCACCTTAAAACCGCCGAATTTTGTCAAACAAACCCGGCCACCTCTCTACACCCGCCAGCCATGGTGCATAATCCGGGCTAAACCTTAACGCCCGTTAACGCCGATTCTCAGCCGTGCAGTTACCCCGCATCCTGTCGACAGCAAATATAGATGTCCGATTTTCGTAGCACATCATGTGTCCGCTCGTTCGTGTTCCGTACCTGGATCGGGAGCGGTGTCCGACCCAGATATTCCTTGGTGAGACTGAAAGGACCATTCCTCGGCGCCGACCT
>CAJCIT010000315.1 GCA_903970405.1 Acidobacteriaceae bacterium | reverse complement strand
TCCTGGCGTTGACGTAAGTGTGAACTATCCTGGAAGAGGGATAGTTAAGGGGAATGCTGATGACGCAACTGGGCCTTGGGTTGGACCTGTCAACGAAGCGCACGCGCAAACGGGAATTTCTCGACGAGATGAGGCGTGTGGTGCCGTGGTCGAAACTGATTGCGTTGATCGAGCCACACTATCCGAAGGGTAAGACGGGACGTCCGCCCTTTCCGGTTGCCACGATGCTGCAGATTCACTTCATGCAGCAATGGTTCGGCCTGTCGGACCCGGCGATGGAAGAGGCACTCTATGACGTGCCGCTATATCGCGACTTTGCAGGGCTTGATGGTGGCATGACGCGCTTGCCCGACGAAAGCACGATCCTGCGGTTTCGCCACCTGCTCGAAGAACACGGTCTGGCTGTGCAAATGTTTGCAGTGGTCAATGAGATTCTGATCAGCAAGGGATTGATGCTCAAGGCGGGATCCGTTGTCGACGCAACACTGATTTCAGCGCCCACATCGACGAAGAACGCCCCTGGTGAGCGAGACCCGGAAATGCACCAGACACAGAAAGGCCGTAGCTGGTACTTCGGGATGAAAACGCACGTGCGACCTGCAAGTCGCTTGAATTTCTGTTCGACTCAACGTGATCCGTTGTGATCGAACCGGCTGTTCCATCAGCCGTTTCCTACCCAGACATGCGGAGCCGGTAACGGCTCGGTGTGAAGCTCCGGGGACAATGTAACCACCGATCTGTATCGGTACGCGGACCCGTGAGGGAAAGCGGAATCTGCCAGCACAAGTGCGGTGAGGGACTAGGAACGAGCGGTAACGACCAACATACGTGAACCTCTATTAAACGTCGTCATCATTGACAAGCCAAATGTGCTGACAGGCTTGAGCCAAAATGGCGCGCGGCAAGGTCTGGCCTCTGTGTGCTGGGTCAGCATGGACATTGCGCCGCCGGCGGATAGGAGGGGTCCGTCCCGCTCTGAAATTCATGCGGAACAGGATAAGCCCGTAGTGCTGCCGGCAACGGCAGGCGAACCGCAAGGAACGCTGTTGGCACTGAGGGTAAGGGATTGCGGAAAAAGCGAACGCCTTCCTGTAATGGGGAGGATACCGGCTGCTGCATGGTCGAACGCGAAAGCGGGCAGACTTCCGCGTGGTCATTCATGGCGAGAGAACTTGATTAATCGTTATACGAGGGAAGGCAGATGACGGCAATCGGTGGCGCTGCACAAGCAGAGGCGATCGATGCTGGTGCGTCCTCGCGCCCCGCTGAGATGTGGCTTCAGGCTGATTGGCCTCGCATCACAGATGAGGTGAAACGACTCCAGGCGCGTATCGCCCAGGCAACCAAGGAAGGCAGATGGGGCAAAGTAAGTGCCCTGCAGCGTCTGCTGACCCGCTCGCATAGCGGCAAAATGCTAGCCGTGAAACGAGTGACAGAGAATCGCGGCAAGAGAACGCCGGGCGTTGACGGCAAGACCTGGCCAACTCCGGCGGCCAAATGGAAAGGGGTGGAGGCGATGCAACACCGCAGTTACCGAGCGTTGCCGCTTCGACGTATCTACATCCCCAAGAGCAACGGCAAGAAGCGTCCGCTAGGAATTCCCCGCATGCTATGCAGATCAATGCAGGCGCTATGGAAGCTCGCCTTGGAGCCCATTGCGGAAAGCCTGGCGGATCCAAACTCGTACGGGTTTCGCCCCAAACGTTCGACTGCCGACGCCGTTGAATATTGTTTTACCACGCTGGCTAAGCGCAAGTCACCAGAGTGGGTTTTAGAGGGCGACATCCGTGGCTGTTTCGATAATTTTAGCCACGACTGGATCCTCAAACATATACCAATGGATAAGGTGGTCCTGCGGCGATGGCTTAAGGCCGGATTTATCGATAAAGGTACCCTGTTCGCGACCGAGGCGGGAACTCCGCAAGGGGGCATCATCTCACCCGTCATCGCGAACATGACGTTGGACGGACTTGAAGCGGCAGTAGACGCCAGCGTAGGGCCGACGCCACGCGCGCGCCGAAAGTTCAAAGTCAACGTCAACAGGTATGCGGACGACTTCGTTGTGACCGGAGTCTCGAAAGATATTCTGGAGCAGAACGTACTCCCTGCGGTCAGGCAATTTCTGGCCGTTCGGGGGCTGGAACTCTCGGAAGAGAAAACCAGAGTCACTCACATTGCCGATGGGTTCGACTTCCTCGGGCAGAATGTCCGCAAGTACGCGGATAAGCTGCTTATCAAACCAGCAAGCAAAAGTGTGAAGGCACTTCTGGAGAAGGTTAGGGAGATCGTGAGGCAGCACAGGAGCGCCACGCAGACGAATCTGATTCTGCAACTCAACCCCGTAATTCGAGGTTGGGCCATGTATCACCGTCATGTGGTTTCCAAGTCTCATTTTACGTCGATAGACGCTCACATCTGGCAGCTCTTATGGAAATGGGCTATGCGTCGGCATCCCACGAAAGGCACGGGTTGGGTGAAGCACAAATACTTCCACGTAGAGGGACATCGTACCTGGGCGTTTACCGCGCGAACCAAAGATCGCGGGGTCATCCGACTGTTTCGAGCTACGATGATTCCAATTGTTCGGCACGTGAAGATACGTGGTCGGGCAAATCCGTTTGACCCTGCGTGGTCGCCTTACTTTGCCCGTCGTCGAACCGCGACCGATGGTTGATTGCCCGGTCCCATCCGATGGGGCTGCCGAATGGCTTGAGCCGGATGCGGGGCGACTCGCACGTCCGGTTCTTAGGGGGCGGTGGCGCAGCAATGCGCCACCGCTACCCGACATTGGCGTGGACGCGGAGTCGGGACTGGTTCACACGGTTGTCGGCACAGCGGCAAACAGGGCTGATATCAATGAGGCCCAGTTGCTGTTGCATGGCGACGAAACGGATGTCTACGCTGATGCCGGTTATCAGGGTATTCACAAGCGATGCGCGCAGGGTTCAGCTCGCTGGCATATCGCAATGAGACCATCCAGACGAAAACAGCTGGATCTGAAGGACCGTCTGGACGCGATATTCAATCAGATTGAGCGCCTTAAAGCGGGAATCCGGGCCAAGGTCGAGCATCCATTCCGCGTGCTGAAGCAGCAGTTCGGTGATACAAAGACCCGATACCGCGGGCTGGCGAAAAACACTGCCCAGATCACGACGCTCTTTGCACTGGGTAACCTGTGGAGTAAGCGCTGCACGAGCGCCGTCTTGACAGGCGCGCGGGATCTTCAGGCGTTTGCGCGAAGCTGGTCCGCAACGACCCACGGCATGAGTTCGTCAACGCGGTTGATCGCGTGGTCGGCGATGCGTGCGAGCACGAAGCGCAGATACGCCTCGGGATCGACATCGTTGAGTTTCGCCG
>CAJCIT010000314.1 GCA_903970405.1 Acidobacteriaceae bacterium | reverse complement strand
GGAGTTGGTTGAGCAGTAGAGCGCGTCGCCGAAGGCTCAACCTGACCGCGACACAGATTCACCCGCGCCTTCCGAGCCGCGACCGTCAGGGAGCGGCCGGTTGATCCTGGTCCTGACGTTCGCGGATCGCCCGCCCTTCTGATCTCGGCATGAGGCGCCGGAGCGCTCACCCCCAAACGATGAAAACTCGTTCCGATTACCGCCTCGCCCGTGGCGCTCCGCCGCGGTTCAGGAGAGGACCGTGGCATCGCCGCGCTCTGGGGCCGCGCGTTTCAAAGCCGGAACGCGCACCGAAGCCGTGAGAATGGCGCTAAGGAAATAGAACGCGGCGGGAAAGAGCATCACCAGAGTGTGACTCCATCCGCGGGCGAGCAACGCGCCGATAACCCACGGCCCCACAAATCCGCCTAGGTTGCCGATGGAGTTAATCAAGCCGATGGACGCGGCGGCGGCCATCTCTCCAGTCAGGAGTGTTGGCAAAATCCAAAAGGCAGGCATGTAGCCATAGGCAGCCGCGCCCGTCGCCGCCATCCAGAGCAACAGTAGCCAGACCGGCTGCCCCGGCAGTGAGAGCAAGGCCAGCGCGACGCCGCCCAGCAGGAAACAACCGCAGGCGAGCATCTTGCTGCCGCCTCGGCGATCCGAAACGCGGCCGACCCACAAGCTGGCGCCTATGCCGACGGCATAGGGCAGCGCCGAGAGCGCGTTGGACAGCGTGGTGGGTAGACCGAGGCCGCGATTGAGAAGATTGGGCAGCCAGAGCACAAAGCCGTATCCGCCGACATTCGCGCAGAAGGCCGCGAGCGTGAGAAGCAGCACCTCGCGTTCATAGAGAACCGACCACCACCGCGCTGAGCGCCGGTGCGGTTTCGCTTCATTCTCGCGTTTGAGAACGCCTTCAATCCACGCTCGTTCCTTAGGCTGCAGCCATTTCGCGTCGCGCGGACGGTCAGTCAGAAAGAAGAGAGTAACGGCTCCCAGAATCACGGAGGGAACGCCGTCCAGAATAAAGAGCCAGCGCCACCCGGCGCCGATTGTCCACGGAATATGCAGGATCAACGCGGACACCGGTGCGCTCAGGGTCAGCGCGATAGGCGCGGCGATGGCAAAGGCGGCCAGGGCGCGGCCCCGGTCGGCAAGGCTGAACCAGTGAGTCAGGTAGACGATGATGCCGGGAAAGAAGCCGGCTTCGGCAGCGCCGAGCAGAAAACGTGCGCCATAAAATTGAACCGGGGTGTGGATGCAGCCCACCAAGCCGGTGACCAGTCCCCAGGTGATGCAGATGCGGGCAATCCAAAGGCGGGCGCTCCATCGCTCCACGATCAAGGTGCCGGGAATCTCAAGTAGGAAGTAGCCGAGAAAGAAAACGCCCGCGCCGAATCCGAAGGCGCCTTCCGAGAGATTCAGATCCTTCGACATGGGCGCGTTTGCGAACGCCACCGCGGCCCGGTCGATATAGCAGAAAACGTACAGCACGAAGACAAAGGGCAGGATGCGGCGGGCGATCTTGCGGCGTGTTTCGTCCGCGACCGGGGCATCGCGACTGTGCATCGCACGCAGGTCGCTCGCGTTTATCGGTGAGAAGCCCATGACCGGTTATCTTGAGGGCGACACGGCAGACCCATTCGCAAAGCGATGCCGCCTTCTCCCCCGAAAGCGAATCATCAATGATATGCCGGAGGCGAAAGCGCCGTTTCCCGCCCTATCCGGAAACGATGGAAACTCAGGCCAAGCAAGTAGCATATTCTTTTGAGAGGTCGATATGCGTTTCTATTTCCCGATTCTCTTGCTTGGAACGGCTGCCGTTGCCGGCCTGGGAATGCTTGCCGCCGAGGCCGCCGGCCCGCGGATGACGATTCCTCTTCAGATCCGGGTGCAGCCTTTCAAGAGCAGCGATGCGTGGGAACCGGTGACCGTTCGCGGAGAATTTTCCGCCACCACCTCCGCAATCATCGTTTGCGATATGTGGGACAAGCATTGGTGTACTGGGGCCACGCGGCGGGTGGAGGACATTGCGCGGCGCATGGATCCGGTGCTCCGAACGGCCCGCCAGGCAGGCATTCTGGTGATTCACGCGCCCTCCGAAACGATGACCTTCTACAAGGACTATCCACAACGGCAGCTTGTGCTCGCGGCGCCTTTGGCAAAGCCTCCGGCAAGCTTGACTGTTTCCGATGCACCTCTACCCATCGACGATTCAGATGGCGGCTGCGATACACCGGGCGACCATGAGCATCAAGCCTGGTCTCGCGAGAATCCGCTGCTCTCGATCGGCGCGCAGGACGCGATCTCAGATAACGGCGAAGAGGTTTATAACCTCCTGCGGCAGAGAAATATTCAGACGCTCTTCCTCATGGGCGTGCATGCCAACATGTGCGTTCTCAATCGCAGTTTTGCCATCAAGCAAATGACGCGATGGGGCCTGCGGTGCATTCTGGTGCGAGATTTGACGGACGCCATGTATAACCCGGCCCGGAAGCCCTTCGTCTCCCACGCGGAGGGAACGGGACTGGTGATTGACCACATTGAGAGGTATTGGTGCCCGTCCACGCGGAGTGTGGACCTGGTGGCGGCGTTAATGCGAAGCCTGAACCAGCCCCAGATCCGTTCCTCCTCCGCCTCGAGCCATTGACATTGTTTCCGAATCGATCGCAAAGGAGCGATTGAGCTGTGAACCGACGAACGTTTCTTTTGAGCACCGGAACCGCGATGCTGCTGCAGGCCGCTCCGTCGGATCGGATCCACGTCGGCATTATTGGCTCAGGTGGGCGCGGACAGCTTCTGATGAAGGTCTTCATGAGCGACCCGGCCGTGCTGATCACGGCGGTGGCCGACGTCTATGAGCCGAACCTGGAAGCCGGTCTCTCACTTGCGAAGGGCGGCGCCAAGGCGTATCGCCAATACAAGGAATTGCTGGCCGACAAAGCCATCGATGCTGTCATCATTGCCACTCCCGAACACTGGCACGCCCGGATGCTGCAGGACGCGATCGCGGCGGGCAAGGACGTCTATGTCGAAAAGCCGCTCTGCCACACTGCTGACGAAGGCGTAGCGCTGATGGATGCCGTACGCAACTCCAAGAGCATTGTTCAGGTCGGCATGCAGCGCCGTAGCTACGATCTATATCAGAAGGCTCGCGATATCCACGCCGCGGGCGCCCTAGGCAACGTCCGCCTGGTCCGGAGTTGGTGGATCAACAATAGCTTGAACCAACAGCCTGCCACAACACTCGAAGGCCCGCTCGATTGGGAGCAGTGGCAAGGTCCCGCGCCGCGACACCCGCTTGACCCGAATCGCTTCCGCAACTGGCGAGCCTATACTGACTACGCTGGCGGCATTGTCGCGGACCAGGGCGCGCATATTTACGACAGCATTCACCTGATTCGCGGCGTCGGTTTCCCCTCGGCGGTGACGGCTTCCGGGGGCCGTGTCCACATGCCGAAAGTCGACACACCGGAAACCGTGGTCGTGATCGCGGAATACCCGGAGGATTTCCTCGGCGTGTTTACCATTAATTACGCCGGGATGCGTTACCCCACGCGCCTCGATCAGCTGAATCAGTTCGATGGCGATCAGGCGCGGATGGATGTGGGACGTGAGAGTGTTGCCGTCTACACGCAAGCAAAACCTGAGTTGCCGGTGGATACCGCCACCGGTTCATTCTCCGCCGCCACGGAGGCGCACGTGCGCAACTTCCTGGATTGCGTCAGGACTCGCAGCCAGCCGAACGGCACAGTGGAAAAAGGATTCCACGCGGCGCTGGTGGTGCATATGGCGAACGTCTCCTTGAAGCAGGGGCGTCGCGTCCGCTGGAATTCGGAAGCGAGACGGGTGGAGGTCTAAGCCATGCCTGGAATCCGGCTACGACGGCGTGAGTTTCTTGCACTCGGCGCCGGAGCTTTGGTTGCGCCCCTGGCCATCTCCGCGGCGGACGCGCCCCTGATTCCCAAGGTCTGCGTCTTTTCAAAGCACCTCCAATGGCTCAGTGTTTCGGACGCCGCAGGCATTGCCGCCGAAATCGGTTTTGACGGTATCGATCTCGCCGTGCGCTCCGGCAGTCACATTGAGCCGGCGCGTTGCGCTGAGGATCTTCCGACCGCTGTTGCAGCGATTCGCCAGGCCGGACTCGAGGTGCCCATGATCACCACCGGCATTGTTGACGCGCAGTCAAAGTATGCCGCTGAAATCCTCTCGAGCGCAGCCTCGCTCCAGATTCGCCGTTATCGGTGGGGTGGATTCTCCCTCGACGCCCGGCGCTCCATACCTGACCAAATTGCCGGATACCGGCCCGCTGTTCGAGATCTCGCGGCGCTGAACCGGAGCTACGGAGTTTGCGCGATGTACCACACGCATTCAGGCACGGGGGTCTTGGGCGCGTCCATCTGGGATCTCTACCTGTTGCTTCGCGATTTCGATCCAGACGCCGTCGGCGTCAACTATGACATCGCCCATGCGACCGTCGAGGGCGGCCTGGGAGGATGGCGAAACAGCGCGAGTCTGGTCGCGCCCTTCACGCGTGGCATAGCGTTGAAAGACTTCTACTGGGAGAAAGCCAACAACGCCTGGCGGCCGCGCTGGTGCCCCATCGGCGAAGGCATGGTCAACTTTGCGGCCTTCTTTGCGTTTCTCCGCGAGTCTCACTTCGCCGGTCCCATTCAACTTCACTTTGAGTATCCGGAAATAGGCGGCGCCGAAGACGGACGGCGCACGTTGACCATCACCCGCGATCGATTCAAAGAGTTGGCCAAGCGCGATTTGAAGCGGGTGCGGGAGATGATGCGCAATGAGGGTCTGACACAGACATAGTCTCATTTTGAGATTGAGATGCACGCCACACGAAGACAATTCCTGAGCTCCGCCGCCGCTCCCGCCATCCTCGCCGGCGCCTCAAGCAAGCGCATTCGCGTGGATGACGTTTCGTTCTCATACGAAGAATACGGCTACCGCACGCCAATGAAGTTTGGCGGCAATGTGGTGGAACGCGTGACCCTGATCAATGTAAACTGCACCGTGCGCGGCGGCGATGGCCGGGTTGCCCAGGGCTTCGGCTCCATGCCGTTGGGTAACGTTTGGTCGTTTCCGGCTCTGCCTTATGACACAACCATTAAGGCGATGAAAGCTTTGGCGGGGCGGGTATCTGAGCTGACCCGAAATGCCGGCGTGGACGGCCACCCCATCGACATCAATATCGCTCTGGAGCCGGCTTACCTCAAGGCTGCGGCTGAGGTTTCGCGCGAACTCAACCTCCCTATCCCCATCCCCAAGCTCTGTACGCTGGTGACGTTCAGCCCGTTCGACGCCGCCATCCACGACGCTTACGGCAAGCTTCATCATGTCAGTTGCTATGACACTTACGGCCGCGACTTCCTGCCTCGCGATCTGTCCGCGTACTTGACTCCTGAATTTCGGGGCGAGTTTCTCGATCGGTATGTGCTGCGCAAACCAACGGCGCAAATGCCTCTTTACCACTTAGTGGGCGCACTAGACCCGATCACGGAAGGCGATCTCAAACAGCGGCTGGGCGATGGCTTACCGGAAACCCTTCCGGAGTGGATTCGTTACAACGGAATCATTCGGATCAAAATCAAACTCAACGGTTCGGACCTCGCTTGGGATGTCGATCGCGTGGTTGCCGTGGACCGCGCAACCACTGAGACGCAGCGTTCTCGAAACGTCGGGGAGTGGTTCTACTCGCTCGATTTCAACGAGAAGTGCCCCAACGTGGACTACCTGCTCGCCTTCCTGCGACAGCTTAAGGAGAAAACGCCGGAAGGCTTTGCCCGCATTCAATACGTGGAGCAGCCGACCAAACGGGACCTCAAGTCCGATCGGGCCAATGTCATGTTCGAGGCCGCCAGGTTAGTGCCTGTCGTCATTGACGAGTCGCTGGTCGATCTGGAGAGCCTGGAGCTGGCGCGGGAAATGGGATACAGCGGCGTCGCTCTGAAAGCCTGCAAGGGACAAAGCCAGGTGTTACTGATGGCTGCGGCCGCGCAGAAGCGCAAGATGTTCTTGTGCGTGCAGGATCTGACTTGTCCCGGCGCGTCCTTGATTCATTCGGCGGGCTTGGCGGCGCATGTCCCCGGAGTAGCCGCGATTGAAGCCAACGCCCGTCAATATGTCCCCGCCGCGAACGCGAAATGGGAAGCCCGCTTTCCGGGCATTTTCAAAGTTCGCGACGGTTTCATGAAGACTGGCACGTTGACGGGACCCGGCCTCAGCGCCGTGGTTTGAAAGCGGACCATGGGCCTTGCTTGCCCTTCCGAGCCGCGACCGTCAGGGAGGGACCGCGGTGTCGTTCCAGTTCTGCCAACCGGTCGCGCTCTGACGGTCGCGGCTCGGAAGCGTCGCGTAGTTCGGAGGCTTCGCTGAGCAGGCACACACGATAACATCTCGGGTATGTGCTACGGCCAGGAGGACGAGGGAGAAGAATTTGAGATTTACTGACTTGGCAATCGGTCTCTGCTGGGCTCTCCCCGCGCTTGCCCAGTACACGGCACAACAAACCGGTGACGTAGTCCGCCTTGAAGACGCGGGGAGACAAACCGTAGTCTCCATCGTTACCTCGGTCGGCAATGAAGCGTTCGAAATGAAGGTGAAAGGACAGAACGTTCTCTTCTTTCCGTACGCTTCGCTCGACGATTTCAAAAGCCATCCCACGTTGAGTGGGATCCCGTTCCTGGGCCCCTGGGCGAACAGGTTAGATGAGGCGGCGTTCTACGCCAACGGTAAGCGATACGCGTTCAACATGGACCTTGGCAATGTCCATGGCGCCCACCCCATTCACGGCTTTCTCTCCACCACCGACCAATGGCAGGTTATCGAGGTCAAAGCCGATGGGGACTCCGCCTGGGTCACAAGCCGGCTAGAGTTTTACCGTCACCCACAGTGGATGGCTCAGTTTCCCTTCGCGCACACCATTGAGATGACGCACCGTCTGCGAGACGGCGTGCTTGAAGTCAGCACCAAGGTACAGAACTTGAGCACAGAACCGATGCCGCTCTCAATCGGCTTTCATCCCTACTACCGGCTGACCGATTCGACTCGTGACGAGTGGACACTCAACGCCGGCGCCCGCAGCCAGTGGCTTCTCAGCCCCGACAAAATTCCCACCGGCGAAACCGAGCCGATCGAAAAGCTCTTTCCCGATCCGAAGGCGGTTCCGCTGAAAGACTACAACCTGGATCACGTCTTTGGCGATTTGATCCGCGACGCACGCGGCCGTGCTTCGGTCTCCGTCCAAGGAAAATCGCAGAAACTCGAAATCCTTCTGGGTCCAAATTATCGCGCGCTGGTGATCTTTGCCCCGCGTGGTCCCAGGCCCGCGGCCAGTGTCACGGGGGGCACTCCGCCGGCGGACGCGAACGGGCGCGGCCGAGGTGCGATGAACTTCAACTTCATCGCTCTGGAGCCCATGGTAGGCATCACCGATGCGATGAATCTGGCCCACAAGGGGCTCTATAAAGAGTTGCAGTCCATCGCTCCCGGGCAGACTTGGCAGGAGAGCTTCTGGGTGCACCCGATCGGATTTTAGCCAGACGGAAAAAACGTTCCTCGTAGAAGAGGCATCCCCCGCCAAAGATAGTGTCTATACTGACAGGATGGAAAGGGTAGCATGATTGCTTTGACTAAAATCCTTCGCCCAGGAAGTCGTCATCTGGCACTGGGCCTTTTTTTGCTCGTTAAGCCGCTGTTGGCGCAGGAGCCTGCCCCCGCACCTCCGCCGCCTCCACAGGGCGAGCGCCCGCCTCGGCCCGCTCCGAAGAACCTGAAGTTATTGCAGCCCGAAAACTTGATGCCGACAATGATGGCATTCAAGGCTGCGCTGGGCGTTGAGTGCAGCTTCTGCCACGTGAAGGGGGACTTCGCCAGCGACGCCAATCCACACAAGGACACCGCGCGCAAGATGATCGTGATGGCCCGGGAGATTAACACGAATTTCCCGGACGGCAAGATGCATGTAACCTGCTACACCTGCCATCGCGGGTCTACCGAGCCGAAGACTGCGCCCGATACACCGTAATCCCGCGACGCTGCCGGTGGTGGCCGGGCTAGAAACCTAATCGTTCTCGACGAAAATTCCGCCAAAGCCCGGGCGTCCGGTGATATTGCTGAAGGCCAGCACCGCGCTGATCGTAGTCGTCTTATTGGCTAACTGGGCCGGCGTAAAGCTGAAGACGCCGCCCGTTTGACTGGCGACATCGCCCGCCGCCCCGCACTGCGGATTCGTCTCGCCGTAGCTTTCGTCATTGACCCACAGGTGCGCCGGGGAGCCAAAGAGGCCGCCCGGACAAACAAAGGGGCTGTCCGCCGCAACCCCGGAGTTGCCAAAGGTGGCGCTGACGGTAAGCGTACCGCCCGAATACTTCAAATCCACAATTTCGCGCGCCGGAACGTTGCCGTCCGCGCCGGTAGCGTTATTGGCCACCCAAACGTCTCCGTTGAACAGCGCAACGCCTTCCGGATTCAGGAACACGTTATCGACGAATTGGCACCCGGATCCCACGTTCACGGTCGCCAGGCAATAGTCCGGGATGGCATTGGCGCCGGCGTTGAGTTGGCTGGTGGGGAAGTTGAGCAGAATGCCGCCATCGAATTGACCCACCACCCACAGCGACCCGTTTGTATCGAAAGCCAGCGAGACCGGCGAGGAGGGCGAATTAATGAGGTTCACGTTCACCACCGGGTTCGCCGTATTAAGAGTGGCTGCCGAGATGCTCTCCACTTGGCTGTTTCCGTAACTGGCCACCCAGAGGTTGTTGGACGAATCGAACGTAATCCCAATCAGCGAATTGAACTGAGCGCTGGTGATGGTTTGAGAAGGCGAAATGGAGAGGGTTCCGGCCCCCGCCGCGCGGATGGTGGTGGCGTTGTAGACCAGAATCTTGTCCGGATTGCCGTTGAAGGCGGAGCAAACCACATATGCTTTGTTGCTGTTCACGGCCACCGCGTTCGGATTGCAACCGGGAAGAGCGATCTTGATCGCGGTGGGATTGGTCGCTCCCACGCGAACCTGGAGCAAGCTGCCAAAGAAATCGGGCACCCAAACCACGCGCTGCGGCGCGGCGGACCCAGTCACCGTCAGCGAAACCGACGCGGCCGCCGTGGTGTAGTCAACGGCGTCAGTGGGCGTGAAGGTGGTAGACAGCGTGTCCGTGCCCGCTGCCGGGACGGTTCCGGCTGCCGGCGAATACACGAACGACCCAGGGACGTTGGCCGTTGCGTCAAGCTGCGTGACACTGAGTGCGACGCCCGAGGCAATCGGCGCCGGAGTTGGCCACGTAACCACCGGTTTGGCCTTCGCGATCGCCAATGTTCCGGAGGCCGAACCGGTGAAGCCCGCGGCAGTTACCGTCGCCACAACCGCGTAGCTCCCCGCTTTAGTCGGAGCCGTGGAAGAACCGTTATAGGTGATGGCGACAGCCAGCCCGGCCGGCGATGTGGTTGCCGTGGCGGAGATAGGATGCCCGGTATAAGTGGCTGCAAGTCCGCTGAGCGTGACGGTGGCTGTGCCGGCTAGACCCGTTCCTTGCAGACTGACCACCTGCTCTGCGTTCGTGGCATTCAGCAGGTTATCCACTAACGTAAGGGAGCCCAGGCTGGCGCCTACGTTGGCCGGGACAAAATCGACAGCGTACTTGCACGCTTGGCCCGCCGCCAGCGCGCTTGCCGAGGATGCCGGCGTCAGAATGGGACACGTGGTCGATGTGTCCACCGTGAAATTCGTGGTTATTTCGGGGTTCTTCCCTGTTGTAGGAATCGTCAGCTCCAAAGCCGCGTTGCCGAAGTTGTCAATCGTCAAGCTCTTCGGGCTGTCCGAACTGGCCGTCCCGACCTTGGTATTCGCAAAAACAAGGCTTAGCTCGCTGCTGCGGTTCAATTTGAAAAGTGCGGTTCCAGCGTCATAGTACAGATCTTCAGAACTATCCAGAGCGATATCGATGGCGCTTGCGGTCAGAACCGTTGTTTGCACACCGGCGGGCGTCAGTTTCAACACTTGTGCGGCAGCCGCAACATAGACGTTTCCTGTGCCTCCCAGCGCCATCCCGAATGGCGAGGTAAATCCGGTAAAGGGAAGCAGCACTGCGTTCGTCCCCGACGGCGGAACCTTTAGAATCCTGTCATTCCCATTGTCAACGACGTAGACATTGCCTGATCCATCCACGGCAATGCCACAGGGGAGCGATAGAGCCTTGCCCAAAACCTTGCCCGTCAGAAACGTGCTCTGGACTCCAGCGGCAGTTACTTTGACCACGGTATTGCCAACGGTATTCGCAATGTAGAGCGTGCCATCGGAGGGATCCACGGCCAGACCCTTTGGCGCCGGGACAAGACCGGTGGCCACCGTGGATTGTGCTCCGGTCGGCGTAACCTTCACTACCGTGGTGCTCTCAGTCATGTATAGGTTCCCCGCGCCATCGATGGCCAGAGCCTCAGGAGCAGAGAGCAGTCCGCTTACGTACACGCTGGAGCTTCCTCCCGGAGGGACCTTAATAACGTTAGCCGTTCCTGCCCCCTCGTTGCCGTTGCCAAAGTAGCCATTTCCAGATCCGTCGATGGCAATGCCTCGAGGCGAGATGCTGAACGGGAACGATAGGCTGGTCTTCGTTCCAGGGTCGAACGTGATCTGGGGACCCACGCCCGTGCCGTCGATGTAGTAGGTGTAAGTGTTGGCAGCGCAACAATGCGGTCCCGCAAAGCTGCCGCCCACAACCACCACCGCGCCGCTGCGCGTTCCCGCAGCCGTCGGCGTAAATGTCACGTTCACAGTGCAAGTGGTTGCCGCCGCGTGTGCCACGCCAGTGACGCAGGTGCCCCCGTTGGCCTCCTGGAAATCCAGCCCGCTGGCGCCCAACGTCAATACCTGAATGCTGCTCAGCTCACCGTCCGCGGGGATGTTCACCGTAATCGCGTGGGCATTGCTTTCGGTTCCCACGTTGACGCTTCCAAAATTGGTGGCTGTGCTTAAGGCCGCCAGGATGACGGCCTGGCTAACGCTTTTTGTGGCCTTCGCGTACGCCGGCGACGTTGGCGTAAACGTCACAGAGAGAGTGGTTGTGCCCACCGGAAGAATGGTCCCTTTTGCGGGGGAATAGACAAATGTCCCGGGCGTAGAGGCTGTTGCGTCCAATTGTGTTGCCGATAGCGGTGTGCCGTAGGGTATGGCCGCCGGCTTAGCCCACGTGATGGTTGGAGTCAGCAAGCCGGGAACGGTGGCCGTGACCTGTGGCGAAGCAACGCCGGACCCAAAGGCATTCACCGGTGTCACCCGGAACCAATACTCCTGGCCGGCGGTCAGATTCATTACCGTTGCTTGGGTGGCGGAAACGATGGGCGCCTGCGTCGCGGGTCCGGTTGAGCTGGCCGCATAAGACACGGCGTAACTGGCGGCGCCATTGGCCGCGGTCCACTTCAGCGTCACCGAGCCCGTCCCTGGAGTAGCTGTCAGATTAGTAACTAACCCCGGCAACAGCATCTGCATCCCGTGCGCCGCATCCAGCAGCGGGTGCTGTTGGGCCGCCGCCGCGGTGGAACCGGCATAGTCTCCCGAAAGTTCAAAAATGAAAACGCCGCCCAAAGCTCCGCCCACCCCAGCCTGCGCCGGACTCATGTCCACGCCTTTCTTTGCGATCGACGTGGGGCTGTCAAAAGATACGAAAGTGTCTTTTCCTTCATTGGTTGTGCCCGTGCCGGATGGGTCAAAGCTCAGCCATGACTGGTCAGCCGTCGAATCGAAGTTTGTGGTGTAACCGGCGGTTGTGGCCAAGGTTGTAATCATCAGCCGGTAGGCCAGCGTGTTTGCGGTTGGGGCGTCCGGGTTGGTTGCCGAGCAGAACGCCAGGTTGGCGTCTCCCGTCCACGTTTGTTTGGGTTGCGTGACGCCCCCGGTTGAAGTGCCTTGGCCGCCTGTCCAAACCTCGGAATCGAATTGAATGCCCATGCCCAGCTTACTTTCCGGGATGCCCGCGCCGGTGTAATCGGCAATGGCGTTCGTGATGGATGGCAACTGCTCACTGGGATCGAGGCTGAATGTGGCGCCGCCGTTATTCAGAGGCGAGTTGTACCAGGTCTCCCACCCGCAATAGGGACCGGACATCTGGTATGTCTGAATGTTGATCTGATCCAAGCTCTGATAGACCTGCGCCAGCAGGCTCGGCTGGCCGCCGTTTGGCTTGGTCTCGGGCGCCATGGTCAGCAGCAGATGAACGTTCGGAGATGTGGTCTGTAAAGCCGCCCGCAAGTTGGTAATGAAACTCGTAAAGTCTGAAGCGTCCGATGCTTGAATCTGCTCCCAATTGATATCTACGCCATCGAAGCTGTACTGCTTCATCAACGCGATGATGTTTGAGATG
>CAJCIT010000313.1 GCA_903970405.1 Acidobacteriaceae bacterium | reverse complement strand
GAAGTTGCCGGTTCCGTTGTTGGCCGATGCCGGGTTGAAGTAAGGCTGGTTGCGGGACACACGCTCGGCACCCGTGGATGGTCCCGCGGTAATTGTGGGCGCCTGGCTCGACCGGCTTACGCGGATGGCCGATCGTGCGCTACGGAAATTCGCTTCGGCCTGCTTCAGCGTTTGGTTGTTTGAATCCACCTGTTCTTCAAGCGCATTCAGTTGTGGATCGCCGAACAGTTGCCACCACTTTCCACGAAGCGCCTGATCGTTCGGTTGCGCCGTCTTCCAGCCATCCATTTCCTTGAACGTTGATGGCCCCGTTTCTTTGAACGCCGGCGTCACCGGCGCGTCAGGAGTGACATATTTCGGACCTACCATGCATCCGGACATCAGCAGCAGCACGATGAGCGCGGCGAATAAGGATGGGTATCTCATCGCCCTTGTCCTTTCTCGCCCCGGCCGGCCGTGTCCATGTGAACAGGCCCCTCAACCTGAACGGGTGTCCCGTCAATGAGGGAATCGGAGGGGGAGACAATCACGGCATCCTCGCGGCGAAGTCCAGAGGTTACCTCCACGGTGGCACCATAGTCGCGGCCGATTGTAATAGGAACCAATTTGGCCCTGCCGTCGCGAACCAACCCCACCTGCAATCCCTGGGCCCTGAAAAGCAGGGTGGTGGAGGGGATTTCAAGACCGCTCGCAGCGCCTTTCACATTAATGTGTACGAATGCATAAGAGCCAGGCAGAAGTTTGCCCGTTGCGTTGTCGACATCCACTTCGATATTAAGCGTCCGCGTTGCGGGGTCAATCGCGCTGGAGTTGCGCACCAAAGTGCCATGGAAGATCTGGCTCGGAAACTCATCGGAAGTCAGCGTCACATGCTGGCCGTTCCGCACCATGTCGGCCGAGACTTCCGGCACCGGGACATACACGCGCAGCTTGTCGATAGCCGCCAGATGGAAGAGTTCCTTCGGAGATGAGTCTCCGTCAATCAGGGCGCCGACGTCGGTTTGCCGCGCGGTGATCACGCCATCGAATGGCGCATAGACTTTCTCATAACTCTGAAGCTGCTCCAGACGGCGCACATTAGCCATGCTGGCGTCAACCGCGGCTCGTTTCGAAGCATAATCGCTGACGGCCTGGTCTGTTTCCTGTTTCGAGACGGCGCGCTTTTCAAGCAGGCTCTGCCAGCGCACGGCTGTGGTATGAGCCAGGTCCATATTCGCCTGCACGCTCTTCAAATCTGCCTGCGCCTGCATAAGCTGTTGGTCCACTTCGGGCGTCTCAATCTCCGCCATCAGCTGCCCTTGCTGAACGTGAGTGCCGATATCGAAGTACCAGCGCTTTAGGTATCCGTGCGTTCGGGCATAGATAGGCGCTTCCACATAAGCCTGCATATTCGCGGGCAGCACCAGTTCGTCCACGCTTCCGCCCGGCTTCGGATGAACTATCGCCACGCGCTCCACGGCGCTGGTCTGGGCGCTTTGCACCAGGCTTTCAGCCGCCGCTTGACGCTCGCGGATTCCGAAGAAGACAACCGCGGCAATGACCAGGATCGCCACTGTCGACAACATTCCCAGTGCCATTACTGCTCTTCGTTTCACGCTCGGTTGCACTGAGGCCGCAGCGGTTTCCACCGTCACCTCCCGTTCAGTGCGCACACCTTCAATTTCCTGTGTCATGGGATTCTCCTTGTTCATGCGTGCACGGGCTCCCGATCGGCCTGGGACTCGGGGCTGGTGGCCGGTTCGTTCCTGCTTCCATGCAGCAGCGCGAAGACGGTTGGTACAAAGACCAGAGTGGCGACAGTCGCCAGCATCAGCCCGCCGATCACTGCGCGGCCCAGTGGCGCGTTCTGCTCACCGCCGTCACCTGCGCCCAGCGCCATGGGGATCATGCCGATGATCATCGCCAGCGCCGTCATCAGCACCGGGCGAAAGCGCGCCGCCCCCGCCTCCAGCGCGGCTTGAACCGCGTCCCCGCCGGCCTCAAGCCTCTCTTTAGCAAACGAAACCACCAGGATGCTGTTCGCCGTGGCAACGCCCATACACATAATCGCGCCCATCAACGCGGGCACGCTGAGCCTTGTATGAGTGACGAACAGAAACAGCACGATGCCGCCTAAGGCCGCCGGCAAGGCCGTGATGATGATGAACGGATCGAGCCACGATTGGAAATTAACCACGATCAGCAAGTAGACCAGCACAATGGCGAACACCAGTCCAGCCAGCAACCCGATATAGGAAGCGCGCATCGTTTGCAGTTGTCCGCGAACGTGGATGAAGCTTCCTCGCGGCAATGAGCCCTCGTCCGCATTCACAATCTTTTGAATATCGTTTCCAGCGCTGCCAAGGTCGCGGTCCTGAACCGCCCCATAAATATCGAGAACCCGGCGAATGTTGTAATGCGAAACCACCGCCATCTCGTCAGATCGCGAAATAGAAGCAACGTCGGCAAGAATCTCGGGTCTGGAAATGCCGCCGGCGGTAATGGGGATACCCTTCAAATCCTGTAACGTCTGCATCTGGTACTGCGGCGTTTGCGCAACCAGGTTGTAGTTCACGCCGTTCTGATAATTCAGGAAAAACATCGGTTGAATCTGGAAGCTGCCACTGAGTGTATTCAGCAGACTTGTGGCTACGTCATGTTCCGTGTAGCCGCCTTGATCCGCCTTGGTCCGGTCCACCTTGACGTCGAACACCGGGTAGTCCGAGGGTTGCTGAATGCGCAGGTCCGCGAGCCCCGGAACACTGTGAAGTTGTTGCAGCATCCGGTCGGCCACTTTGCTATTGCCTTCCGTATCGGAGCCTTCCACCTGAATATCGATCGGCGCGGGCAGGCCGAAATTCAGAATCTGGGTGACGATGTCGGCGGGCAGAAACGAGAAAGTGGTGCCGGGAAACTCCTTCGGAAGCCGCGCTCGCAGTTGCCGGATGTAGGCCGCTGTGGGGTGGTGGCCTTCCTTCAAGGACACCATCACATCCCCGTCGCCGGCCCCAATGGTTCCCGAAGTCATGTGCTGCGTGTTCAACTGGCTGTACGGCATGCCAATGTTATCGATGATGGCGGCCATCTCCGGGGCCGGAATCACGGCGCGGATGGACTTCTCCACCAAGTCGAAAATGCTCGCCGTTTCCTCAATTCTCGTGCCAGTCTTAGCCCGCACGTGGAGGATGAACTGTCCGCTGTCCGTGTCCGGAAAAAAGTCCTGTCCCAGAAAAGGGATTAAGGTAAAGAGGCTGCAACAGGCTAGCAGGAATATGGGCACGAAGGCTTTGCGGTTCGACACCAGAAGGGCCAGCATCACGCGGTAGCTCTCGCGAATTTTCTCGAACGCCCGCTCAAAGCCGCGCTGGAACAGCACTAACGGATTGCGTGAGCGTGCCGCATAATGTTTCGACTTTAGAAGATACATTGCCAGCGTCGGGACCAGCGTTCGAGACAGGATATACGAAGCGATCATGGCGAAAACAACCGCTTCCGCCAACGGTACAAAAAGATAGCGCGCAACGCCACCCAGGAAGAACATGGGCAGAAACACAATACAGATACACAGCGTGGATACCAGCGCTGGAACGGCGATCTGCCCGGCGCCTCCTAAAATCGCGTCGTGCAGCTCATGCCCTTCTTCCAGATACCGCTCTATGTTCTCAATGGTGACCGTGGCGTCATCCACCAGGACGCCAACGGCCAGCGCCAGTCCGCCCAGAGTCATGATGTTGATGGTTTCGCCAAGAAAGCCAAGCACGATCACCGACGTGAGGATTGACAGCGGGATAGATACCGCGATGATCAGAGTGCTGCGCCAGCTTCCCAGGAAGAGCAGGATCATCAGGCCCGTCAGCGCGGCCGCGATGACCGCTTCCCGCACCACTCCGCTCACCGCTGCCCGCACGAAAATCGATTGATCTTCCAGCGGCTCAATCTTCAGCTGCGGGGGCAGTGTCGTAGCTACTCGCGGAAGCAACTTACGGATGCCCGAAACCACATCCAGGGTGGAGGCCGAACCGGATTTTACAATTGTGACCAGCACGCCCCGGCGGCCATCCTGACGAACGATATTGGTCTGGGGCGCGAACCCATCGGCCACCGTGGCCACGTCCCGCAGATAGATCGTGGCGCCATTCACATGTTTAATCGGGATGTCGTTCAGCTCCTGCACCTTCCGGGGACTTGCATTCAGGCGAACGTCGTACTCGGTCGGCCCGATCTTCGACGTGCCGGAAGGCAACACCAGGTTTTGGAGGTTCACGGCACTCAGCAGGTCTTGCGGCGAGAGTCCTTTAGACTGCAGCAAACCTGAGTTCATGCTGATCATGACTTGCTTCTGCTTGCCGCCATAGGGGTAAGGAACAACCGCGCCCGGTACAGTGACCAGTTGAATGCGCAAAAAGTTGGTGCTGAGATCGTTCAACTGGTCTTCCGAAAGCCCCTGGCCGGAAAGCCCGAGCTGAAGAATGGGAACGCTGGATGCGCTGAAGTCGATGATTTGCGGAGGCTGGGTTCCCGGCGGGAGCTGTCGAAGCAGAAATTGCGATGCGGCAGTTACCTGGGCGTTGGCTGTGTCGAGACTCGCATTCGGCTGCAGGAACAATTTGATCACCGCCGCGCCGCTGTAAGTCGTCGATTCCAGATGCTCAATGTTATCGACCAGAGTGGTGAGCGATTTTTCGTATGGCGTGGTAAGGCGGCCTTCCAGTTCCTCCGGATTTAGTCCGGTATAGGTCCAGGCCACCGAAATTACCGGAATATTAATGTTCGGAAAAATGTCGGTGGGCGTTCTCAGAATCACGATCGGCGCGACGATCAGAATAAGTAACGCCAAAACGATGAACGTATACGGGCGGCTCAGCGCCACTTTAATGATCCACATGCAAGCCTCCCAGAATGTGTTTCATATAGGCACGGCTGGATATCAGGCGGGCGCCATCCGCAACCAGTTGGAGCAGCGTTTCTTCACCGGCGCGATCAACCAGAATCACGTTTTCCAGGTCAACGGTGACCTTGATTCCGGCGCGCGCTCTACGGCTCTCTTCCCACTTTTGCTTCAAATCGGCGGCCCATGGCCCACACAGCCTGCCTTGCAGAATCCACTTCTGCTCGAAAGGCGTTTCGGTAATCATTGTTCTCAACATTGGAACTTCCTTCCGCCCCAACTGAGCCGCGACCGTCAGGGAGCGACCGGTTCCGGCGCAGTCTTTGGTGCACTGCGGAGACCAAAGTTCTGACACCGGCGAGAACGAGCTAAGTATTTAAAAAAAAAGAATTTGTCGGGCTACTACGGCTACGCTAACCAAGATTGACACTGTCACGCCGTGTCATGACACTGTCAAAAGTGGCTGATGACAGTTCGCGGGCTGATCCCAAGCCGTTTCATGTGGGCGATCAGCGTGGTGCGCTTCATGCCCAGATGAGTAGCGGCGCCCTGCGCTCCACCTACTCGGCCTTCCGCGGCCTTGAGGGCTTCCAACACCTGCTCGCGATCAGGCAGAGGAACATCTCTCTTCTTGACGGCGAGCTCCACCCGGCTGGTCTTGCCGGTCTTCCCGGCGCTTCGTAAATCGCGGGCCGATACCCTCAGCACAGAGCCGGCCGAGAGGATCACGGCGCGTTCAATGACATTTTGTAACTCGCGTACGTTGCCCGGCCAGTCATAGTGGACCATCGCACTCATCGTTTCGGAGGGGATGGTCTGTATCGATTTGTTCATCCGGCGGCTGAACAGTTCCGCGAAATGCTGAACCAGCAAAGGCACGTCCTCAGGCCGTTCGCGCAGCGGCGGCATGACGATAGGAATCACGTTGAGCCGGTAAAACAGATCGGAGCGAAACCTCTGCTCTTCCACCATCTTCGCCAGGTCGCGATTGGTGGCGGCTATCAGGCGCGCTTCACTTCGCAGCGTTCGCGAACTTCCTAAGCGCTCGAATTCCCGCTCCTGCAGCACACGCAGGAGTTTGGGTTGCAGCTCCAGCGGAATCTCACCGATCTCATCCAGAAAGATGGTCCCCAGGCTGGCCAGTTCGAAGCGCCCGATGCGCTGAGCGATCGCTCCGGTGAAGGCGCCCCTCTCATGTCCGAACAGTTCGCTTTCCAGAAGGCCCGTCGGAATCGAAGCGCAGTTCAGTTTCACGAATGCCTGATTGCGGCGCGGGCTCAGGTTGTGGATCGCGCGGGCCACCAGTTCCTTTCCCGTGCCTGTTTCTCCGTTAATCAGGACCGTCGATTCCGTGGGCGCTACGCTTTCCACCTGCCGGAGCACGCTCCGCAGAACTTCGCTCTTTCCCACGATTTCCTCGAACATCGACGTCTCGTCGATCTCCCGGCGCAACGCGACGTTCTCCTGGTAGAGCTGCTCCTTGAGGGTCTTGATCTCTTCGAACGCATTCTCAAGGGCAATCCGCGCCTGATGCTGTTCGGTGACGTCCAAATGGGTTCCCACGAATTCAATCAGTTCGCCCGCGGCATTATTCACCGGGTGGCCTAGCGAACGAATATGGCGAATCGATCCGTCGTCCAGAATGATTCGGAAATGGCGCTCGAAATCGCTGCGGTCGCGGATGGCCTTCATCACCGTCTCCCGGAACCCCTCCCGATCGTCGGGATGAGTACGATTCAAAACCACCTCGAGCGTGGGATGGGTCGCGGGATCGAAGCCGAAAATGCGAAAGCTCTCCTGGCTTAGAAAAACGTCACCGGTTGAGACGCTGCGAGCCCAGCTTCCGGTGTGGCTCATGCGCTGTCCTTCCGCCAGGTAAGCCTCGCTGCGACGGAGCGCGCGTTCCGCCCGCTTTTGTTCAGTGATATCGCGATAGACGCCGTAGATCTCAGGGGGACCGCCGCCCACCGACACACGCGCTCCCCGGAACGACACGTCCAGAAGAGTCCCGTCTTTTCGCCGGCGGACGAGTTCCGTATTTACGCGTTCACCGCGATTCAACGCTTCGCGCAGGCGTTCCGATTCCTGCCAATTCCCTGGAGGCACAATCAATTCGCTGATGTTCCTGCCGATGGATTCTTCCAGGGTGAAGCCAAACAACTCCGTGAACTCGCGGTTCGCGCGCAGTATCCGATTTTCACTGTCGCGCAGAACAATGGCCTCCGGGGCCAGCTCGAATAACTGCTCGAAGTGCGCCTTCTGCTTACGTAATTGTTCCTCTGACTGGCACTGTTCCTGGTGCCTGTGAGCGTTGTCGAGGGCCAGAGCAACCTGGTCGGCGATGAGCGAGAGATAACGGACATCGTCCACGGAATACCCGTGGGGCTGTTCGAGCCCAAAGGCGAGGCTGCCCAGGCGGCGGAGCGCCGTTGAGAGCGGAAGGACGCACGACGATTGCACGCCGTACGTCCGGAAGAGTTCCATGACGCGCGGAAAACGCGTCTCTTCCTCTCGCGATGGGATGACGACAGCCTCCTGATGCCGCCAGGTCCACCAAGTGATGGTTTCCTGGGCCGGAAAATCCGGCGGAATGGCGAAACCGGGACCGGCGATCACCTCGATGACCGGGCGGTGGATCTTATCCGAGGCTTCATCGTAGAGGAAGACGGCCAGAAAGTTGAAATTGACAGCCGGCCGCAACTCATCCGCCAGAACGCGAAACAGTTCCTCCTGGTCGCGGTGCATCGAAATAGCGCGAGAGACGCGGGAGAGCGCCTCATATTGCGCCAGAAGCAGTGGTTCCGGCCCGGATTGTGCCGCGCTGTTCAATACACCATAATGCAAAAGAATTGCCCGATTGCGGCCCCGGCTGCGCCAAGCGTTGCGGCGGCGCGCCGCCAGCGCCTCTTCTGAACCGCGCGCATGAGCAAGCGGGTGACGGCAGCTATCGCTCTTGTCCAGGCGAATATGAAGCGGGAACGCTCTCGAACATTCTCGCGTCAAATTCGAACTGCCCGATAGACTCCGCTCTCTGGGTTAGAAAAACACTCCATGCTCGATCTTTCCAAGCACCGCGAGCGCATGATTAGGACCCACCGAGCTGCCTCTAGTTCACTACCGAATACTTCAACACCGCGCACCGCCAGATGTGGGAGCGGCCGGTGGCTGTTCACCAACGCTTCGCAGATCGCCCGACGCCCTCCTCTGAACCGCGCGCCTTAGTTAGCAAGCGGATAAACGCGCAGTTCCTTCGCGCTTAGCCTGAGATTTCAACGTCCTCAGGAAGCTTCCGGAATACCGTGAGCGCCGGTGAATCCCATGTCCGCCAGCACGGCCATCGCGGCGTTTCGCCCGTTGATTGCAATCACGCTGCCCCCGGGATGAGTGCAAGCGCCACAGAGATAGACACCCGGCGTCGGCGTTCGCGGCGATAGCCGGTTGCTCCACAAATAAGCAGGAAGGCATTCGCCCTGAAAAATGTGTCCACCGGTCAAGCCCACCTTTTCTTCAATGTCGGGCGGTCCCAGCACCTGACAATCTGCCACCGCATCCGGAATATTGCTGCAAAAGGCCCCGATCGACCGGAACACTGTCTCTTTGACTTCATCCCTGTGCGATTCCCAGTCGCCCTCGGCGAAGCGATAGGGCACATATTGCGAAAACACACTCATGGTGTGGAATCCAGCGGGCGCCACGCTGCCATCGTGAACGCTTTGAAAATAGATCTCCGTCCACAGCCGGTCCGCAATTATTCCTTCGCGCGCCAAGCGGTATGATTCGGCCCATTGTTTCTTACTGAGCGGCGTGTTCACTTGCCCCTTGTGATGGATTTCAAAGGTGCCCGGGCGCGCCTTGAAATTCGGCAGCTCCCGCAACAGCACATTGAGCTTCACCGTGCATCCCTCCATCGGGATATCCATCACTCGTTGCCGCCAGGCCGGATCGGCCGCATCGCCAAGCAGCCGCAGTGTCACCCGTGGATCGGCATTCGAGATCACAACAGGCGCCCGCAAAGTCTCGCCGCCTTCCAAAACCACTCCCTCTCCCGGCAGAATTCGGGCAATGGGCAAGCCTGCCACAATCTCCGCCCCGGCTTCTTCCGCCGCATCGGCCAACAAGAATGACACCATCCCCATACCGCCCTTGACGTAGCCCCACGCGCCCGGCAATCCGCCCAACCGCCCTGAGGAATGGTGAAACCGGATCGAAGCCGTTCCCTTATCGAAGGGACTGGCATTGGTCCCGATCACGCCTTGACCCAAGTAGGCGATCTGTAGCCTCTCATCGGTGAGATATCGCTCCACGAACTCCGCCATTGACCAATCGAAGAGCAGATGGATCGCCTCGGCATCGTTCCCCAATCGGGCCTCAATCTGTTCGCGCGCCGGGGCCTCCCCAATCCAGAGGTCGTTGCAGTTCGCGGGCCGCAGCGCATCCCGGGTGCGCCGGATGACATCTGACATCGCCTTCCAGCCAGCCACGTCTCCCGGCGCCAACTGGCGGATTTCGGCCTCGCAGATGTCATCGTCTTCGTGCAGTTGCACGCTGGATCCATCTTCAAAAGGCACGAAGAGACCGGAGGTGGCATGCGTCCACTGAAACCCGCGGCGGCGTAGATCCAGCTCCTCAATCACCAGCGGATGCAGCAAACCAGCCAGGTAGGCGCACGGCGACATGCGGACGCCCGGAAACGGCTCATCGATGGTGCATGCGCCGCCGATGCGTTGCCGCGCCTCCACCACCAGAACACGCTTCCCGGCCCTTGCCAGATAGGTGGCGCAGGTCAGCCCATTGTGGCCGGCCCCGGCGATGATCGCATCCCAAACGCGGTGCTTGAGTTCCGCCACGGGCGCTTGCGCCGCCGCCAAACCCAAGCGTCGTGTCCAGGACATGGTGTGAGTATCGCAGAGCAACGAAGCGTGACCCATCTCCGCCAATCAGGCTTTCCTATCAGTGGCTATGCGTGTGTCCGTGCTCTACATCAGGCGTAGTCACCACCAATTGGCCGTGCTTCACGCCCTTGGTGCTGATCAGGAGATTGGCCAGGCGGTAGACGTCGGTCGATTTTCCCCTCACCACCAGGACCTCCAGGCAGTTGTCGCGGTCGAGATGAACATGCAGGGACGAAACAATCGCTTCGTGGTGGTGATGCTGTAGCTCCGTCAGCTTCTCCGGCAGCAGGCGCTGGTGGTGGTCATACACCAGCGTGAGCGTGCCCACCACATCCTGTCCGGGAACCTGTGTCCGCTGGCGAATCAGGCGATCTCGAACCAGGTCGCGGAATGCCTCTGAGCGGTTCGTATACCCTTGCTCGCCGATCGAGGCGTCGAACCGCTCCAGCAAATCCGAATCGATGGCGATTCCAATACGGCTTAGCTCACTCATGCCACTACTTTAGATCCAACCGAACATCCAAGCCGTAGCACGTTCTCGTAATCTATGCGACGCCTCGTTTACAATCGGAGCCAGCGGCCATGCACATTCCCGACGGTTACCTCAGTCCGCTAACCTGCCTATCACTGTACGGGACCAGCACACCCTTCTGGTATGTTGCCCTGCAACGGCTGCGCAAACGGCTTCATACGCGCCTGTTACCGTTCATCTCTCTGTTCGCAGCATTCTCATTCGTCATTATGATGTTCAACGTGCCGCTGCCGGGCGGCACCAGCGCGCACGCCGTGGGGATGGGGCTTGGCGCGGCTCTTTTAGGACCGTGGGCGTCAATGATCGCCATTTCGCTCGCACTGCTGATTCAGGCGGTCCTGTTCGGCGATGGCGGCGTTACGGCGCTCGGGGCCAACTGTCTGAACATGGCCATCGTTGGCAGCCTGGTGGCCTCCCTCGTCTACCGGTGGGTGAGCGGTGATTCACCCGTCACCTCACGGCGGCGAGTGGTCGGCAGCGCGCTGGGCGGCTACGTAGGACTGAACGCCGCGGCGTTGCTGGCGGCCCTCGAGTTCGGCGTTCAGCCGGTTCTGTTCAAGGATGCCGGCGGCGCTCCGGCTTATGCTCCGTACTCGTTGGCCGTGGCGCTGCCGGCCATGATGATCGGCCACCTCACTGTTGCCGGAATCGCCGAGGCGCTGGTTTCCGGCGGCATCTTCGCCTACCTGCAAAAGGCCAACCTGCCCCTCTTAAGCCGCATGACGGGCCTCAATCCCGCTGCGTCCGCAGGCGCCCGCTCGCTGCGCCCCGTTTGGGCGGGCCTTGCTCTGCTGATGATCCTCACGCCGCTCGGTCTGGTGGCGACCGGGACAGCCTGGGGTGAATGGTCATCGGCGGACCTGCGCGACCCGGCCAAGCGGCAGCAAATTGAACAGGTATCGCGCGCATCTCTCCCGAGCCGAGTTCCCGCCGGGCTCGAACGCCTCTCTTCGGTTTGGACCGCTCCGATCCCCGATTACGCCCCGCCCGTCTTCAAGAGCCGCAGCTTCGGGTACATTCTGTCGGCGTTTTTTGGGATCGGAGCCATTCTCCTCGCCGGCCTGGTAGTGAACTGGCTTCTCGGCCGTCAACCGAAGGGCGCTGAGGGCTAGCTCAACCGTGGCGAACTTTGTTGAGCACCACGTCTCCCACTTGATGCAGGGATGGGATCTTATTCAGCGCGCCGATTCAACCGGCCGCCTGCACGGCCCGTTGCAGAGTTTGTCCGCGCCGGCGAAGATCGTCGTGGCCGCACTGCTGATCGTCGCGGTGGTGGCTTCCACCCATGTGTGGGCTATTCTCGGCATCTTTGTGTTGACGCTGACCCTGGCGCTGCTCTCTTGCCGCGTTGTTTTCGACCTCATGAGGATCGCCTGGCTCGGCGTATTTTCCTTCACTGGAGTCATGTCCCTGCCGGCATTGTTCCTGACGCGCGGCCCGGAGCTGCTGCGCGTTCCCATCGCCGGCTGGACCCTCACCTCCACCGGTCTCCACATCTTTCTGGTTCTACTGCTGCGGGCGGAGACGGCGGTTACCATCACCCTGACCGTGATCCTGACCACGCCCTGGCCGAGGCTGCTCGCCGGTTTGCGGACGCTCAAAGTCCCTTCGCTCGTAGTCGCTCTGATTGGCGCCACTTACCGCTATGTCATTCTGCTGTTGGAATCGGCTCTCGACATGATGCAATCACGGCGCAGCCGTCTGGTGGGACCCCTTGCTCCGCGCGAACGCCGCCGTTTATTGATCTCAACCGGCGGCGTCCTGTTCAGCAAATCCGCCGCCTTAAGCCAGGAGGTTCACGACGCCATGATCTCCCGCGGCTATCGCGGCGAAACTTATGTTCTCGGCGAGCAGCGTAACGCTCCGCGCGACTGGATAGCGATGGCCGCCGGCGCGCTGCTTTCGCTGGCCGTGGCGGTCCTTCGATAGCGCCGGCGCCCAATGCAAACACCGCTCTTCGCTATTGACAACGTCAACTTCCGCTATACGGATGGGAAGGCCCTCGATGCTCTCTCACTGACCATCGAGGCGGGTGAACGAGTGGCGCTGCTGGGTGCGAACGGCTCAGGCAAAAGCACCCTTCTGCGCGTTCTCGACGCACTGCTGTTCCCGGAATCTGGCGACGTGCGTTTTTGCGGCGAGCTGCTCACGGAGGACGCCTTCAGCGAAGACGAATTCGCTTATGCCTTCCGCAAGCGCGTCGGTTTTGTCTTCCAAAACTCCGATGCCCAGCTCTTCAGCACCACGGTGTTCGATGAGGTCGCCTTTGGACCCCTGCAACTGCGGCTTGGCGCCGGCGAAGTGAGGCGGCGCGTGGCACAGACCCTTGAGAGATTCAACATTTCGCCCCTTTCCGATCGTGCCCCACACCAGCTTTCCGGCGGCGAGAAGCGGAAAGTGGCGCTTGCGTCGGTGCTGGTCCTAGATCCCGACGTCCTGCTACTCGATGAACCCACGGCGGGCCTCGACCCTCGCAGCCAAACCCAGCTCATGGACATGCTGGATGAGTGGCAGCATTCGTCCGCCGACCGTTGCGCGAAGACCATCGTGACCGCGACTCACGACTTGCACACGCTGGAGGACATGGCCGGCCGGTGTCTGGTCATGGAGCGCGGGCGCGTGATTGCCTCGGGTTCACCGGGCGAGATTCTGTCCGATCGCGACCTTCTGGAGCGCGGAAACCTTGTCCATGCCCACCGGCACAGATCCCGGCACACCCACCCGCACCCAGGCCTGCACCGCCCCCAGGTGTAAGGTGCGTGGTGGCTCAGGCTTTAGGCTGAGTTCGGCGGATCGAGCGCCTACGACAAGACCTTGTCCAACGGCTCCCAATAGTGCGCCTTCCATCCCGAAGCCAAGGTTTCCGCCTCGCCTTTTGGAAAGCCCGTGTGGTCGAACACGATCTTCGTTCCCGAGCCCTGCTCCACCAGCTCCAACCTCGCAATGGAATAGACGCCCGGCGCCCAACCGCCCGTTCGCCAGGCCTGCACAATGCGCTGGTTCGGAACAAGTTCCACGTTCCGTCCCGTGATGTAACCGCCGAAGAGCGTGAATGCGCCTCCCGCTTCGCGGCTGATCTCCGTGGGCTTGCCCGCCAGGTGCATAGTCTTCATGACGCCGCTGGTCTGTATGACCTTGTCGAACTGCGCGGTGTCCGTAAGCGCCTCGTAGACACGCTCCGGGCTTGCCTTGAAAACAGCCTCCTGGTGAATGGATTCCGCCGTTCGGGAAATTTCCTCCCCGCCTTCCGCCGATGCCAGAGCCAGACTGCCGAATGCCATCGCACCACCGATGATTGCTTGCCGCCGCGTGGGCGCGTTGGCCAGCGCTTCCCGATTCGCTTTATCGCTCATCGTCTTCCTCCCCAATTCTTACGTCGAACCATCCCCCCGATCACAACACCGCGCGAAAATATGTTCAAGATAATATTTCCCCCAGGCGGCCGAACGCCCTTCCATGCGTACCTAAGCCCCTGGAGAAGGAGCCCATGCCTTACCCGTCCGGTCATCGCGAGGCAGTCAAGAAGAACATTATTGACAGCGCACGCAAGCTGTTCAATCGCTACGGCTTTGAGAGTGTCTCTCTCAACCGGATCATGGCCGGCGTGGGCCTAACTCACGGTGGATTCTATAGCTATTTCGAAAGTAAGAGCGATCTGTATGCCGAGGTATTAGGGTGCTTCTTCACCGACCCCCAGTGGAAAAGCTGCTGGGAGGGTGTGCATGTGGATCTTTCATCCACTGATGTCGGATCGCAAGTGGTCCGCGCCTATCTATCTCGGCAGCATTTCGAGGATGTGGAAAACTCCTGCCCCATGGTCGCCTTGCCCACCGACGTCGCCCGTAGTGGCGTCAGTGCGAAGCGCGCATTTGAGACCGTGTTCAAAGCGATGGTAAGCGTCTTGGAACGCAGCCTGAGCCAGAATGGCCTGTCGCGCCGAACCACGGCACAAGCGGTTGCCGCGCTTTCCATCGGAGGCATGGTCGTTGCGCGTACCATGGACGACCGCGCTCTTGCGGACGAATTGCGAGCCGCTTGCCTCGCTGTCGCCCTCAATCTTGGCGGCTGGGACAAAGGGAGGAAATCGAAAAACGGAAAATCCAAGCGGCCCCAGGCTCGCCGTGCGGCAGCCTCCTGACGTTGCGGCTGACTGTGTCAAAAAACGCGATGGCGTTCATGCGATAACGATATACGTTCGAAGGCCATTTTCGTTCCAAAATAGTTCATACGAGATCATATGGTTGTGGGCCTCAACTACATTCCCTCGATCGCCGCAAGCCATGATAGTCGCTGCCGGCTGGGAGGGTTATGTCGGACGCGTTAATGATTCAGTGTCCCGCTTGCGGTACCGTCAATCGGGTGCCGCAAGCGAAGTTGGCTCAGGGACAAAGGCCCGTGTGCGGAAACTGCAAGGCGGCGCTCCCGCTTTCGGCTGGGCCCATTACTGTCACCGACCAAAGCTTCTTGAACGATGTCGAGCGATCTTCTTTACCTGTACTGCTCGACCTGTGGGCGCCGTGGTGTCCGCCTTGCCGGATGGTGGCGCCGATCGTTGAAGAGCTCGCCACCGAAATGGCAGGCCGAGTTCAGGTAGCGAAGATGAACGTGGACGAGAATCCTGACACGTCAAGGCGATTTCAAGTCCAGAGCATCCCGACCCTCCTCGTCCTGAAAGCAGGCAAGGAGATCGATCGCATGGTAGGGGCTCAGCCCAAATCCGAAATTGTTAAACGCTTGGAACGGGCGATGGCCTCTGGCGACTGCTCCACGGGGAGATAGCGCGCACGCCGGTCTACCATCCAGCGTTGCGGCCGACGTCACAGTTCATTCGGCGACTTGCGAGCACTCACAAGGTAGAAGTGGCCGCCGGAGCATGCCCGCCAGAGACTAACCCTCGGCATGCGGAACGTTTGCCGCGTTGGCGTAAGCCTGCTCGGCAAGAACGAAGCAGCCGAGTGCGCCGGCACGGCCTTCCAGGGCTGGCGGCACAAGGAAAGTATCCAGGTGTGAGAGCACCCGTTCGTCCAGCAGATAGTTGTTGATGAGGCTCGTGAATTCGTGGCGGACCAGCGGGAACATTTGCGGCTGCTGCATCACGCCGCCTCCGATAATGATGCGCTGCGGCGAGAGGGTGAAGACCAGGTTTACGAGGCCCAAGGCGATGTAGTGCGCCTCCAGCGCCCAGGCCGCATGGTCCGCGGGGAGGTCCTGTGCCGGCTTGCCCCAACGGGCCTGCATGGCGGGGCCGGCGGCGAGTCCTTCCCAGCAATCGGCATGATACGGGCAGACGCCTGCAAAGGGATCGCGGGCTCGGTCATGCGGAATCCGGAGATGACCCATTTCGGCGTGGATGAGCCCATGGAGAACGCGCCCGCCGACGACTGCCGCGCCGCCGATGCCCGTGCCGATTGTCACGTAGACGAAATCGGAAAGGTGTTGCGCCGCGCCCCAGCGTGCTTCGCCCAAAGCCGACGCCGCGACGTCAGTATCGAAGCCAATGGGCACGTCGATGGCCGAGCGGACGGCGCCAGCGAGATCGAAGTTCTGCCAGCCGGGCTTTGGGGTGGAAGTGATGTAGCCGAATTTTGGCGACTGGGGATGGAGATCCACCGGACCGAAGGAGCCGATGCCGATGGCGGATAGCCGCGTGGCGCCGTGGGCGCGAAAGAATTCGATCACCGGGGCCATGGTGGCCCGCGGCTGAAGCGTAGGGAAACTGGCGGTTTCGATGTCCTGAGGGCCGGTGCCGGCCGCGCAGACAAACTTGGTACCGCCGGCTTCAATGGCGCCGTAGAGGTTAGGCATCCAAACCGTTATACACGGCAAGCGTTTGGGGGCCGAGTTGCGCCCGGAAGATTGCTTCCATTTTGTGTTGTCAACCGTCTAGGCATGATGTATAAACTGTTTAGGTATCGAAGCCGTCATGGGAAAACCGTCCGATCTCATTCAGGGCACGCTGGACCTGCTGATCTTGAAAACGATTTCAGTGGAGCCGCGCCATGGATGGGCTATTGCCAAGCGCATCCAGCAGGTGACTGATGAGCAGTTGCAAGTGACGCAGGGAGCTTTGTATCCCGCGCTCCACCGCCTGGAGCAGCAAGGCTGGATCAAGGCGCAGTGGAAAGAATCGGAGACGGGCCGCGAGGCGAAGTTCTACACCCTGACCCGGGCCGGCGCGGTGCAGTTGCGAAAAGAACTGGAGCAGTGGGAACGGCTGTCGAATGCGGTGGGGCTGGTCATCCGGCTGGTCTGACAGCGGGTGTTGAGGAACTGGCGATGGCTTTCTGGAGATGGTTCGATATCGCGCGGTTGCGTTGGCGATCGGTGCTGCGGCGCCGGCGCGTGGAACAGGATCTGGACAGGGAACTGCAATTCTTCGTCGAGCAGGAAGCGGCCCATCTTGTCAATAAAGGAATGAGCGTTGAAGAGGCTCGCTATGCCGCCAGGCGAGCGCTGGGCGGGTATACGCAAATTCAGGAGGAGTGCCGCGACATGCGACGAACGAATCATCTGGAAGACCTGGTTCGCGATTTGAGATACGCGGCGCGGTCATTCCTGCGCGACCCCGGCTTCACGTTGGCGATTGTGTTGTCGATGGCCCTGAGCATTGGGGCCACAAGCTCCATCTTCAGTCTGATCGATGGCGTGCTGCTGCGGGCGCTTCCGTATCGCGACCCGGGCCAACTGGTGCGGACGTTCCTCAACAGCTCCAGCTATTCGAAATTCCCCGTAAACCCGAATGACTTTCGGGACTTCCGCCAGCAGAACCACACGTTTGAATCCATGGCGGCATACACGCGAACAGACAACCAACTCTCTGGAAACGGCAAGCCCGTGCGCCTTTCAAGTTTTGCCGTGACGGCGGGTTTCTTTCATGTACTGGGCCTGACCCCGGCCATGGGGCGCGAGTTTTCAGAGGCCGATGAAGTCTCGGGAGGCGCAAATGTAGTGGTTCTGAGCGACCGGCTCTGGCGCAGTCAGTTTGGCGCGTCGCGCGACGTGGTGGGAAGGCGGATCTGGTTAGAGGCAATTCCTTTCACGGTGACTGGCGTGATGCCGCCTGGCGCGGAACATCCCGGCAACACCTACCGGGCGGTAGCATTCGGCGACACCGTCGATCTGTGGACGGCCTTCAAATTTGAAGGGAGTCCCGAACGGCGGGGTTCGCACTTTCTGGATTGCATTGGACGGATGAAGCCGGGCATAACGCAGCGGCAGGCTGAAGCAGATTTGAATGCGGTCATGGCGGAGCTTGCGCGAACGCATGAAGGCGACCGGAACTGGCGCATCTTCCTGGTGCCGCTCCATCGCGAAATTGTTGCCGGCAGCCGTCCTCTCCTGCTGGTGCTGCTGGGAGCGGTGACCCTGGTGCTGTTGATCGCGTGCGCGAACGCGGCGAACTTGCTGTTGGCGCGAGCCTCATCCCGGCGCCGGGAAATCGCGTTGCGGCTTGCCGTGGGTGCGGGCAGGATGCGGCTGGTCCGGCAGATGCTGGCGGAGAGCTTGCTGCTTTCCTGCATGGGCGCCGTGCTGGGCGGGTTGCTGGCCGTGGGAGGAGTGAAGGTGCTGGTGGCGTTGCTGCCTGCCGATTTTCCACGCGCGGCCGATATTCATGTCAACGGCATGTTGTTTCTGTTCACGATCGTGGTGGCGCTGGCGACCGGCGTGGCCTTCGGACTGGCGCCCGCATTAAGCGCGTCCAGGACCGATTTGCGCGAGCCGCTCCATGAATCGAGCCGGAGCGCGACTAGCGGCGGCGATTCGTTGCGATTGCGCCATTTGCTGGTGGTTGGCGAGGTGGCGCTGGCGTGTGTGTTGTTGATAGGCGCCGCATTGATGATGCGGAGTTTCTCCAATCTGCTGCACGACGATTTCGGATTCAAGGCAGAACATGCCTTGACGGCAACTTTGTCCCTGCCGGAGGCAACGTATAAGGACGAAAAGTCCGCCTCCTTGTTTTACAAGCGGCTGCTGGACGAGCTCGAAAGCGATCCCGAGATTGCCGTGGCGGGTATCGGATCGGATTTGCCATGGACCGGGTACGACGATAATGCCGGCGGGTTCAAGATTGAAGGGAAGACGCCGCCGCCCCATCAGGAATTCCACGCGCGATACCACATGGCGAGCAATGACTATTTCAGGGCGTTGCGAGTTCCTTTGGTAGCGGGCCGTTATTTCAATGAGCATGATGTCCGGGGCTCGCAAAACGTGGTCCTGATTAATCGAAGCATGGCGCTGAAGTACTGGCCGGGCGAGGATGCCGCGGGTAAGAGAATGACGTTCGCCGACAAACCGGAAGATAAAGACTGGTTGACGGTGGTGGGCGTAGTGGGCGATGTGAAGGATACTCCGTCCAGCGCGGCTGCGGAGCCCGCCTTCTGGTGGCCGGTTGCGCAGGCGCCTTTTGAGCCGGAGATGGTAGCGGTGCTGCGTGGCCGGTCAGACCCGAATGCCCTGGGTGCAAAACTGCGCGCAGCGGTTGCGGCGCTGGACCCGAATCTGGCTGTGGGCGACGTGCGTTTCCTGGATGACGTGGCGGGACATTCGTTTTCCGCGCCGCGATTTGGACTCTTTCTGGTGGGCTTGTTCGCCGCGCTGGCGCTGGCCTTAGCGGCGGTGGGGACTTACGGCGTGATCTCGTACTCAGTGAACCAGCGAAAGCAGGAGTTCGGCATTCGCATGGCGTTGGGCGCGGGGGCCTTCAACGTGATTGGATTTGTGCTCCGCGAAGGGATGAAGCTGGCGGCGGCTGGGACCGCCGTAGGCATCGTATGCGGACTCGGGATGAGTAGGGCGTTGGGCAGTTTGCTCTATCGGGTGAAGCCGTTCGATCCGTTCACACTCGGGCTCTGCGCCGTAGTCGTGCTGGGAACGGCGGCGCTGGCCTGTTACGTGCCCGCTCGGCGCGCGACGTCGAGCGATCCGATGACGGCCTTGCGGGCAGATTGAGAATCGAACCTATCTGGCGGCTCCTACCGTTCGCCGGTCACCGCGAAATCGACGATGTAACAGCCGAGCGCTTTCGTTTCCGGAACCGGCACTGGTTTGCCTGCCACCAACGCGTCCAGCGCATTCCGAAGGTCAGCATTCTTCGCAGCTCGGCGCGGCTGCCCAAGCGACGCGTACGAATCGTCAATGCGGCCCCGGTAGATCACTTTGCCTTCTCGATTCACCACGGCCGCTTCGGGCGTAATGGTCACGCCAGTGGCTTTCACCAGTTCATGGTGGCGGTCGACGATCTTCGGATAGTCGCCGTGCCCGTATTCCTGGGCATGCTTCCTAGCCTGATCGTCAGTAATCGACGGATCGACGTAAACCAACTCGCAGCCTATGCCCTTCGACCTGTAATCGGCGCAAATGCGGGCAATCTCATGGGCGAAGGAGTTTGAAATCGGGCACTCATTCGTCACGAAGAAGAGCACGTTGGCTTTGCCGGTTTCAACGTGAAGCGGATCGCGCACAACGCCGTTCACGTCGCGAATCGCGAGTAACAGAACGAAGCTGAACATGGGGCTCAACAAGTGGCCGAACAGAGTTACCGCCGTTCCTGCGTCGAAGGCGCCGGAGCTGGAGCGGGCGGGGGATCGCCTGTCAGCTCACGAAGCTTCACCAACACGCTTGGGTCCTGTCTGATCCGCTGTCTGGCAATCAATTTTACATGGAGTTGGTAGGTGTCGCGCAGCGTGGCTAGGTCCGACTCCGCCGCCGGATAGACCGCCAACGTGACGGCGCCCATTTCATCCTTGGTCTGCTCCCCCCAAGCGACATGAATAGGTGGCCGCGACGGATTCTTTTCGTTCTGTTCCGAATTGTCCCAGCTCACTTCGCCCTCAAGCTTGGTGCCCTTGGGCAACAGAATCGGGTTCTCAAAGAAATAACGGTCCTGCCAGGCGAAGTCCCAGTTGTTGATATCCAGCAGCGTCTTAACCGTGCCATCGGGGAAAGTGGCCGTCATCTTCATGGTCTTGCCGATGTAGTGGGCATGGGCGCTGATACTCACTGCCTGCACGTCGACGGGCAATACAAACGAATCGCCCACTTTGAAATCCTTTTGGCCCGGCGCGATGTTGAGGCCGGAAAAGAGTCCGTAAGAGACGGGCAGTTGTAGGGCGGTGAGCGTATGGTCAGGAGCTTTCTTGGCGAAGTACAAACCGATGGTGGATTGTTCCGTTTCTTCCTTACCGATCGGGTGGAAGTGGTACTGGAACATGAGGTCGGTCCCTTTGGGCAACTTCAAGGCAAGGCCATTGGGAAGACGATGGGGCTGCGCGCCGACGGCGACGCCACCCAACGGAACCATGCTACGCGTGAACTTCATGCCGGCGCTGGGAGACTGGCTGGCTTCCTCTTCGGCCTCGATTCTCTTGGCCTCTTCGGTGGCGCTGGCGAAGTAGAGGACGTGATGAACCACCTTCCGAGCGGAGGGACGCAGCTCAATGGCCTGCACCCATTTGTCCTCGGGAAGGTTAAGGGGGATGCGCAAGTAGCGGTAGATGTCCGCCCCTTCGGCGGGTACGGTGAACGGCTTATCCACTTTCACAATCAAGTCCGGCGTGCCCAGTTGCCAGCCATCGGTGAATTTGGGAAGGGCCGGCGTTTTGGCGGGGTCGCCCTGAAGCATGCCCTCTTTCACCCAGGTTTGGATGGTCGCCAGCTCGTCGTCGGTGAGGCGGCGCGAATCCTTGTAGGGATAGGAAGCCGGCAGGGCTTGCCACGGAGGCATGATGCGCGCCGCGGTCACACTGGCAATCAGGCTGCCGTGTTTCTTGACGTCGTCATAGTTCAGCAGTGAGAACGGCGCAGCTTCTCCGGGCCGGTGGCACCCTGCGCACCGCTTATAGATGATAGGCGCCACGTTCTCGCTAAACGTGACTTTGGCGGCGAGAGGAATGCTGGTTAACAAGGAGATGCCAGCGAGTGGAAGGAGATTCCTGGGTGCCATGAGCATAGAAGGTCTCTTGACCGGGCGGGGAGTTGCCGAAAGGGCGTTCTTTTTTGAGCGTAACATTTGGGCGGTGGCAGTTCGATGACGGAGCGTGTGAAAGCCTCAACCCCGTTGCGATGGCTTCCGGAAGGCCTTGGCGGTCGCTCCCTGACAGGCGCGGCTCAGGCCGGGCACGCCCGCGTCACCACGACGGATGGCCTCGGCCGTCTCACCCAAGTCGTCGAGGACCCCAGCGGCCTCAACTACGCCACCACTTACACTTACACCGGACTCGATGGTCTTTCTGGCGTAACCCAGGGCAGCCTCACCCGTTCATTCTCTTATGACTGGCTCAATCGTCTTACCAACGCCACTAACCCAGAGTCGGGCCCCGTCGCCTACACGTATGACGCCGATTCAAACCTGATCATGAGGGTCGATAACGCTTCGAAGGGCTGGTGTTTGGGCACGTTCAGCGGCGGCACGTGCTCGGGCACGGGCGTTGACGCGCTAAACCGCCCCAAAAGCAAGACCTACTCCGATGGCACGCCAACCGTCACCAACACTTACGATTCCTGCACTGACGGCAAGCATCGTCTCTGCTCCACGTCGAACTCCAATTCCTCCACCACGCTCGCTTACGATGCGCTCGGACGCGTTCAAACCAGCACCCAGACCACCGGCGGCACGGCCTATCCGTTCACTTACGCCCACAATCTGGCCGGCGACCTCACCAGCGAAACCTATCCCTCCGGCCGCGTCGTCACCACCACGTATGACCAGGCCAACCGAGTCGCCACGCTGGCTGCCGGTTCCACCACCT
>CAJCIT010000312.1 GCA_903970405.1 Acidobacteriaceae bacterium | reverse complement strand
TTACTCACTCATAGTATTTGAGCTAACGCACGAACATGGGCGGCGCTGGCCGACGCGAGCCCGCTCAAGCTGTAGCCGCCTTCGAGCGTTGAGACGACGCGTCCCCCGCAGTACCGGTCAGCGGCCTCCAACAAGAGAAGTGTGAGGTCCCCGAAATCCGAGTCGGACAGGGCAAACTGGCCCAGCGGATCGTTCATGCGCGAATCGAAGCCGGCCGAGATCAGCAGCAAATCCGGCCGGAAGTCAGCCAGCTTCGGCAGAAGCGCGTGCCTAAAGGCATCCATGATTTCCGCGCGGCCGGCGCCGGCGCGCAGTGGGCGATTGACCGTCAACCCGGCGCCGCGGCCCTCGCCGGTCTCCGTTGCCGCGCCTGTCCAGGGATACCAGGGCGATTGATGCGTGCTGAAGAACAGAACGCCGCCGTCTTCGTAAAAGATGTCCTGGGTGCCATTCCCGTGATGCACGTCCCAATCGGCAATCGCAACCCGTTCCGCCCCAAATTTCGTCCGCGCATACCGGGCGGCGACAGCGATGTTGTTAAACAGGCAAAAACCCATGCCCCGGGCAGCGCTGGCATGGTGGCCGGGAGGCCGGACCACGCAAAAGGCATTGTTAACAGCGCCCGAGAACACTTGGTCTATGGCGGCGAGAGCGCAACCGGCGCCCAGAAGCGCCGCGTCAAGCGAGTGCTCTGAAATTATCGTGTCGCCGGTGCTCAATTCGGCCCTGTGCTGGCGGACCTCCGCGGTAACCAGCGAAATATAGGAACGCTCGTGGGCCAGCGCAATCTCATCTTCGGTGGCTTTGCGGGGGCTGATGTCGATGAGGACGTCGCGCAGTCCTAACAACTCCAGCCGGTCCATGACGGCCGAGAGGCGCGCGGGCTGCTCAGGGTGCCCCGCCCCTGTGTGGTGCAGCCGCATGGCCGGATCGGTGACGAGGCCGGTCTTCAGCATTTCGCTTCAGTTTCGTTAAAGACCGCCAATCGACGCGTTACTTCGCTACCGATGGCACTAATTCTTCCAGCTTCTCGCCCGTGGCTTTTTCGATATCCGCATGCAGGCTGCCGCCGTGTGAATCCATGGTCACAACCGCCACGAAATCCTTCACCCGCAGCCGCCACATTGCTTCCGGAACACCAAGCTCCAACAAATGTACATCCAATACTTCTTCGACGGCACGAGCGTAAACCTGGGCCGCGCCGCCAATAGCATTCAAGTACACCGCGCCCGATTCCCCCAGCGCCGCCAGCGTCTTCGGGCCCATGCCGCCTTTACCAATGACGGCGCGCACACCGTACCGTTTCAGAACCTCCGCCTGGTACGGCTCTTCGCGGATGCTGGTGGTGGGCCCGGCCGCCGTGATCACCCACTTCTCGCCCTGCTTCAGGGCCACCGGTCCGCAGTGATAGAGCACCGCTCCGTGCAAATCCACCGGAGGCGGATTCTTCATCAGGTAAGCATGCACCGCGTCGCGTCCCGTATACATCTCACCGCTGATCACCGCCACATCGCCGACACGAAGGCGGCGCACGTCCTCTTCGGTGAGCGGCGGAGTCAGAACCACTTCCCTTCCCGTCAAGGGGAAGCCATCGGTCTTCGCCATCCGCTTCACCACTTCGCCGGGATCGCGATAAAGCCACTTCTTGATTGCACCCGTTCCGGCGTCCAGCAGTACGCCCAGACGCCGGAAGGCCCAGCAGTCATAGGCCACGGAGACAAAGAAACTCGCCGGCAGCCGGTTCGCCGCCATCGCCTTGCATCCGATCAACGAAACGCCGCCGCCGAAGCCCATGGTCCCCACGCCGATGCGGTTGGCTTCTTCCATCACCTCCTGCTCCAGCTTCGCCAGGGCGGGATTCGGATTCACATCGTCCAGGGTGCGAAACAACTGCTGCTTGGCCAGAAAGTACCCGTGAGCCCGATCGCTGCCGATGCAGACGCCGATCGCGCCTGGCGCGCAACCCTGCCCCTGCGCTTGCCATACGGCATGCAGCAGGCACTTCTTCACGCCCGCTAGATCGCGTCCGGCCACCCCTACATGCTCCAATTCAGCCGGCAGCGAATACTGAATGTTCTTGTTCTCGCAGCCGCCGCCTTTGAGGATCAGCTTCACTTCGATGTCTTCTTCTTCCCATTGCTCGAAGTGAATCACCGGTGTATCGCCGCCCAGGTTGTTGCCGGAGTTTTTTCCCGTCAACGAGTCCACTGAATTAGGGCGCAGCTTACCCATCCGCGTCGCTTCCGCCACTGCTTCCTGAATCTCCGCCCTCAGCTTGATCTGGCTGACGCCCACCGGCGTGTGTACCAGGAAGGTCGGCATGCCGGTGTCCTGGCAGATCGGCGCGGCGTCTTCCCGCGCCATATCGATATTCGCCGCAATAATCTTCAGCGCTTGGGAAGCCTGCGTGCCCGGCGTCTCCTCTTCCACCGCCAGGCCCATGGCCAACCGCACATCGGGCGGCAAATTCGTTGACGTTTGCGTGATGAGTTCAACCAGGCTGTCGCAAAATCTTGAGGCCATGTGCTTCATCTTAATCCCGCGCAACTCATGAGCCTCGGTGCGGAATAGCACCGATGGCTGTTAGGTCTCACTGCGACTCCCGAGTCCGAAATGCTCTGATATAATCCGGTACTTAGGCGCTGTGATTTCTTTTCTAAGTATGGGTGAGATCCGCCTGGGCGACATAATCGACGACTACTGCGTGAAGTGCCGTCGAATTACGAACCATTCCGTCGTCTCGCTGGTTGCCGCGCAGGCCGCGAAGGTGCGGTGCCGCACGTGCTATCACGATCACGACTATCGCCACGAACTGGCGCCCCCCACTAAGAAGGAATTACAGAAGAAGGCTGAGGTGGAAGCAGCCGAAGCCGCCGCGGCTGCCGCTAAATTAGCCCCGCCCGAAGCCGCCGAAAATCAAGGCGCCTGAAACGGGCGCTGGGCGTTCCTTGGAGTCCGCCAAGGCCTCACGAAGGCGCGGCTTTCTGGCGCCAATTTCCCACAGTCTACTGAGAGTGATTCTTGAGCTCTGTCTCAAGCTCCAGAATGACATCCGCCTGGTTCGGCGTCGTGAGATCCCGCTCCAGCCGGCGCAGCGCCAGGCCCACCACATCGCGGTGATGCAGCTTTGAGCCCAGCGCGTCAGCCGCGCTCAGCCTTAGCCACAGCTCGTGCAGCTTGTCCACATCCTCGGGCCAAAGCCGCGGCGGATGGGGTCCCAGGTTCACGTACATCGAAGGCCGGTCCGGATTGATGATTTCGAGCGAAAACGCATGCCGCGGCTCAGGCAGCCGTTCCCATGCCAATCCAATGCGCCGCGCCAGCTCATCGGACGTCATACTGATGGAAACGCCCGTCACCAGCCGCGCCGCTTTCAGCTTGTCGGCCGTCTGCACCACCGCATCGAACGGATCAGACGCCGGAACCACCAGCAGTTCAACCGGCTTGCCTTCTTTCTCCGCCAGCGAGACCACCGTGGAAAACAGCTCCTGTTCGTGCTCGCCGAAGATTTGCGCCTGCGTCAGTTCGTACTCGCTGTCAGCGGCTGTGATTCGCACCGTCATCACCACAATGTCGTGCCGCCGCAAGTTGGTCTTCTGCAGCGTTCGCCGGACGTGCTCCATGTGATTCCGGTCTCGCACCGCAACCAGGATGCAGCCGGTCCGCGCATGCAGGCAGCACGCATCGATCTGCGGCTGCTGGTCAAGCCGGAACTCCTCCAGCGCCTCTTCTCCCTTCTTGTGAACGTGAAGGGCCTTCCTCGCATTTACACGCTCAGAGATCGTGAACAAAACGAAAAATGCCACTGTAAAGATGACGCCGTAGGTAGTGGCGTATTCTTTCGTAAATAAGTTCGCGATGGCGGTGGCCAGCAGAACCAATGTCGTCGCGGCCAAGCCGATGGGAATCTCCGTCTTCCCCAGCTTCATGTTGAAGGGAACCTTGTACTCCTGATCGTGCCGCTGAAATCTAAGCACCAGCACGCCCAGCGATTTGAGCGTAAAACTCCACACCACGCCGAAGGCATATGCTTCGCCCAGTTTGTAAACATCTCCCCTGCTCAGGACCAGGGTCAACACCTGCAATACCGTGATCATGTTGATGATGCGGTAGGTGGTGCCAAACTTCGCGTGCGGCTTCCGGAACCAATCCAGCAGGACGCCATCCTCGGCCACGCGATTCAGAACGCCATTCGCGCCGATCAGCGAGGTGTTCACGGCGCCTGAGAGAATCAGCACGCCCACCACCACCACGAACGTGTGGAACACCAGGCGCAGCATCAGCGGACCCGCCAGATTCATCGCCAGTCCGCCGATCAGGTTGTCCACATAACTGAGCCGGATGTTGTCCGGGATGATCATACTCGCGAACAAAGTGATGACGCCGGTCGAAAAAATCGCGTATAGGCAAACGATGTTGCCGGTGATCTTGAGGTTCTTCAGCTTCGGATAGGCGATCTCGCGGTAGACCTGGGCCAGCGTTTCAAATCCCGACATGGAAAGCAGGGAGTGGCCAAACGCAATGATCACGGCCACTATCGGAATAGTTGGCCAGAAAGTGCCGCTGAGCCACCCCAGGGATTCGTTGGTGAATTGAAGATTGTGCGGCGCGGGCGAGGGCGGAAAATTCCAGCGGCCCTGCATAATAATTGTCAACGGGCACCAGATCAGCAGCGCCACAACCATTACCGTTGTAATCTGCATGATGCGCAACGCCTGGCTGCTGGATTCATGAATGCCCTTGGTGTTGCTCCACCAGAAATACATCGTCACCATGATGCCGAAGAACGCCGCGAACCAATTCGGATCAAGCCGCGCCGTCTGATGAATGGTCTCCATCAGATCGTTGATCAACCGTCCCAGATACTGCCCCGCGCTGACCACGCTGATGGGGCCCGTCAGAATGTAATCGAAGACCAGCGAGGAAACAGAGAGCCGCGCCATGAACGGTCCCATGCTGTCTCTGACCACCACATAGACGCCGCCGCGGACGAACATGCCGCAGCTTTCCATGTACACTGAGCGCACGGCGTAGCTGAAAATCATGACGCCCAGCACATACCAGGCCGCCGAACGCCCGATGGCCTGCTCGGCAATGCCGCCGGCGTAGAACATCGAGCTGGCCAGATCGCTCAGGACAATGGAGGCGCCACGCCAGAAGCTGATAAAAGAAAGGGCGACCGTGGTTGCTACGACAACCTTGGTGGCGGTAGCAGCCCTCTTCGGTGTCGCCTGTCCAGAACCTGGCACGTCGGAAATGGCCACAGACCGTGATGATATCGAGAATCTCCAAAGAGCACAATAGGTTGGAGATCGCCTTTGTCAGGTTCAGCACATGACAGACGAGATGTTTGCGCTTGAAATCATTCGGATTTTGCGCGCCCACGGCCACCAGGCATTTCTTGTCGGAGGATGCGTTCGCGATCGAATCCTGGGCATCGCACCGAAAGACTTCGACGTCGCAACCGATGCCCTGCCCCCGTCGGTGCTGGCCTGCTTCCCGAACAGCCGGCTGGTGGGCGAACACTTCGGCGTGGTCCTGGTAACGAACCCCGCCGCGAGCCACGTCGAGGTGGCCACTTTCCGCAGCGAGGGCGCTTACTCCGATGGGCGCCGTCCTGACCATGTGCGGTTTGAGGACGATCCCCGGCGTGACGTGGAGCGTCGCGACTTCACCATCAACGGCCTCCTCGAAGATCCCCTGCGGGGCGAGGTCATTGATTTCGTCGGCGGACGCCGCGATCTCGACGCCCGCTTGATTCGCGCCATCGGGACGCCTGTTGAGCGATTCCAGGAGGACCACCTGCGCCTGCTCCGCGCCGTTCGTTTTGCCGCGCGCCTCGGCTTTGACATCGAGAGCGAAACTGCCGCCGCCATCCGCCTCTGCGCCGCGGATCTACAGAAGACCGCCGCCGAGCGCGTCCGCGACGAACTCAATCGAATCCTTACCGAAGGCGGCGCACAACGAGGGCTCGACCTGATGAACCAGACCGGTCTCCTGGCTCAGGTCCTTCCCGAAGTCAAGGCCCTGGAAGGGGTCCAGCAGCCGCCCGAATTCCACCCGGAGGGCGACGTCTATGTTCACACACGCATGATGCTCGGCCGCCTCCATCGGCCCTCTGTGACGCTCGCCTGGGGTGTGCTGCTGCATGACATTGGCAAGCCGGGCACGTTCCGGGTCGCCGACCGGATCCGCTTCGACGGACACGTGGAGCTCGGCGTGAAAATCGCTTCTGAGATTCTGCGGCGCCTCCGGTTTTCGAATGAACAGAGCGACCGGATTCTCAGTCTGGTCTCAAACCACATGCGCTTCAAGGACGCGCGGGCGATGCGTGAAAGCACGCTGCGGCGCTTTCTCCGTCTGCCTCAGTTCGAAGAGCACCTGGAACTTCACCGCGTGGATAGCCTTTCGAGCAACGGCAATTTGGATACCTACGGCTTCATGAAGGCCAAGTTTGAGTCTCTGAACGAAGACGAGTTGCGCCCGCCGCGCCTGATCTCCGGCCATGACCTGATTGAGCGTGGCTTCACGCCGGGCCCTGCGTTCGCGACAATTCTTGACGAAATCGAAAACGCTCAGTTGGAAGGCGCCATCGTCACGCGCGAGCAGGCGCTGGCCTTCGCGATGGAACGGCTCAGGCAGTAAGGGAGGCGGCTTGCGGCCGCCCGCCGCGCCGTGATTTTCGAAAACCGGAAACTGTGGCCGCAATCGTCTCACATGTCTATGTGCTTCTCAGGATGGCCCGACACGTACCAGCAGGGTGCGGCGCCGGGGTGAGGAAACAAGGCGTTAACGCAGGTTTGGGGCGCGGGGTCATCGAAGAGAAAGGAGGTTGAGCCGTTCTTCTGCTTAACCGCATAGACCTTTCGGACGGGGTAACTGCCGTACCGTTGGCCGGTGAGCGGACGCCACAACCACATGGCGGTATCGAGCGCGAATGCGGCCGCGGCCGCCGCCAGCACCATCGCCACGATACGAAGGGCAAGTCTCAATGTTAAACCGTGCGGAAGTTAAGCCGATGCGGGTGGGGCCGGCTCGGTGACTTTCTCGGGTTGCCCGGTGACCTGTTCATGCCGCAGCTCGACGAGGACGTACGCGAGCCGCCGCTGATCGCCAGGGACTTCGAACTCCGGTTCGCAATTCACTTCAAGCGTGTATTCAGCCGATTGCGGCTGTGCAAATTTAACTGGAACTTCAAACTCTCCGTGGCCGGCTTGGGCGGTGGCCAGCGCCTGACCGTTGACACTGACGCTGACGGTGGCCTCGGCCGGAGAGTTGTCCGGACGCCAACCTCTGACAATGAGTTGACTCACCGGTCGCTTTGGCGCGATTCCAACCTGGATGCAGCCGCTGACCCAACCCTCTTCATAGAAACCAACCGCTTCACTCGTTTGAACTGCATAACCGGTAACAGGCGCGAAGAACACAGGCTTGACGGGCTCTTCGTGCCGCAATTCAAGTAGCACATAAGCGAGGGGACGTTGATCGTCCGGGGCCTGGAATTCGGGTTCGCAGTCGATTTCAAGCGAGTACTCAGCGCATTGGGGCTGTGCAAACTTCACTGGCACTTCAAACTCTCCGTGGCCCACATGGGCGGTGGCCAGCGCCTGACCGTTGACACTGACGGTCACAGTAGCCTCCGCCGGAGAATCGCCGGGACGCAAACCTCTGACAACGAGTTGACTCACCGGCTGCTTTGGCGCGATTCCAACCTGAATGCGGCCGCTGACCCAACCCTCTTCATAGAAACCAACCGCTTCGCTGGTCTGCGTTGCATAGCCGGTAACAGGCGCGAAGATCAAAGGTTTCACGGGCTCTTCGTGCCGCAATTCAAGTAACACATAAGCGAGGAGACGTTGGTCGTCCGGGGCCTGGAACTCAGGTTCGCAGTCGATTTCGAGCGAGTAATCGGCGGTAAGCGCCTGGTGGAACTCAATGGGAACTTCAAACTCACCATGGCCGGCTTGGGCGGTCTCAACTACCCGGCCATCGATGCTGACCGTAATCGTCGACTCGGGAGGGGCGTACTCGGGCCGGGAGCCTCTGAGCGTCAGACGCTTCACGGGCCGCTGCGGGGCAATGTGAAGCTGGACGCGGCCGGTCGCCCAACCCGCGCCATACAGGCCGCTGGATTCGCCGATTTGCAGAGCGTATCCCGTAATCGGCGCGCGCATAAGGCGCAATAATTGGGCGATGTACCGGCCTTTATCCGCAATTTCGCCGTTCCGGGACAGCTCCGTTTTCTGATAGGTCTCAATCCACCGGTCACGCCTGTCGATTTCAAGCTCGAGGTGTTTGACGTCCGCCTCAGTCAATGTGTAGCCGGCCGTGAACCGCGCCGGCAAGGGCGGCTGCACATAAAACGTTCCGTGCATCGGCACAATCTCATGGGCCGGGCGTTCCCTGGTGTATAGGTAAATTGAAAGCGACTTCCGGGAACGTAGGCGTTCGCTCAGCGGCAGGTCCACTTCCGGAAAGCCGTGCCAGGAGTATTCGTTGGTTTCAAAGACGACGGCCCGATTGAACGAACAGAGATACGACTTGATGCGGTTTTCTTTGGGCCGGCGCGGGTTTGAGTGCACTTCAAGCGAACCGCCCCACTCGGCCTTCCAATCCTTGTTGAGATACACGATGAGGTTCAAGCGCCGGTGGAGCTTCTGCGCCTCATCGTAGTTGAAGTCGACATGGGCGTCCAGAGACTGTCCGTGACGATTCTCATGCGTGCCGCCGCCATACAATTTCGGATCGGGCAGCAGGCTGGGAATACCGGTCAGTTCGCTGACGAACTCCAGAAAGTCCGGGGAACAGATCAGAGCATAAAGCTGCTCATAGGTAGGGCTGATTTCTCGGATCCTGGTGTTGACGGCCTTACCGCCCACTTCATTGAATTCGTTGACGGCCAGCGCGGGGTTGAAGACGGGAAAATCGCGAAGAAGGCGTTCGGCAAACTCCTCAGTGAAAAAATCGTCGATGGCGATGTGTTTGTATGGTTCCGCGGTGATGAACTTTTCGCGGTACTCCTGAAGGCAGTCGATCACATGCCCGGAGATAGGTAAAGCATACGCCAACTGGGGCGATGCCGCCGAATGTGCCAATTCCATACTCACAAATTGTATCGCGGAATCGGGTGCGGACCGCGCCGCGCGGAGGCCTGCAAATGGACCGTAAGACGCACTACACTTGAGGATTCCGAACCGATGTCCGTATCCTTAGAGAAGGAGGCCCGAAGTGGATTCACATCGCGCGCAACGGGTTTCGGAGGCATTGCGGGAAGAACTGGGCGAGATGATTTCCTATGAGCTCTCCGATCCGCGGATCGGGGAGACCATGGTAACCGAAGTCCTGGTCAGTCCCGACATGCGGCACGCCCAAGTGCGGCTGCACATGAGCGAGCAAAAGGAGGCGCAGGCCGATACGATCAAGGCGCTGGATGGAGCGCGGCACTATCTGCGCCGCCAACTGGCGGAGCGGTTGAATTTATTTCGAGTGCCGGAGCTCCATTTCGAAGCCGATATTTCGCCCGGCGCTTCGGAACGCCTGGCGCAGTTGCTCAAACGAGTAAGGCGGGGCCGGCCGAAGGATGTGGCGACGGGCGGCTGACGACGGCGCTCCATCCCCGATGCCACACTTGACCAGCCAGAGCGTGCTCAGGAAGAACCCGCTGACGCGTATGGCATTTTGCCGGCCACCGCATTGCTTCAGTAGCACGCATAAGTTCCATAGCGCTCATTGCAGTTCTTACCAGGGGGAATCCTGGGCAAAGACACCGTGTAGACCTGTCCCGCCAGGTAACTGAAATGGGCGGTCAACTCGTTCATGTCTTTGAAGCGCGCCGGTGTATCGGAACGCCGCAGCATGGCCGCCAATTGCTGCGACATCCCGTCCTTGCCATCTGCCGCGGCGCGATCCAGCCAGAAGATGGCCGTGGCCCGATTCCGCGGCGTGCCATAGCCAAGTTCATACTCAAGTCCCAGCCGGAGTTCCGCCTGCCACCAGCGCTGGGCGGCCCCGAGCTTGTGATAGTTGAAGGCCTTGGTGAGATTCACTGGCACGCCGTCGCCTTCCTCGTAGAGGTCGCCGAGTTCGGCCTGCGCTACCCGATGTCCCTTGTCGGCCGCCAACGTTAGCCAGTAAACAGCCTTTGTCAGATCCTTGGGCACGCCAGTTGCTCGCGCATAATCCAGACCAAGCGACGCTTGCGCCCGCGTGTGGCCCATGGCGGCGGCCCGTTCCATGTACGCGGCCGCCAATGGGAATTGACGCCGGGCGTAAGCCCGCGATCCCAGGTCGAAAATCTGATCGGCTGTAGCGCCCGGCGGAATATTCACGGAGCCAGGCGCCACGGCACACGGCGGAGTTAAGTAATGGCCGCAGGGCGGACCGCTCTGGGGCTGCTGCGCACAGAGAGGGGAACCTCCGACGGTTCCCCCTATCGTGAGAATAACGGAGATGGCGGACAAGCCGATTCTGCGAGGGGACCGGATTTCCATGAGACTCCTTCGTGCTATCGCATCATTCGAATTTGCATTTTGGACTTCGAATCTCACTCAGTATATGCCCAAATGCCGTCCTTTGGTCCCGCGAACTGCGGAGGCACAACCCTGTTTTGCTCTTGACACCATCGCCGGCGGTTGGCTATACTCGGCTGCAATTTCATCGAACCCACGTTGGTTCCGTCGTGCCTGGCAGACAGATCGGCAGCAACGTGCGGCCCAAAATTCAAAAGCTGAAGTTCGTTATCCAAACGGTTGCCGTGTTTACCGGCCCGGTTGGGGTTGCGGCGCAGCCTCAGCGGATCGATTGAAGTTTTTTATAACACCCTTTGTCGTTATCTGTTGTTCGTCCTTGGCGCTAGGACCGCTCGAATATTCATGAAGGAGAGAAAATCCGATGTTCTTTGCATGCCCCCCCATCAGGATGCGTTCTGTTTTCCATCCGGCCCTCTCGCTTGTTTGTATTGTGGCGTTCTGCCAGGCGGCCAGGGCCCAATCTACTTTCGGCACGGTGCTCGGTACCGTGAAGGATCCTTCGGGGAGCTCGGTGTCGAAGGCGAAGGTGGATCTCGTCAACACAGGGACTAACGCGGAACACTCGGCAATTACCCACTCGGACGGAACGTATGAGTTCGTCAACGTCGAAATAGGTAACTACCGGCTCAATGTCGAGGCGCCCGGCTTTCAGAGGACCGAATACCAGGCCTTCGACGTCGCCGCCCGTGCCACAGTGCGCATCGACGTGGATTTGAAACTTGCCTCGCAAGCTACCTCGGTCACCGTCGAAGCGGTGGCTGTGGTCCAGACCGACGCCTCAAATGTGAGTGAAACCAAAGGGAGCCTGGAGCTAACCAACCTCCCAGTGGCCATCGGCACGCGTTCGGCCGGCTCCACCAGCGCCTTCTCCACATTGACCGCTCAGCCAGGAGTTCAGATCGACAACAACAACAACATTGAGGTTTCGGGAGCGGGCCCTTCGCAGCTTTCGGTCACCATCGACGGCATCAGTTCCGTGGGACCTGGATCATTAGGGGCGCTCGCCGAATTGTTCCCGTCGTTCAACTCCATCGAAGAAATCAAGATCAGTGAGACGTTGAATCCGGCCGAGTTTGGAGGCGTCGCCGACATTACCACCATTTCGAAGTCGGGCACGAACGAGTTTCACGGCGGCGTGTTTGAGAACGTTCAGAACACTGACTTCAATGCCAGCGACACTTTCAGCAACCTGCAAACACCCGTCAAGCTAAACAACTTCGGCATCTACCTGGGCGGGCCCGTGATCTTCCCGAAAATCTATAACGGCCGCAACAAAACATTTTTCTTCGGAAGCTTTGAAGTGCTTCGATTGCCAAAGTCCGAGACCTCGGTTCTGAGCGTTCCCACCGCGGCAATGCGGAACGGCAACCTGTCCGCCTATTTGGATCCCAGCCTGGGCGGCTCAGCCAACCAGTTAACGGGTTACCCCGGCAATATCATTCCAGCGAGCCAGTTGAATCCGTACACCCAGAAATTGTTGAACTTCCTGTATCCGCTGCCCAACTATGGCGCCCCCGGCATCATCTCGAACAACTATCTGGCTACTTATGCGATTCCGATCAACAGCGCCCAGGAAGACATACGCATCGATCAGAGCCTTGGCTCGAAGCATTCGATCTTTGTGCGGTATACCTACAAGAATCGCCGCGTTACCGCCGCGCAGGGAGACGGCTTCGGGGACACAAGCACCCCGTTGCTGGGAGGGGTCTCGAGGCCCGAGATCTATCACTCGCTGGCCACGTCCTACAACTGGATCGTTTCTCCGAACCTTGTGAACGAGCTGCGCGGCGGTTTTAGCGTGGTTTCCCGCAACGTGACAGATGCCGTAACATCTCAGCAAGCCGCAAGCGCCCTCGGTCTGACGAGTGGCGCGGGAGCTCTGCCGGGCGCTATCCCCGCGGGAGACGATGCGCCGGCCCTATTCATCACCGGGTTCATGGGATATCAGGCTCAATCGAACGACTTAAACCCTCATGAGGGCACTTACCAGGCTGTGGACAGCTTGACTTGGACAAAGGACAAACACACCTTCAAGTTCGGGTTCGATTGGCGGTATCTCAGCAGCCTGAACACACAGGTGTTCAACAACTACACGATGGGAGATTACACGTTTAATGGATCGGTGCTCAACGGGTACCTCGGCAGCGGCGCCGGTACGCCCATCGCTTCTTTTCTGCTGGGCTACCCCGACTTGACCGCCATTGCCGACGTGATCAACCCCAACACCGATGCTTATTCGAATGCCTACTCGGTTTTTGCGCAGGACGATTTTAAGATTTCACACTCTCTTACCCTCAACTATGGCTTGCGCTGGGAATATCACCCCGGCTTCAAAGATTGGAACGATAACGTTGTTAATTTCGATCCGTATTACAGCAGCACGATCGGCGGTCAACTCGTCAAGGGAGCGGTCATTCTGCCCAATCAGGCTGCCTTCGTCAATGTCAACCCTGGGTTTGTCGAGTCAATCGCTCCCATTCCCCTGATCACCGCGGCACAGGCTGGCGTCTCGAGCCGTTTGCGCGACTCTTCGCTGAAGGATTTCGCGCCCCGCATCGGCTTTGCCTGGCGCGTCGGCAACACCAACAAGACAGTGATTCGCGGCGGTTACGGACGATTTATTGAGTCGTTGTTGAGCGGTACGGCCATCGACGGCTGGTCGGTGGGATCGAGCGACGTCGGATTCTTCTCCAACTCGTTCGGCGCTAATGGGGTGCCCATCTATTCCGCGCCCTATTCGTTCCCCTCCAACATCGCCCAACCGGGAACGCAGTTCTTCGACCTGGCGGCGGAGATTCATTTCAAGGATCCGATCGTCGAGGAATGGAACGTCACCGTGGAGCGCGACCTCGGCAAAGGAGTTGGGCTGCGCGCCTCCTACGACGGCAACCATGCTTACAACCTTCCGACCATCACTAACGCCGACCAGCCGCCCGTCAACAGCCTGGGCTTTAACGACCCAGCGACCCAGGCGGCTATACCGTTTCCGATCATGGCGTACATCGCCACATCGAACAACCACGGCTTCGCCAACTACAATGCCGGGACGATCTCGGTCCACAAGCGCGCCGCGAACCTCCAGTTCGAGATCAGCTACGCTTACACGCGGGACCTGTCGAACGTCAATGGCGCGCCCATTGCCAGCGCCTCTGGCTACGCCAACGAATTCGGAAACACGTTAAGCGATCCTTATCATCCGGGCCTGGATTACGGCAATGTGCCCTTTGGCCGCCGACAGCGCGTTCTGGCGACATTTCTCTACGACCTGCCATTCGGAAAGGGCCAAGCCTACTTGAACACCAACTCCCTTTTGGATAGAGTTGTGGGCGGTTGGGAACTGAGTGGCGTGACGCTGTTCCAAACCGGGCCGTTTCTCTCCGTCTCGATACTCAGTGACCCGTCCGGCACGGGCTTTAACCTTCTTGGCGCCTTGTCTGGCAACGGCGGCCGTGCGGACACAGTGGCGGGGGCCAATCCCTACGCTGGCCAAACGATCAATCAATGGATCAATCCCAATGCTTTCGCCGACCCGTGCGCGAACTGCCAGACACTGGCCAATGGGGTCACGACGGCCATCGGCCGGTTCGGCGATGCCACTTCAGGGGACGTTGTCGGGCCCGGCACCCAAGCTGTTTCGTTGTCGCTACTTAAGCGGTTCTCATTCAGCGAACGGGTTCGGGCAGTGATAGGAATGCAAGTCTCGAACGCGTTTAACCACCCCAACTACGCTCCGCCATCCAATCTCACGTGGGGGGTTCCGGCATTCGGCCAGATCACAGCGATGCAAAGCGCGGAGGGCGCCGGGCCGCGACAGATACAGTTGACCGGGCGCCTGACATTCTAAAGGACCGCAGCCTTGAAATCCTGGGGACCATCGTTCAAGCACAGCCCCTCCTTCTGATCTCGGCATGAGGCGCCGGAGCGCTCACCCCCAAACGATGAAAACTCGTTCCGGCTACCGCCTCGCCCGTGGCGCGGGCCTTCAGCCTGCTGAGCCGGCATTCGTGTCGGCTGTTGTCTGGTTTCAACACTAACCAGGCGCAGCCGAGATGGCCTCTTGGCGGGCGCCTGACTCCCGGGCTCTCATCGCCGGTGCTTTCTGGCAAAACCGCTCGCGAAGCAAGCGGACCGTGATGCAGAGGAACCGTCCATGATGAGCCCGGGCAGGAGGGCCATCCAGCCATGGCCCGCTTGCTGTGCGCGGTTCAGAAGAGTAAGCTACCTGGCAACGTTACGCGTAAGTTACACCTAAGCTGCCATCGGATTCTGAGAGATGATCTCAGACTGCGTCGGCTAGAAACTTCCCAGGCTGAAGCCTGGGCCGCGCCCGTGTAAGATATGGTGGCGCAGACTTCAGTCTGTGTTTGGAAAATGCAGAAGACGCCATCACAGGCTGAAGCCTGTGCCGCCACCATGTTCAAGAAATATCGAATTGCCGCGCTGCTTTGCGTGTATCTTCTCGCCTCCTCGTCAATGCATCTGTCAGGCGACGATGACGACGACCGCGCATCCGTGCTGCCGACCGGAAAACGGATCACACCGGCGGCTGCGCCCGGAGCGCATTTTGTGAGCCTCAATCCAGGCCTGCCCAGCTATCCCCAGTTCGAAGCCGGTCAGGCGATCAGCACCGCGACAAGCCCGGACAACCGCACGCTGCTGATTCTCACAAGCGGTTACAACCTGACTTCGGGACCCGATGGGAAGCCTGCGGCCCAGGCCTCCCAGGAGTACGTCTTCGTGTTCGATATCAGCCGAACGGCGCCTCTGCGAACACAGGCACTCAAGGTACCGAACACCTTCGCGGGGATATGTTTCGCTCCAGACGGGAAAGCGTTCTATGTGACGGGCGGCAAGGACGACAACGTCCACACGTTCTCACTGACCGCCGCCGGCAACTGGGAGGAGAGCGGGCTGCCGATTCCCCTGGATCACAAATCGGGGCTGGGGTTATATGTGGGCAAGGAAGCGTTATCCACGGGCGGCATTGGCGTTACCGCGGATGGCCGCACGCTGGTGGTGGCGAACCTTTATAACGATTCCATTTCGTTGATTGACGTGGCGGCGCGAAAAGTCGAGAAGGAACTGGATCTGCGGCCGGGCAGGAATCACCCGTCGCAGGCGGGCGTGCCGGGCGGCGAGTATCCGTTTTGGGTAGCGGTAAAGGGAAACACAACCGCTTATGTATCCAGTATTCGCGACCGCGAGATTGTGGTGGTCACCCTAGGGCAAACGGCAGGGATTGTGCATCGCATTAAGATGGCAGGCAATCCGAACAAGATGATTTTAGATCGCGATCAGTCGCGGCTCTTCGTCATGGCCGACAACACAGATACCGTGACCATCGTCGACACCCGGCGAGACCGGATCGTTGAACGGATTTCGACAACCGCGCCCGCCGGACTGCTGGAAAACCCCAAAGGGTACACGGGCAGCGCGCCGAACAGCGCAGCGCTCTCACCGGATGAGAAGACGCTGTATGTCACCAATGGCGGGACCAATTCGGTAGCCGTGATTCGCCTGGGCGAGGGCGGATCGCATTCGGAAGTGGTGGGACTCCTGCCGACCGGCTGGTATCCGAACGCGGTGAGCCTCAGCGGCGACGGCCGGACACTCTACGTGGTGAATGGCAAAACCGTGCCCGGCCCCAATCCGGATCTGCGCATGAAAGTGAAAAGGGACAAAGAAGTGAAGCCGGGTCCGGCGGTGGATTTGAGTAAGTTCAACCAATATATTTATCAACTCGAAAAGGCGGGCTTCCTGACCATGCCGGTGCCGGAAGGCCCGGCTCTGGAGGGAATGACGCGGCTGGTGGCGGCCAACAATCATTTCGATACGAAGCCCGATCCGCGCGACGAGCAGGTGATGAACGAGTTGCGTAAGCGCATCAAGCACGTCATCTACATCATTAAAGAAAACCGGACGTACGATCAGATTCTGGGCGACCTGGACCGCGGGAACGGCGATCCGAAGCTGACCGAGTTTGGCGAGAAGCTGACTCCTAACTTTCATCGGATGGCGCGCCAGTTTGTGGACCTGGATAATTTCTACGACAGCGGGGAAGTCAGTGGCGATGGATGGCAATGGAGCACTTCCGGGCGAGAGAGCGACTTCGGCGTGAAAGCGCTGCCGTTGCAGTATGCCGGCCGGGGCTTGCAGTACGACTACGAAGGATTGAATCGCGATATCAACGTGGGTCTGGCAACGGTGGCGGAGCGTCAGAAGGCGAACCCGAAAACGCCCTCCGATCCGGATCTGCTGCCGGGCACGGCTAACGTGGCGGAGCCCGACGGCCCGAAGGGCGCCGCCCCAGGCAAGGGCTACATCTGGGATGCGGTGCTGCGCAAGGGCCTCACGTTTCGAGAGTATGGCTGCATGAGCGATACGAACTTGGATTCACCGCGCGTGCCGCATCCGTTTCAGGACAATATCGTGATGTCGCGCCCCGCAAATCCGGAGTTGTACAAGTTTGGCGATCCATATTACCGGGGCTTCGATCCGGCGTACCCGGACTTCTATCGGGAGGCCGAATGGGAGCGCGAGTTCGATGGCTTTGTGGCCAAAGGGAATCTGCCGGCGTTTGAGATTGTTCAACTTCCGGTGGATCACATGGGCGATTTCGGAAGCGCCATTGCCGGAGTAAATACTCCGGAACTGCAACAGGCTGACAACGATTACGCCATGGCCAAGTTAGTCGAGAAAGTGGCCCACAGCCCTTACAAAGACAGCACGCTGATCTTCAGCATTGAGGATGACGCGCAGGATGGCTCAGACCACGTGGATGCGCATCGGACCACCGCTTATGTTATTGGCCCGTACGTAAAACAAGGCGCGGTGGTTTCGACTTACTACACCACCGTGAACATGGTCCGCACCATCGAGGACGTGCTGGGACTCGAGCACCTAAATCTGAACACTGCAACGGAACGGCCGATGACGGATGTGTTCGATCTCGATCGTAGAGACTGGACGTTCGATTCGAAGCCGTCCACCATTCTGGCGAACACAACGCTGCCGATCCCAAAGCCGGAATTTCCAAAGAGCGGGACGGCCGATGGGCCGAGGCCGTCTCACGACGCTGCCTATTGGGCGCAAAAAACGGCTGGGTTCGATTTCAGCAGTGAGGACAAGGTGAACGCCGACCAGTTCAACCGCATCGTCTGGGAAGGCGTGATGGGGACGGCATATCCGGCCGAACGCTCACAGAAGGATTTGCGCGCGGACCGGCAGAAGATGTTGGGCGTGGCGCAGAATCAGCCGTAGAGCGATACTTGCCACAGAGGCTAGCTCACGCAGTGTGCGATCAAGAGCGCGCCAATCCCAGGAGCTATTGATCCGGGGGCTTTTCGCCGGGCTTATACAGAGAAGGGATCTTCTTCTTGGCTTTGCCGGCGGCGTCGGCCGCATCGCCATCTTGCTTTTTGCGTTCCGCCACCTCTTTGTCGGACATCGAGCCTTCGCGTTCCCTTTTCTCCTTTTCATCGGCCGCCAGAATGTCGGCTTGACGCTTCTTCGAATCCTCCATCGACAGCTCCAGACTGTCGTTGGTGGTGTCGATGGCCTGCTTCAAGACGAAGTCAAACCGCGAGAGATCCGGCGGATTCATGTCCTCAATCTTGCCAAGGCGTTCAGAGAAGTCCTTTTCAGCGGCGATCACCACAAGCATGCCTTTATCGACGGCAATCTTGCGGCGGAGCGCGTCGTCAGCCACGCTGTCGATGGCCTCGATGATGTGGGAATAGTCTTCAAGTGTGTCGTGGACCAGGAGGCTGCGGCCTGGCTTTTGCTTTTGCAGGATCTGCATCAGGATATCCACCCGCATCTTGGCGAACTTTGAATAGAGCGCCAGACGCTCATTGGGTTCCTGAGTATCGCGGATCAGTTGGACCTCGGCTGTGTTCAGGAAGTCTCGATTCTGCGCGGCGAGGTTTACGGCGAGCCCGAGCGTCAAAGCGAGAGTCACGCGAAGGCCGGAGCAATAGTTCATGAGTTCATGCCTCTACTTCTTCATTACACCTAACAAGAGCTTTTCGTGCACGGCCTCCACCTGGCGTTCGGTGTACTCGGCCCAACCGCGATCATCGACGCTGAGATCGCCCACCAGCGTGTGCAGGCGCCGGGAGAGCGTCATCACGCGCATCTCAGCGGGTTTGAAGAGGCGGCTTTTGTGCACCGCGTTGAGGGCCGCTACGCAGACGTTGAGGGCTTTGGTCATTTCCTCGAGTCGGGTATCGCCTTTCTTGATCTCGTTCGAGGTGTAAGCCTGGCGGGCATCCTCAAAAAAGGAATCGGCCATCACCAGCGCGCGCTGGGAGCGCTTGACGAGGTCCGGTTCGGAGTCGAGTTCCGGAATCTGGCGGCCAAAGGTTAGCTGCGCGGCCATCAGAACGAACAGGGCGGATTGGAGGAGCTTGAGATGTGCCGGTTTCATCGCCTGTTTAACTCGTTATCGATAATACGCGCACGCTGGCGGGCTATGAACTCTTCGTCGGGATACTTGCCCTCGCTGACATCCAGAAATTTTCTGTAGCTTTCCAAAGCTGGCTTAAGCTGGTGCAGCTTATCGAGAACAATGGCGCGGAGGTAGAAGTCGCCCGGGATCTCTTTATTCAAGCGGTGCAATCGGTCGAGGGCCTCCAGCGCCTCAGGATACTGGCCGGCAACGACAGAGACGCCGGCCAGTTCATTCCATGCTTCCGCCGAATCGGGCTTCAGCCTGGCGGCGGCGAGGAAGTGGCTTGAGGCCCGGGGGTAGTCCCGTTGGTCGCGATAGATGCGGCCCGCGGTCATCCAGACCTGGTAGTCGGAGGGGTTCCGGCCGAGGGCGCGTTCGAGAAGCGGCGCCGCCAATTGAGGCTGCTTCGCTTTGAGATAGGCGGTGGCAAGAGCCAGTTCGTTCTCAGGCGTGGGCGACGATTTGTAGGCCGCTTCATACTGGGCAGTAGCTTCCTCGGGCTGGCCGGCGGCAAGATACAGGCGGCCGAGTTGCTCGACAGCGCCAGGATCGTTGGGGAACTGCTTGAGGATAGCGATGGCGTCCCCGGGGCGTTGCGCGCTCGAGTAGGCGGACGCGAGCTCCATCCAATAGGTCTTCAATTTAGGATCGAGCTCAGCGGCGCGCAGGTAGTGAGGCGCGGCTTGGTCGAGTAGTCCGAGATGGACCAGCGACTGCCCCCAGCCCAGCTCGGCGCGGGCCGACTTTTGGTCAATCCGCAGAGCTTTCTCGAAGCCGGCGGCAGCGGCCCGATCGTCTCCGGACCCCAGCAAACTTTCAGCCAGGTAGAGCTGAGGAGGGAACCGGTCGGGTTTGAGTTTGACGGCCTCGCCGAAGTGTGCGGCCGCCTCAGCGTTCTTATGGTTGCGCAGCAGAATGATGCCGAGATTAAAATGGGCCTCGTAAACATCGGGCTTGAGATCGAGGACGCGCTGGTAGTGCAAAATAGCGTCGGGATCTTTCTGAGCGGCGGATTCGGCCAGCGCGAGGTTGAACCAGGCGGTGTAATCTTTGGGATCGGCTGCGGCGAGGGCCGAGAAAATCCGGATAGCGGCCGGATAGTCCTGCTTTTCGAGCGCCTGATTACCGTCCTGTTCAGTGGCCTGGGCAGAAAGGAGCGACGCGGAAAGCAACGCGATGGGGAGCAGCCGGCGCATAGTGCGGTCTTACTTTATTTTCGCTCCATTGAAGGTCAAGTGTCGACCGAGCCGCGGCGCGCCGCTTGCCCTCATACCAGGTGTGCTCCCCTGGCCGGCACAGTGGCGATACTAAGCCGGCGGCGCAGCAGCCGGGCGCGCGATTTCCAATTCGCCCGAAGGACCGATGAGAACGTCCCGGCTAAGACGCGTTATGTGCGGAGGGCAATTGCGCCTGCCCAGTCGGCTGGGAGGCGGCCGGGCGGCAGCAGCTTGCCTTTTTCCAAATGCCGAATGGTTCGGGCGAACTTGGCTGCATGTGGGTCGTGCGTCACCATCACCACTGTCTTGCCGAACTCGCGGTTCAGGCGGGTTAACATGGTCAGCACATCTTCAGCCGACGTCGCGTCCAGGTTTCCGGTCGGCTCGTCGGCCAGGATCAGATCCGGATCGGTCACAATTGCGCGGGCAATCGCCACGCGCTGTTCCTGACCGCCGGAAAGCTGCTTCGGCATGTGCCCCATACGGTCATCGAGGCCCACTAGCTTCAACGCCGTGGCTGAATGCTCCAACCGTTCCTTCTTCGACAGGTTCGTCAGCTTGAGCGGCAGCTCGACATTCTCAAGCGCGGTAAGCACCGGAATCAAGTTAAATGACTGAAAGATGAAACCGATGTGTTCATTCCGCCAATGCGCAATTTCGCGGTCGGTAAAGGTGCGCAGGTTCGCGCCCAGGACGCTGATGGAGCCGCTGGTGGCCCGATCCATCGCCGCAATCAGATGAAGCAGCGTCGACTTGCCGGAGCCGGACGGTCCCATCAGGGCGACAAAGTCCCCCTTCTCGATATCTATGTCCACTTCGTCGAGCGCCATAACCCGGAACTCGTCGCGCACATACTCTTTGCTCAACTGACGCGTCTGAATAATCGCTTCGCTCATCGATGAAAGTCTCCGCTACTTCTTGATCTCAACTCGCTGCCCATCTTTCAGGTCCGCCGGCGGGTTCAACACCAAGTCCTC
>CAJCIT010000311.1 GCA_903970405.1 Acidobacteriaceae bacterium | reverse complement strand
TGGGGTGGCCCCATGGGCTGAGACAGAAGTTAAGACACTGGTTACCGTTCGATGATAATTCGTTTCCATCGATGCGGCAATGGATTTATGCTGGGACCGCTGGTGAAGCGGAGACGGGCAATGCTGGCGAGCAACCCGATCGAGGATTAGCCGGCCGGAACTCATCGCGGACGATGGGCAGGGCGTGTTCTTCCCGTCGCGTCCTATAGCTTGGGCCAGGCCCGACCAACGGGAGGCGGCACCCTGGCCCGAGTTTACAAGAAGTGATAACACATCGGACCGATAGATTCCGCTATGCCTAAGAAAACGCATTTGAGGGCGCCCTCTCGTTTTACGCAACATTCGATTGAATCCGTTCGAACTCCTCCGGCGGCCGATAGCCGAGCGCCGAATGGAGCCGCTTCTGGTTGTAAGTGCGATCGATGAATTGCCCGATGGAGGCCAGTGCCTCCGCCATGCCACGGTATTCCTGCCGGTACACCTCCTCATATTTCAGCGTCTTCATGAATGATTCGCAGGCCGCGTTGTCGTAAGGATTTCCTTTGCGGCTCATGCTGATCGTGATGCAGTGTTCCTTCAGCAGATCAGTATAGTCGCCGCAGGCATACTGCACGCCCCGGTCGGAATGATGCACCAGGCCGGGTGCTGGTCGGCGCTCTTCGAAAGCCCGGCGCAAAGCGGTCATCACCAGCACAGCTTCCAGCGTCCGATCCAGTGCCCAGCCCACCACGCGGCGTGAGAAGGCGTCCAGAATCACCGCCAGATAGACGAACTCGGTCTCCAGCCGGATATAGGTGATATCGGCCACCCAGAGTTGATTGACAGCCGTGATGTCCAGGTCCGCCGCGAGGTTGGGATAAACCGGGTGGGGATGATTGGAGTTGGTGGTCACCACAAACTTCCGCCGCCGCAGGCACAGTAAATTGTCCTCGCGCATAATGCGATGGACCCGCTTGTGGTTCACCTTCCAGCCGCGACGCTTCAACTCGGCCAAGATCCGCCGCCGACCGTAACAGGGGAACTCCAGGGCGATCCTTTGAATTTCGTCCCGCAGATCGATGTCGCGATCTTGGGTCGTCGGCTCATGGCGGCGGTAGAAGCCAGCTCGGCTGACGTCGGCCGCCTCGCACATGTGCAGGATTGTCATGGCCTCTTCCCGTTGGGTTTCCTTGTCGATCTGCTCGTAGATGGCGCGGTTCGGTCGAGCGCTTGCAGCATCCGCGTTTCCTCTACTCGCTGCAAGACACGCTTTAAAAAATCGATCTCCAGGGTCTGTTGGCCGATTTTGCGCTCCAGTTCGGCCAGTTGACTTTCATCGACTTTCCGCTTACCCAGCCCGGGAAACGCGCGATCCACGCCATCGCGGAATTCCCGCCGCCACCGTTGCAGCACGTTGGGGTTTACTTCACAGGCTCGGGCCACCTCGGCCATCGAAGCTCCCGTTTCCAGACGGCGCACCGCCGCCAGTTTGAACTCCTTGCTGAACTTTCTTCGAGAAACGCTCATGACTCAATTCTCCATTCAATGAAAAATGAGTCTTAACTCCTGTCTCACTTTTGGGGGCCACTCCAAACTTCTTTGACACCCGCACCGGGGAGATATGGCTATACAACGGCACTTCGGGCTTGGTGGAGTATAAGTTCAAGTTGATCAAGCTCGGCCAGCCTTTGATAAAGGAGTTTCAACGCAGCGAGGGTAGGGAATATTCAGGGGCATAGGGATGTCTCACAAAGGGTCCTTCGCGAGACGCGGGGAACATCGGAATTCAGCGCATAGGTGATATCGTTAAATGTTCTTTGGATTCGCCAAACCAGAAGGCTAGGGCAGCCAGAAGGAGAACTACTACAGCGGCATGCGATTCTCAACGACCCTCTCACTCATCGTCTGTGTCTCCACATTGCTGCTCGCGTGTGGTAGCAGCACTCTTTCACGCTCAAAGGCCCAAGAACTTCTGGCTGCCAGTGCAGCTTTCAAGCAGTCGAAGACGTATCCGTTCATGCTTGCCAAGGGCATTTCTGTCGAAAAGGCTTACGAAGCGCTTGCATCAGAAGGTCTGATTGAGGTGCTCCACAAGCCCTTTGGCGTTGTAGATACGGAACTCACTACAAAGGGACGAGAGACGGCAGCGAATCTGAAATGGAAAATAGGACCTTACATAGGCGCGCCACGGGTGCTTTTTGTGCCAGTGGCAGTTCCGGAATTAGTAGCGATTACGGGTATCATGCCGTCGGAGAAGGAAGCGAAAGCAGAATTTACGTGGAAGTGGACACTCACGGCTATCGGTCAGAAGTTAGCCCAGCGGGGGGTTAGCTTAGGAGGATGGGGTGATATTTCCGTTGGTTTCAATCCAGGTCAGGTTTTGAATGGCGAAGCTGTCCTCCAGCTATATGACGATGGGTGGCGGGTTACGGACGTTTCGCCGGAAGAGCTTCATATCTGACGGTCTGAGCTGCGCAGTGGGTCGTTTCACAAAGGGTAAGTTTCGGGACACACGCGTAAGGCACTAAAATCAGGGCCTCCAGGGTCTCGAAAGTCAGTCCCAGAAACGGGGCCAAACGGCGGTCGCCGCCGTGCCAGGGTTGCTGACGGCGCTGTCCCGAAATCCTGTCCCAACGCCAAGCATTATTTATCGCTCCACGCTCGGGTGCGTCCGCTTCTGCGAATCCGCCTGACGAAGTAGCTGGCAAACCTTCAGAGTGGCCTCATCCCGGGTTGTTGTCGAATCATAGCCATTTCTTCTTAACTTAATGCTTATAACGGCCACCGCTGTACCGGATTCTGAGGAACTCGAGCGGTGGGGTCCAGTGGATCTCGCAGGCCTGTTGAGGTCCCTCCCTGACCGGTCGTGCCATGGCGTTTTGCGGTTCAGCGACGGCAGAGCCATGTTTCTTTCCCGTTTCTCCCACCACGTGGGCGAACTTCGAACTGCGCCTCAGCGACTCACCAAAATCCGCTCGCGCACGCTCGCGGTTCTGTGGCTCAGCGCCAGGTGTAATCGCCACGCCAAAGCCGGCCTTCGTTAGGATGAGACTGTGACCCTGCGTCAAGCCTCCGCTTCTTTTATTTTCTGCTCTCTGTGCTTCTCCTTCACCCAGGCAGCCCAGGCTGAGGTGCATACACTGACTTTGAGCCAGGCGCTGGAACTGGCGGCGAAACAGAATCCCGATGTGCTGCTGGCGCGGCTGGATGCGCAGCGGGCTGAACAGGGCATTCGCGTCGCTCGCGATCCCTTTGTTCCGAAAGTGACGGCCGGCAGCGGGCTGGCCTATACCTACGGCTATCCGAACTCGATTGAAGGGAATGCACCGAGCTTGTTTCAAGTGCGCACCACGCTGGCGCTCTACAACCGCCCGGATGACTTCTTGCTGGCGCAATCCCGCGAAAATGCCCGCGGTGCCCAATTGGATGCGCAAGCAAAGTCGGAAGAAGTGGCCTACCGGGTCTCGACGGCGTACCTGGATGTCATGGAACTTGCAAAGCAGGTCGATGTTCTTTCGAAACAGGAGCCGAGCCTGATGCGCGTGGTGGGTACGATTGACGCGCGCGTTCAGGAAGGGGCAGAGCTGCCGGTGGAATCGAAGCGGGCGAAGGTGAATTTGGCCAGCATGCGGCAAAGGCTGGACGCGGCGAAATCAGATCTGGATTACGCCCAATTATTGCTGGCGCTGGCGGTTGGCCTGCCGGCTGCGGACCGGGTGCAGACGGTGGAAGTGCCGGCAACCAGCCCGGTTACCGTGAAGTCTGAAGACCAGGCGGTGGAACTGGCGCTCAAGAACGACCGGAATCTTCAGCATTTGCAATCGGCGGCGCTGTCAAAGGAACTTGAGATTCGAAGCCAGAAGTCGCAGCATCAGCCGCAGGTGGATCTGGTAGCGCAGTACGCGCTGTTTGCCAAATACAACTACCAGCAATACTTCAGCAAGTTTCAGAGCAATAACGTTCAATTGGGAGTGTCAGTGACGCTACCGATACTGGTGGGTTCGGCGGCGCGCGGCTTGGCGGACCAGGCGGCCACGGATATTGCGAAATTGCGGGTGCAGATGAACGATGCGCGAAACCGCACCACGGTGAACGCCCGCCGCAGTTATCAGGAGTGGAAGAAGGCCGAAGAGGCGCGCGATCTGGCGCGGATGCAGTTGGATCTGGCTCGGGAAGACCTGTCGGTACTCATTGCGCAACTCGCCGAAGGGCGTGCGCCGATGAGCCGGGTGGAACAGGCACGGGTGGCGGAAAATGACCGCTGGCTGATGCTGTATAACGCGGACACGGCGGTGGAACGGGCCCGCCTGACACTGCTGAAGGAGACGGGGACGCTGGTGGCAAGTCTACGCGCCGCGCCATGAACCGCAAGAGCCAGCATGGGCCCGACGGAACAAACCACAGAACCGCGAGCGTGCGCGAGCGGATAGGGGTATCGGCGCCCTTCTGAACCGCGCACGCCAGTAAGCGGACCACGACGGGCTCTCCCGCTCCCGCGGCACAGGCTCCTGCGCCAGCGGATTTGGTGGCCGTTGCCGGCAGTCAAAAAGATCTGATCTGCTCCAACCGCTCAAGTTCCTTAAACAAATCAGCGTCGCCTTTCGTCTTTGGGATAAGCGATACT
>CAJCIT010000310.1 GCA_903970405.1 Acidobacteriaceae bacterium | reverse complement strand
GTCAAAGTTCCGGTGCTGAAGATTTCCATCGCCGCAATTGCCGAGGCCTGACGGATAAATTCGAACCGACCGTCTTCCTGCCAAGGTGCCAAGTCGGGCAAAAATAGAGATCTACGCTGGAGGACCACAGCTGATGACTTACGGAGCCGGTGCGATGATGAAATTCGATTCCATCAACACAACCGTGTACGGGTTCCAGGTTGACATGTTGAAGTAGATCGACAGCCCGTCGCCTTCGACGGCCGCGAAGCTCGCGATCTGGTAAGGCGCATAGATGCCGCCGCGTCTCGTCGTTGCCGTTTCCGTGTTGCCGTTGGTTACCGCAGTGCCGTAGAACGGGTCGTCGCTTGTCCCGATGATCGGCCCCTTTGGCCCAGAAGGGCTGCTCAACGTGGCGGGCGGTACTAAAAGCGCTGCGCAGTCGGTCGGGTCGCCCGTGAAGCGAATGAAATCCCCATAGCCCTCTCCATAGCTGTGGGCTTCACAAGCGTTATAAATATTTTGTGGGGTGCTCCAGGGACCCCACGGCGCCGAGGCGTAGCTGAAGAAGATTCCCCCAACCGCACCGGGCTGCTTTCCGCCGTCCCAAGTCATCAACCAGAGGCTCAGAGTCTCGTTGTACGTCACTGATACGTTGCCTGCTGTGCCCGGGTCCACGGGCGCGCTGCAACTGGGGTTGGTCGGTAGGTTAGTCGGATTGTCGTAGACGACCGGCACGGCGCACAACTCCGTTGTCGTCCACATCGGGTGTCCGGTCGCATCAAGACCCGTGAAGTATTTCGTCGAGGGATTGCCCTTGCCATTCTCGCCCGACCAGAACTGGCTCGCCGGAATGTAAGAGAGATAGATGCTTTCATGCCGGTACTGCCCGTTTCCGAAGATCAGTACGCCGGCCTCCGATAGTCCCAGTTGTTGAGCGAAGTCGAGCGGCAGTTCGTGCGGCGCTACAAAGACGAAATGGCCAGCCTCAGTCACAATGCCGCTGGAGGAGGCAACATTGGCCGTCGAGATGGTCCTCCCCCCCTCAAAGTCCGTATTACTCACATAGTCAACCAAAACGGACCGGGCGAACGTAGCATCGTTACTCCCTTTGGGCCGAGTGTTCACGATGATGTAGTTCTCGCCTTTCACATGAATGCCGGAGTTCGGCACATCGAAGGCACCCATGAGGACGGGCGCGCCGTCCGGCTGGGGGGTTGGTTCGACAAACACTGGCGCATTCGGTATTCCCGGCGCGGGACTGGTACCCGGCCTCTCGAGAAAATCGAGATGGAATTTCGAGGGGGTGGACGTGATAGCGGCCGTGGCGATGGCGTCATGTGCTCCGAATTCCACGAATTGGCTGGGTGTCTGAACGGCGGGAACCAGCGCGCTGCCGGAGGCGATCTGAACGCCAATCGTATCGCCGAACAAAAAGATCAGGCTCCCCGCCGTTGTATCTTCGAACGAAAACCCCAAGTCCATCCCCAATACCTGGCTGGGATGGCCGGAGGCCGCGGTTTGGGTGCAAGCGTCGGCGCCGAAGTTCCAGGCCGCCCAATCGCAGGGGCCGACCACTTGGGTGATTTTTTTCGTAGTATTCGTGTTGTAGGTCAGAGACGGCGTTTGGAGCGTCAACAGGAAGTCACCTGAATTGTCCGCGTAATAGGTGTCGGCCACAATGAACCTGATCCGTGCGTTCTGCTTGGAGAATTTCTTGAAGCCAAGGGATTTGAATGTCGGCTGTGAAGCGTTGAGGCTGGTAGGCGGAGAGACGCTATTCAAGCCGTTCGCTTTATTGGCCGGAAATACCTGCCGATTGCCCACGCCCTCAACGGATATGAGAACGGCGCCATACTCGAACTCTTGTTCCGATCCGTCGGGTTGTAGCTGAATGAAAAAAGAATCGCTGCCCGGGGCGGTGGTATTCCCGGCGGCTGCCGTCACAATTCCGGCGGCGTTCGTGCCTTAGCCAGTCCTCAGGCACACCGAGCCTGTCACTTTCGTCAAACTGATGGTGGATTCCTCGGTGACGGTTCCGGGAATGATAAGCCGGTCCGCCCTTGTCCGCGATGGCGGGCAGGATGTAGGAATACGTTGGAAATTGAACTTGGCCCCAACAAGAGCAGATGTTGAGAAAAATGAGAACCCGGCAGACTCTGAGTATAGTTGGCATGGTGTGTCCTTTCCGCGTTGTCAGAGATTGCTAGTTCGGGTTGATCGTGAAATTCGACTGCATCAGCACCACTGTGTAAGGGTTCCAGGTGGAAAGGTCAAAATAGATCGATAGTTGACCCCCGTTCACCGCGGCGAAACTCTCGATTTGGAGCGGCGCAAACTGGCCCCCGCGCGTCGAGTGTGCGGTTGAGCTGCCAGGACCGCCCTTGGGCGGAGCCGTGCCGGTAAACGGCGCGCCGGCGGTTCCTATGATTGGTCCTGCCGGGCCGCTGAGGGGCACCGACGGACAAGGATTGTCAGGGCCGGGCACGTAGCGGATAAAGTCTCCGAAGCCCTGACGGTATGGGGCGGCGGCGAATTCGCATTCGTTATAGATTAAGGTCGGAGTGCTCCACGGACCCCACGGTGCCGGGGCGTAGCTAAAATAGTCGCCATTCACGTGGATTAACGATGACGGGGGCTGTTGCCGGCCGCCGTCCCAGGTCATCAACCAGAGCGCCAGATCTGAGTTATAGGTGACCGACACGTTGCCAACAGTCCCGGGATCGACTGGCGGCGCCGGGGCCGAGAACTCCTGGACGATGCAGCCGGAGCTCTTCGGCAGACCGGTCGGATTATCATAGACCACCGGCACGGCACACAGTTCGTTATTCGACCAGGTGGGACGGCCCGCGTTATCGAGGCCCGTGAAATACGTGGTTGTGTCGTTGCCCATAGCATCCTTGCCCTTCCAGAACTGGCTTGCGGGGATGTACGAAAGATAGATACTCTCGGCCCGATATTGCCCGTTGCCGAAGATCAGTACGCCGGGCTCGGAGAGGCCAAGCTGCTGAGCGAAGGCGATAGGGAGGATGTGCGGCGACACGAACACGAAGTGGCCGTCTTGAAAGACTTTCGTGATGCACGTAATTCCTTCGCACACCAACTTCCTGATGTTTGCCTTGGAAAGGGTTCGGCCGCCCACAAATTCGGTTTTGGCCGAGGAACCCGCGTAGTCCACCAGCACGGAGCGCGCGAACTCCTGGCCGTCCTTAGAAGTGTGCCCCGTGTTGACGACAATGTAATTCTCCCCGTTGACATTGACGCCGGAGTTGGGTATGTCGTCCGTTCCCATGTCCACTACCGTGCCGTCCGGCTGAGGCGACGGTTCCACGAACAAGGGCGAGTTGGGGATGTGGTTGAGCGGATCGATGCCGGGCTTCGACTGCAGAAAATCGAGCGTCAGGCTCAAGGGTGTCGAGGCGTCCGGGGCGGTCGCGATGTTGTCCCTCGCGTGAAAATTGGGGAAGCACGGAGACGGTGGCGGGGAGCTCGGCGCCGTCGCCGGGCATGCCGGATCGGTGGTCTGCAGCGATTCTCCGCTGGGGATTTCGACGCCGACTGTGTCGCCAAACAGGAAGATCAGCTTCCCGTGAGTTAGGTCCGGAAAGGAATAACCGAGGCCCATTCCGAGAATCTGGCTGGGTGCTCCCAGCGAAGCGGCTGTCGGGTTGCAAGGCCCCTTGCCGCTTTCCCAGAATTGCCAATCGCAGGGGCCCACCACCTGCATGACTTTGCTGGTGGACCAAGGCTGAAACTCGAGTAAAGGAGACACCAGGCTCAATAGAAAATCACCCGAGTTGTCTGAATATTCATTGTCAGCGACGAAGAACGTGATCCGGGGACTATCGATGCCAGCGCTCGGAAACGTGAAACCCAGCGATCCGAAAGTGGCCCCGGTAAGGGTCAGCTTGGTGGACGGAGTCTTACTTCCGAGCCCGTTCGGCGGCTTCGATGGAAACACCTGGACCGTTCCGACGCCCTCGATTGACATCAGCAGCGCTCCAAAACTCCACTTGCCCGAAGACGCGCCGACCGTCCCGGCGAACGTAGTGAAAGTTCCCGGTGAGGGACTTCCGGCAACCTCGATTCCAGCGGCGTTGGTGCAGATTCCGCCTGGTACGCCCTGGAGACAGACTGAGCCGCTCGCAGCGGTGAGGTTGAATGGAGTCGATTCGGTCACTGTTCCCGGCACCACGTAAACCGGCCCTCCGGACTGCGCGACTGCGGGCAGAATATAGGGGTACGTCGGAAAAGATACTTGGCCCCAGCTCGACGCAGCTGCAAGACTAGCCCAAAGCAGGCATGTCCCGGGGCACGTCATTCGACGAACAGAAAGGCTTACTCTAATCATCATTCCTCCCAATCTGAGTTATCGAGCCGGTTTCACAAAGCCGGGTGAGCTTACTGAATCAGCCGACCACCAAATACCCGTGGACTTGCGCGCCGCAACTACAGCGCCCTCGCACGTCAGCCTACTTTGCGTTTTTATTGGCTGCCAGAGCCGCCGCTTTCAATTCGGTGTTGGCCTGTTCGAGAAGGCTCTTCGCTTTCTGGGCGTGACCTTGCATATCCCATTCGTTGGCCTGTTGTGCGGCGATGATCTTGTTGTAGGCGTTCTCGGTCATACGCTGGGCTGCGGCGAGATTCGGATGCCTTCGCGCACCAACGTTTTGTTTTGGCTGTCCCAGAGCGAAGCTCCCCAGGAAAAGCGTGCCGGCACAGACAGTGCCAGTCAATAAGAGTTTGTGTCGAGTCAAGATGTGTTCCTCCCTTTTCGGGTATGGCGGCGTCTCTTGACGCGGCAATCGCCCCCCTGTGGCGATCATGAAGCGCAAGAGCCTCGCGAACAACCCACACGTTTACGTAGGTAGTTCTAGTGCGGGCGATCCGGGTTAAACTGAAGAAACTTCGGATCAGCCATGACCGCCCGAGCGATCGCGATTGCAGCCTGTTCTCTGTGTCTCCGGTCCGAAACCCTGCCTATCCGGAGCTACACGATCGCCGATGGCCTGCCGTCTGACCAGATCGACGGCATTACCAACGACTCACGGGGGTTTGTATGGTTCTACACTCCTGAAGGGCTGGCTCGATTCGACGGTTTTCGGATCACCCGTTTCGGCCGCGACCAGGGCTTGCCGAGCCGGGTTGTGCAGGCCTTCCTCGAAACCCGTTCCGGCGAGTACCTCATCGGAACAGCGCGAGGTTTGTGCAAGTTCAAATCAGGCACCGGCACGAACCAGTTCGAGACATTCCTTCCAGGCACGAAACCGGAAGAAAACTCAATCACCGCTCTCTACCAATCCCCGTCTGGAACAGTGTTTGTCGGCACCTGGGACGGACTTTTTGAAATCACAGATGGGCCGGTATTCAAACGCCGGAAGTTGCCCGATCCACCGGCCGGATGGAAAGGCGTCCTGGTTTCCGACATCGTGGAAGACAAGTGCGGCAAACTCTGGCTCGCCAGTATTTTCGGAATCTATGTCACCGGCAGGGACGGGGACGTGCAGTGGCTCGCTCGCCGGGGCTCAATTAAAAGTGAAGTTGTCAACGCGCTGCTCAAAACCAAGGACGGCCGGTTGTGGGCCGGAGGGCGGGCGGGATTGCTGTTGCTCGACGACGGGTGCGAGGCCGGCCATGCGCCTGCCGTTCTGCGAATCGATCCTGAGGAGGCCGGACAGGATGTCAGAGCTCTCGCGGAAGGAACGGACGGCGTCATTTGGATTGCCACCGGGAACGGAATTTTCCGCCGGCCGCCCGGCGGCGCTAGCCAGTTGCTCAGCCGAGCGCAGGGACTTACCGATCGCAGCATCTTTTCGCTCGCCATCGACAAATCGGGCAACCTTTGGGCGGGGACCGAAGGGGCGGGTGCAATGAAGATACAGCCGGACGGTCTCCACACCTTTCGCGAGCAGGATGGCCTTCGCTCCGACCGAGTGTTTTCAGTTCTTGGCGACCGCGCCGGCAGAACTGTGGCGGTGACCGGCACGGAGGATCAGACGCGATGGTCGCTCAACGTGTTGGACGGCGTGTTGGACGGCGGGAAGTTCCGCGCCCTGCAGGCACCGAAGGTCTTTGTCGATCAACGGACATGGGGAGACAACCGGATACTGATCCAAGGTCGAAGCGGCGAATGGTGGGCTGCAACCAGCAAAGGCCTGTGCCGATACGGCCGGGGGGCGGCTGAAAGTCTCGCCAATCGGGCGCCGGCAGCCTGCTATTTCGCAGATCGAGACGTATTTCAAATCTTCGAGGACTCAAAAGGCGGTATCTGGGCTTCTGCTCAGTCGCCTGAAGGCGACCGGCTGATGCGTTGGGATCCGGAGAAAAATGCCATCGTCACGTTCGAGGAGTTCCCACGTCGGCCGAGCCTGGTCAAATCCTTCGCCGAGGACCGGCAGGGCAACATCTGGATGGGTTTATGGAGTCCGGGAAATTTGTACCGCTATGACGGGCGGAATTTCGTGAAGTTCACCGCAGCGGCCGGTTTGCCGCCGGGCACTGTGTTCGCGCTGTTGGTGGATGCATCCGGGCGACTCTGGATTGGCGCCGAGGGCGGCCTGGGGATGGTCGAGAATCCTGCTGCCAAGGTCCTCTCGGTGCGCCGTTATCTCCAGCCGGAAGGGCTGTCGAGCGAGGTCGTCCGAGCGCTCGTGGATGATGAGCAAGGCAACATTTACGCCGGCACCGCGGCGGGCGTTGACCGCCTCGACCCGAAAACAGGCTACATCCGGCATTTTTCCACCGCCGACGGCCTAGCCCGTGGACAAATCCACTCGGCTTTCCGGGATGGGGGTGGCAACCTCTGGTTCGCGACGGCCCAAGGCTTGTCGCGGCTCACCCCGGCGCTGGCGGGTCGGCTGCCTCATCCGGCTGTTGTCATAACTGCTGTCGAGGCCGGTGGCATGCCGTTTCCCGTGTCGCCCCACGGCAACCTGACGATATCTGATATCGAATTGGAGCCATCGCACGATCAGCTTCAAGTCGAGTTTGTGGCCTTTGCCGGCGAACCTGAGAATAACGTCCGCTACGCTTACAAACTCGCTGGCTCCGATCAGGATTGGAGCCCGTTGCGGCGCGATCATCTCGTCAATTACGCAGCACTCGGCGCCGGGAAATACAGGCTTTTGGTGAAGGCCGTCAATTCGGACGGCTTGGAGAGCGCAGTTCCGGCGGAAGTTGATTTCACCGTGCTGCCGCCGTTTTGGAGGCGTTGGTGGTTCGAGGCATCGACTCTGGCGGTGCTCGCCGGGATCGTCTATCTGCTGCACAGCTACCGTGTGGCACAAATGGTAAACCTGGAGCGGATGAGGACCTTGATCGCCACCGATTTGCACGATGACATCGGCTCCGGTCTCTCTCAGATTGCGATTCTCAGCGAGGTGGCGCGCGCCCGGGCGAGCAGTGGCGATCGGATGCCGATGGAATCACTGGAGCGCGTCGGCGCTCTGGCGCGCCAACTGGTCGACTCGATGAGCGATATTGTCTGGTCGATCCGCTCGGAGCCCGACAGCTTCGACTCCCTCATCTCGCGGATGCGTGAATTCGCCATCGATCTGCTCGTCAGCCAAGGCATCGCTTTCGAGTTGCGCGCACCCGGCGTCGGCGAGCATGTGAAGCTCAGCCTTCAGGCACGGCGTCAACTCTTCCTGCTGTTTAAGGAATGCGTTCACAATGCCGCCCGGCACTCGGGCTGCAGCAAGGTCACAACCACGCTGCTGATCGAAGATAAGGAGATCGTGCTCGCCGTCGGCGACAATGGCAAAGGATTGAGGGCGGATGAAAAGCCGCCAGGATGTGCCGGTGGCAATGGAATACCTGGCATGCGGCAACGCGCCGAATCGATCGGCGGAAGCATCCGATTTGATTCGCCACCAGGACAAGGTTGCACGGTGTCGATTCGAGCACCGGCCAGCCACAACGCCTTTACCAAGGCATGACGGTCAGTGATCCGCTACACGTTTGCGTAGGGTGGCTTCGGACGCAAAGTCGACTACACTGGGACTCGGACGGCGTCACAATTGGCGGGTGAACAAATCAAATCGCAATCAGTGATCAGCGTGGCGATCGTCGAGGATCAAAAGGAGACGCGCGAAGGGCTCTCGTTCCTGATCAACAACGGACCACCCTTTGAGTGCAAGCACGTCTATGGCTCAATGGAGGATGCTCTTGCTGGACTCCGCCAGGGGCCACTCCCATGTGTTGCGCTTATCGACATCGGCCTGCCGGGATTGAGCGGCCTCGATGGCGTGCGAATCCTGCGCGAACGATACCCGTCGATCGCGCCAGTGTTGCTCACCGTTTTTAAGGACGATGACCGGATTTTCCAGGCCGTCTGCGCCGGTGCCTGCGGATATCTGCTGAAGAAGACATCGCCAGTCCGCCTGCTGGAAGCGCTCAAAGAAATCGCCGAAGGCGGGGCCGTCATGTCCCCGGAGGTAGCCAAGCGGGTGGTCGAACTCTTCCGCAAATCGCAGGCGCCGGAGCCCGCGACTAATTCCGGCCTTTCCCCTCAGGAACTGCAGCTCATGAAGCTGCTGATGGACGGACATCAGAACAAAACTGCGGCCGCGGAACTGGGCATCAGCGTTCACACGGTCGGCTTTCATCTCCGCTCGATTTACGAGAAATTGCATGTACACTCACGGTCGGAGGCGGTGGCGCGAGCGTTGCGGGGCGGGTTGATCAAGTGACACTGCCGAATCGAGGTGCGACAGTCGCTGATGACCGATTTACCGGTGGTCCACCT
>CAJCIT010000309.1 GCA_903970405.1 Acidobacteriaceae bacterium | reverse complement strand
TCCAGATCTGTCGCGCGGCTTCGGTGCCAATCCCAGAGCGGCGATAACGGCGAAGCACAAAGAATTCGGCCATGTCCCAAACGCCCCGCTCCTTGCTGATTTCCGACCCCCTTTTCACAAGCGCGAAGCCAGCTAGCTTTTGTCGGAATTTCACGAGGAACGGATGCCGATCGGGCTCAGACCAATAAAGGGGAAGGTTTGGGTAGCCGTATCGGCCTTCTTCACCAAGTTCCACGTCATGGAACTCGCTGAAATCGTGCGCGTACAATTCGAGAAGATTGGCCAGAATGCTCGCCTGCTCTCGGGCAGCGAGCACAATCTCGACATCCGCTGTTGATCTTTGCGTGGAGTAGGTCACGTCGTAAGTTTACTCCCTGGCATTTCCAGTCACCAATCTTCGCCGAAATCCCATAATATTTTTATCCCTAATCCTCCCAACCACTTACAAGTTCTTTCCTGCTTCGAAAACACCGACCTTTGTTCTGGCCCACCTCCGCCCCACGCTACTTTCGAACCAGAAAGCAAGCGCTTTCCATTTCTCGAACTCAAAAGGACTATCTATATGGACCGCAAACAACGCCGTGCCGCCGCGCACAAAGAACGCAAACTCGCTCGTAAAGCTGGTTTCCCCGCAGCCCCCGTAGCGCCGCCAACTATCGTTGAAATCCCCGAACCGGGTCTCCCGTTTCCCTCCCTCGCCTCTCTCACCAACATCTCCGATGCCCGCCTTGCTGCCAACCGCGCGAACGCGCAACAAAGTACAGGACCTATCACAGCCGCCGGACGCGCTGTCTCCTCCCAGAACCACACCATCCACGGTCTCGCTCGCCACAACGGCGCCTTCAAACTCCTTGCCTCCGAAGACTCCGTTGGCTTCGAAGCGTTAAAACACTCCCTCGCCGAAGAACACTTGCCTACCACAGAAACCGAATCCATCTTAGTAAGTACTATGGCCGAGTCCCACTGGCTCGCTAACCGCGCGCAAAACCTCCAAGCTACTTGCTTCGACGAAACTACCGGCCAAATCGCCGACCCCAAACTCTTCTCCCTCTACCTGCGTTATCAAACCACCCACACCCGCGCCTTCCACAAATCGCTCAACGACCTCGTAAAGCTAAGAGCCGAAAGACGCAAAGCCGATCTTGGCTTCGAAGCGCAAGCCATCAAAAACGAGCAACACGAAATGAAGAAACAGGCGCACTATTGGGATCTTTTGAAGAAAGATGCCGAAGCCTGCTACCGCGTGGGCCAAAATGTCATGCAACAAAGCAAGGCCGCAAGCGAGAACCCTGGCTTCGAAGCGCAATACGCCGCTGAACTAGCCAAACACGGTCTGCAAAAAGACTTCTGGCAGGGTGCCGCCTCGGCCGCCGCCTAACCAAAATCGCGGTACTCTCAGTTGCCAAGGCCGTGCTGCGTCCCGGCCGCTCCCAACTCCTACCTTCGCCGTGACAGCTAAATGGCACTCGCAGTACTCTGAAACTGCGAGGGATGGAAAACCGTTTTCGACGGATATTAGTGCGGGCGACTAACTGGGTAGGGGATGCCGTTATGTCGGTGCCTGCGCTCCAGGCGTTGCGCGAGCATAATCAGCAGGCGCAGATTTCGATTCTGGCGCGGCCGTGGGTGGCAGGCTTGTATCGGCGCGAGTCGTTTTGCGATGAGGTGATTCCGTATGATGTGCCCGCTGATCCGCGCGCTTTGGCCCCGCGCTGGCGAGTGGCGCGTGAATTGAAGCGGCGCCGGTTCGAGGCGGCCGTGCTGCTGCAGAATGCGTTTGAAGCGGCGGCGATTGTATGGGCCGCGAGGATTCCGGTGCGGGTCGGATACAACCGCGACGGCCGCGGATTGCTGCTGACAAACGCGGTTCGCGTGCCAAGGGCCGGTGAGATTCCCCCACATCAGCGCTTTTACTATTTGGAGCTGCTGAAGCGAGCCGCTTTGATTGAAGGCTATTCTGAAAACGCCGAGTCGTCCTTGACCGGCGCCGGCGAAGCTGCCGAGGCCGGAAGGCGGCACTTTCTGCAAGCCGGAGTCGCGATGCCGGTGCTGGGCGTGAGTCCCGGCGCGGCGTATGGAAATGCGAAGCGCTGGCTGCCGGAACGCTTTGCGGAGACCGCGGTGCGGCTGGCGCGGACGTACGGCTGTTCGGTCGCGTTCTTTGGGTCCCAGGTGGAGGCAGAATTGTGTGAATCGATTAGTTCGGAGGTGCGGGGACAGGGCATTGGGAGTGTCAATTTCGCCGGCCGGACGACTCTGCGAGAGTTCATCGACATGGCGGCGGCTTGCCGGCTCTACCTGACCAACGATTCAGGACCGATGCACATTGCGTCGGCGCTAGGCGTGCCGACGGTTGCCGTATTTGGATCGACAGACTGCGCGGCCACAGGACCAGCCGGGCACCGCTTCGCGATTGTGCGGCAACCGGTGGAGTGCAGCCCGTGTTTATTGCGCGAGTGCCCGATCGATCATCGGTGTATGACGCGCGTGTCGGTGGAACAGGTAGTGGAGGCTACCGCGCGCTTGATGTAGGGCCGGCTGGCGGTCGCGGCGCCGTCAGCGCAGCATAATTCGGATCGAGCGACTTCATCACTGAGAAAACTACAATTTGGATACCAGAGAGAAAATTGTGACGCTCGCTCACTTCGCCGAGCGCAATCGACAAGGCGTCTGGAGCGCGGTGATCGGCGTCTTCGATCCGTTCACCCTGACCGTCGCGCGCGCGATTCATGAGCACTCCAAGCCCGGCCGGGATCTGCTGGTGGTGGTCACGCCGGGTGAAAATACTCTATTGAGCGCGGAAGCGCGGGCGGCAATGCTGGCGGCGCTGCGCGATGTGGATGCGGTGGCGATTGCTGAACCGGAGGAGGCGCGCGCAGTGCTCAACGGTATGCCGGCGGTTGAGGTCTTCGAGGACCCGGCCGCCGACCGCGAACGGTCGCAGGATTTTGTGGACTTCGTGTTGGCGCGGCAGGCGTCGGCGAGCGAGCGGCGCGGATGAGTGACCGGCCCGAGTCGATCGCCGTAATTCGTCTCGGCGCGATGGGCGACATTCTGCATGTGTTGCCGTCCGTCGCTCGGCTCAGGAGAGCGTTTCCGGAAAGCAGGATTACATGGATTGTTGCTCCGAAATGGACACCGCTGCTGGAAGGGAACCCGAGCATCGATCAGGTGGTGCCATTCAGCCGGAAACTCTGGAGCGATTTGCGGCGAAGCATCGCGGGCCTGCGCCGAATTCATCCCGGGCTGGCAATCGATTTTCAGGGGCTGATTCAATCGAGCGTGGTGGCCCGGCTAACCGGCGCGCCGCGTGTGGTTGGTTTTGGGCGCAGCGCCGCGCGGGAGCCGATGGCTTCGCGCTTCTATGGGCAGCGTATTGAACCGCTGGCAATTCATATCGTTGACCGCAATCTGGAACTAGCCGCCGCTGTGGGCGCGGTGGAGGGGCCGATTGAGTTTCCTATTCCAGCTGGGACGCCCGAAGGGAATTTGCCGTATGAGCCTTTCGTGATGGCTAGTCCCTTTGCCGGCTGGGTGAGTAAGCAGTGGCCGCTGGAGCATTATGCGAAGCTGGCGGAGTTGCTGAAAGAGAAGCGCGTGCCGCTGGTATTGAATGTTGCCCCTCATCAAGCGTCGCTCGTGACCGGCCTGCCGCATGTGGAGGTGCATACTTCAACGCTCGCCGGTCTGATTGACGCCACCCGGCGGGCGACAGCGGTAATTGGCTTGGATTCGGGTCCGCTGCATCTGGCGGCAGCGCTGGGGAAGCCGGGCGTGGGCTTGTACGGCCCAACCGATCCGTCACGGAATGGGCCCTATGGCGGATCGGTCACCGTCTTGCGGATGCCGGATACGGTCACCACCTGGAAGCGGGATACCGGCATTCATCCGGCCATGCGGGCGTTAACGCCCGAACGCGTCTTCGAGGCGTTACTGGCGGTGGTGGAGCAGAAGCTGCGGCGGGAGACCGGCTCAGAGAAGCGAGACCGGAAATGAGCGAAGCGTATTGGTTTCACAAACCGTACGCCGACCGTGTTGCAAAGTTGCGCGTGCCATTCGGGTTTGTGCTATTGGCGGCTTTCGCATGGCTGGCGCACCCCTCAACGACATCGGTCTTCATCGGCTTCCCGATTGCCGTGCTGGGCTTATCGATTCGTGGCTGGGCCGCGGGACATTTAGCGAAGAATCAGGATCTGGCCACCAGCGGGCCGTACGCCTTCGTTCGCAATCCGCTCTACATCGGCACGGTGACTGTGGCGGCGGGGATTGTCATTGCCTGCCGGGATTGGCTCCTGGCGGGGATCTTTGCAGCCGTGTTTGTACTGGTTTATCTCCCAGTGATTGAACTGGAGGAGCAGCACCTGCGCAAGATCTTCGCGAATTATGGCGAGTACGCCAAGCATGTGCCGCGGCTGTTGCCCGCGATGCCACGGGATCCGTCGGGGCGCAGGTTCTCCTGGGGCCTGTATCGGAAAAACGAGGAGTACCGGGCATTGGCGGGGTTCCTGCTGGCAGCGGCGTGGATCGTGGTGCGGCTGCGGTGGAAGTGGTGAACCAGAGCCGCCCGCCGCGACGGCGGCTGGGCATGACGAGGTGTCTGACTGAAGGACGGTAATATAGTTGACAACTCATTTGAATTCTGGCTAGCATTAGAGCGTGGGACCCGACACACTTCAAGAGGCAGTTCTTTACTTCTCTAGCTCCGAAAACTGCAGAGAATATCTCGTTGCGCATCGCTGGCCAGATGGCGTCACCTGCCCGCGATGTGGTGGGAAGAATGTCCTATTCCAGTCCAAGTACAATCGATGGCAATGTGGCAGCAAGCACGATCTACGGCAGTTCACGCCGAAGACTGGAACGATCTTCGAGGACTCCCCGCTCGGCCTGGACAAATGGCTTCTGGCTCTGTGGATGGTTGTGAATCGCAAGAACGGCGTCAGTTCTTACGAAATTCATCGGGCAACGGGAATCACACAGAAATCGGCCTGGTTTATGAGCCATCGTATTCGTTTAGCATTAGGCATGGCTCCAGAGGAAAAAAGACTCTCCGGTGAAGTGGAAGTAGACGAGGCCTTCATTAGGACGAATCCGCAAGCGCTAACAATTGATCCCGAGATGCAATCAACGGCAGGTACTCGAATCAGTTGGATCTCGCCACAGGAATGGCCCAGCCTAACGGAGGCTATCTCTATGCCGCTTTCGGAAGCGAGCGCAGGGACATTACAACCAACCGTTTCGCTGCTGGTAAAGGCGCAGGCTGAACGTGTACGGCCAGAATTCACTCAGCTTGCGATACAGTGGCGAAAAGACACACAGCATCTATCGCAAGTGTCGAAGAAAGTTCTTCATCCTGCGTACTTCAGAATAATGGGAATGGGACCCAGCGTCGTTCCGCTATTACTGGAAGCTCTAAAAAACCAACCGGCGCATTGGTTTGCAGCGCTAACGGCAACTACAAATCAGGACCCGGTACCACCAGGATCTAATCCGTCGGCTGCTAGAGCGGCATGGCTTGCTTGGGGCCGAACTAACGGATTGATTGATTAGATTATGTCGATAAGTGACATTGAGCAGGACTTCCCGTTGTTGGGGCCCGATAACTATGAAGCGGTCAGCGATGAAGACATCAATTATAACTGCCTAGCCTTCGCGCTCGGAGACACTCATAACTGGTGGGAGCCTACGGCGATGTTTGGGTATTATTGGCCTCCGGGGTTCCCAGCAGACGTGAGCGTCGAAACCGTAAAGAAAATCATAAGACTGCATGGTTACGTGGTAGAGGTTGATAAAAATACACGTCCCTCTACAGAGGCAATTGCAATCTACGCCAAGAATCACGAATGGGAACACTTCGCCAAATACACTAACGGAAGATGGGTCAGCAAGCTAGGCGATGGACACGACATTTCACACGCAACGCTCGGGGCTCTGGAGGGAGACTATTACGGCGAAGTGGTGCTTGTTCTGAGCAGGGAGAAAACATGAAACCAATACAGCCGCCTGACGTGCCTGGGCGCAGACCGGCAGAGCGCATGAGTAACGCCCTCCGAGCAATTCTTTCGGTTTCAAAAGAAGACCTTCTAAAGAAGGAAGCAAAGCTAAAGAGAGAGCGAGCAAAGAAACAAGGAAAGAAGAGCGCCTGACCTCTCACGTCAATTCGAACCTAGCTCCGACCCTTCAATCTTACCGCCTGGCGACTGACCTTACAGCAGCTCTTCCCTCTTCTCGGCATCCAGACTCTTCACCAGTTTGCTGACGTCCTGGGCTTTGTCGCGGGCGGCCACCAGCAGGGCGTCCGCCGTATCGACAACCACCAGATTGTGAACGCCCACCAACGCGACCGTCTTCTGAGCATCCACGTAGTTGCCTGTGGCGCCTTCGACAACCAGATCGCCCAGCGAAGCGTTCCCGTTGTGGTCCTTCCGGGCGATCTCATAGACTGCTTCCCAACTGCCCACATCGTTCCAGCCAATGTCATCCAGCGCGATGCCGGAGACCGATTCGGCTTTCTCGATAATGGCGTAGTCAACCGAAATGTTTTCGCAGAGCGGGTAGGCATCGGTCAGCTTCTGTATGAACTGCTTGTGCGTGTGGGCGGGAAGCCCAGCCAGCAGCGTCGCGGTTTTCGGCTGGTGGTGACGCAGCAGGTCCAGGAACGTGGCCGCCTTCCAGAAGAACATGCCTGCATTCCAGAAAAAGTTGCCCGCGGTGACGAATCTCTTGGCGACCTTCAGGTCTGGCTTCTCACGGAAGCTCTTCACCTTTTGGGGTTCCAGGCCACCCAGCTTGACGCCCTTACTGAACTCGATGTAGCCGTATCCGGTCTCGGGCCAGCGCGGCTCAATGCCCAGAACAACCACGCGATCCTGTTCAGCCGCCTTGAAGGCAGCCTTGACGAAAGTGCGGAAGCGAGCCTCCTTGAGGATGAGATGGTCAGCCGGAAAGACTCCCATGACGGCATCGGGATGTAAGCCGGCTAGAATCTGCGCGGCCAGGCCGATACACGGCGCGGTGTTGCGCTGCGCGGGTTCCGCAATGATCTGCTGCCTGGGCACCTCCGGAAGTTGTTTTCGAATTTCGGCTTGCAGGTAATCGTTGGTGATCACCCAGACGTTCTCCGGTGGAATCACGCCCGCCAGACGGTCCACCGTCTGCTGGATCAGCGACCGCTGGCCAAAGAAGCGGAGCACCTGCTTGGCGTGCCGCTTCCGGCTGCGAGGCCAGAAGCGCGTGCCGCGCCCTCCGGCCATGATGAGTGCGTATCGGTGAAGGGCCATGAACTCTCTAGTGTAGAAGAGCGCTCCAATCAGGCGGCCAGCCGGGCCATTTCGCCTTGTTACCATGTGCACGTGCGGACGAGCCAACTGAATGTCGGCATCGTGGGACTTGGCTTCATGGGGGCCACCCACATCGATGCCATACAGTCGCTCGATACTGTCCGCCTGGCAGCCGTGGCGTCGCGCAATCCCAAAGTGTTGGCTGGCGACTTCACCGGCGTCGGCGGCAATCTGGGTCTCGAAGGAAAGCAGTATGACTTCTCAAGTGTCAATAAACATTCGAGCTGGCGGGAGCTGATTCTCGATTCAGCTATCGATGCGGTTGACATTTGTCTGCCCACCCATTTGCATCTGGAGGTGGCCAGCGCTGCCGTCCAGGCAGGCAAACACGTACTGGTCGAAAAACCCATGGCGCTGTGCCCGAAAGAGGCCAGTGAGATGATTGAAGCCGCCCGCCGCGCGCAGCGGGTGCTGATGGTGGCGCACGTGCTACGGTTCTGGCCCGAGTACAACGCTCTGCACCGTTTCCTGCATGACGATTCGTACGGTCCGGTGAAGAGCGCCCGGTTTACCCGCCGGTGCGGTTTGCCGGATTGGAGCGACTGGTTACCGGACCATGGCCGCAGCGGCGGGGCCATCCGCGATTTGTTGATTCATGACATTGACCAATCCATTTCCCTGTTCGGCTGGCCCCAGACTGCGGCGGCGCCGGATGCCGGTCCGGTGGATACCATGTCGGCGACATTGACTTATTCGAACGGCGTTACGGTGACCATTGAAGGCGGCTGGCTGCCCTCCGGGGCTCCCTTTGCCATGGGCTTCGCCGCGGAACGGCAGAATGGCAGCATGCGCTTTGAGGGCGGGGCGCTAGCCATTGAAAAGGATGGCCTTTCATCTCCCGTTACGGTTCCACCCCTGAATGCGTATGCGGAAGAGATTCGTTATTTTTCAGACTGTTGCCGCTTCGGCCATTCTCCTGAGCGCTGTCCACCGGAGGACTCGCTGCGCGCGGTCAAGTTGGCTGTTCTCCTCGAAGAATCCCGGCGGAACGCGGGAAGGCCGATGCCATGCACCATATAGGTGACCTCGAAATCGGGCTGATGTTCTGGGCCCAGGGAAGCCCGGAGGAGACCATCCAGCGCGTAAAAGCGCTGGACCTGCGGTGCGGCCAGTTGGGAATCGACGAGACCTATCCGATCGGCGGGTTCACGCAGGATTGGTTGGACGTGCTGCGAGCCGAACGCTTCGGCTTGGCCACGGTGGTTTGCAGCTACACGGGCGAAGACTATTCCGACGTGCCGGCCGTGCTGAACACGGTGGGCTTCCTGCCGCCCTCGACGCGCATTGAACGTGTAGCTCGGACGAAGTATGTGGCTGACTTCGCTTCGCAGCTCAGCGTCGAGAGCGTTGCCTGCCACATCGGCTTCGTTCCGGAGGATCCGGCTGATTCAAACTACGGCCAGATGGTGACCGTGGTTCGCGATATTTGCGACCATTGCGCGTTCCTGAACCAGACCTTCGCGCTTGAAACGGGGCAGGAGCCGGCGGCCGTCCTCAAGCGCTTTATCCACGATGTGGAACGATCGAACCTGAGGATTAACTTCGATCCGGCGAACCTCATTCTATACGGCACCGGCGATCCGCTGGAGGCCTTGGATGTGTTGGGGCCTTATATCGTCTCCGTTCACTGCAAGGACGGAGAGTACCCGCCGCGCGGCCTGCCCAATGCTCTCGGAAAAGAGACGGCGCTGGGCGAAGGAAGCGTCAACGTTCCCGAATTCATTCGGAAGCTGAAGCAGTTGGGGTATCGCGGGATCCTTAGTATCGAGCGAGAGGAGCCAGATCCGGTGGTTCGGGAAGCGGATATACGGAAGGCCATCAAGCTGCTGACTGACTTGCGAGGGTGATCATCGCAACAGAGCCCGGCCGAGTCAGCCTACTGGTTTCTTCGCTGCTTGGCGAAGCGCGGCCAGCCGTTGCCAAGGCCGGAGAATCCGGTACTCGGGAACGGTGGTTGGCCCGGCTCTTGCCACAACAACCAACTGCCGGCGCGCGAGGCGTTTAACCGCCCCTTGCGCGGCGCTCTTTGAAAGGCCGGTTGCTTCGGCGATGGATTGATAACTCACGGCCACCCGATTTCTCTCTTTGCCGCCGACCCTTCCCCAGAGGTACAGGTAGACCAGAAAGGAAGACGGGCTGCGGTCATGACCAACCAGATCCCGCATCAGAACGTCCAGCACATACCGGTCAAGTACTATTTTTGTTGCTATAGTATTCGCCACTATCCTAGCTAAACACAGATTGTATTTGTTGCGCCGATTCCTGCACAATCGTGAAGACCGGAGGAACTCATGATTAAGGGCATCAAATTCTTAGGCATTCCCGTCAGCGATCAGGACCGCGCGCTGGCGTTCTATACGGAGAAACTGGGCTTCACGGTGAGTACGGATCAGCCATTCGACGGCACGCAGCGCTGGATTGAGTTGGCCATTCCGGGCGCTGAAACGCAAGTGGTTTTGTTTACGCCGAAGGGCCAGGAAGACCGAATCGGCAGCTTCGTGAATACCTCGCTTTGGACGAACGACGTGGACGGGACATACGAAGAGTTGAAGGCCAAAGGCGTGGAATTTACGACCCCGCCCACAAAGCAGCCGTGGGGCACCTTCTGCATCTTCAAAGACCCGGACGGGAACTCCTTCGTGCTCGGGAGCCGGTGAGCAGCGTGTAGGGCAGGCTCCAAACCGGCTGGCAACCCGCCCGCGGCGTCACGTGTCTGTGCCTCCAAATGGCCGCAGGTGCCTGGTGGCACAGGTTTAGCCTGTGAAAGGCCGATTAACAATCGGCCGCAGGTTTCCAACCTGCCTCACATGGTGAAACTGATTCACGTTCATCTGGTTCTGTCGCCGGGCCGCGAAGAATCGCTCGAAGTGTTGTTGCGGCGCGTTCATGGCCGCTACGCCCAGATGGTGAATGCGAAGCGCCTCCCGGTGCGGGCCGGCCTTGCACGCCCGGGCCGAGCATTACGAATGGGCAAGCGCGGCGACTCACCTCGGGGCTCGTGCGTGACCGTTGCACCATCGCGTTTGAGCGGACTAATCGCCAATCAGGAGATTGGCGTTCCCAGGCGCGCGGCGGTCCTCCTGGCGCCTAAGACCCCGTCAGCGTGCTTCCGGGCGCCTATCCTGTGCATGGACATTGGTATTGGGGTTGGCGCCGTCGGGTGACCGGGTGGCAGGCACCCAGACCTCCATCGGCGACGTCTCCCGGTTCGCCCAGGCATAATACGGAATGAAAGTGAGGGTGATGGGACGCTTCGCGCGGGCAAGACCCACCGCGGCGCTCTCATACAGCGATTCGTCGGCGAGCGGCTTCTCTGCCACAAATCCGGGATAGTGGATCACCGTAACGCCGCCGAGCAATTCTTTTCGAACCTCCACCAAGCCGCTGCTTGCGGCGCGGATGAAGACATCGTTGAGCGAAGCGCCATTCTGATCGATCTGCTCCAGCGCGTAGACAAGTGGGCCGCGCATCAGGGCGAGATGGCCGTAAAGATCGGACACGCGGGGATTTGCCTGCATGGGAACCGTCTGAATGGGAAAGCTGACGGCAATAGAGTCGTTCGATTGCCATGTCCGCGTGAGGGGAATGAAGTCGCCGGGGTGGAAATCGCCCTCTACCTTAGTGCCATTGATCTGCACATCGGCCGATGCGGCCCAAGCCGGCCAGCGCAGGAAAATAGTGAACTGCGAGGGGTGCTCAGGAATCACCGTGAGGCGGATATCGCCCGACCACGGGTAGTTGGTGGACTGGACCAGTTTCAGCCCGGTGCCGTTTTCGAGATGCCAATCGAGATCCGAGTTGTGAAACAGGTTGACAAAGACGCCCTCGCGGCTGGTGGCATAAAAGTAACCGGGCAGACTTTCGAAGAGGCGCTCCACATTGGGAGGGCAGCAGGTTGTGTCATACCACGGACTGCGCGCCTTTTCGCCATTGGTCTGCAAGGGATTCCGGTAGCAGTAAAGGGTTCCTGAGAGCGACATGCCGGAGTTGACGCCGTTGTATAGCGCCCGCTCGAGCACGTCGGCGTAACGGGAATTTCCAGTGATGGCAAGCATGCGGAAGTTCCACATCACGTTGGCGACGGAGGCGCAGGTCTCGGCATAAGCCTGGCCGCTGGGGAGTTCGTAAGGGTCGCCGAACGACTCACCATTCGAACGCGAGCCGATGCCGCCGGTGATGTACATCTTTCGCTGCGTAAGATCGGTCCAGAGCAGGTCCAGCGTCCGCTTGAACGAGACATCGCCGGATTCGGCGAAGTAGTCGGTGGCGCCGGAGGCAGCGTAGAGGGCGCGCACGGCGTGGCCTTCGAACTCGGTCCGGGAGGTAAAGGCGCGGCCGCTAAACGTGTAGTGCGTATCGGCGGGCGTCAGGCGGAGCCGGTCGCGGTCCACGCCGCTGAACAGGTAGTGGACGAAGTCGAGGTACTTGGTCTGGCCAGTGGTGCGATAGAGCTCCACCAGGGCCATCTCCAACTCCGGGTGGCCGGTGAAGAAGGGCCGCTTGGCGGGTCCGAAGTTGGCAACGATATAGTCGGCGAACTTGATGGCCGGGTCCAACAAGCTGCGCTCGCCGGTGGCGCGATAGTAGGCGATGGCTGCTTGAATCAGGTGGCCCAGGCAGTAATCCTCATGGGAGCGGACCAGCTCTGTGAACCGGAGGTGAGCGCGGTCGCCCACGTAGTAGGTATTGAGGTAACCGCTCGGCTCCTGAGCGGCAACGATATCGGCGATCAACGAATCGATCTTGGCCTTGAGGTGTTGGCGATCGGCCACCGGCGTATCGGAAGAGGCAATGGCCCAGGCGGCGGCTTCAATCCACTTGTACACGTCGGAATCGGTGTAGAGCGGGCCGCGGCGCGGAACGTTCTTCTTACCGGAAAGGCGGCGGAAATTATCGACGTCGCCATGCTCTTCCAGCAGATCGAGCATCGTGGGCAGGCTGCGGTCCAGCGTCATCTTCCGGCGGGCGCTCCAAAAGCCCTCGCCCAGCCGCACTGCCGAGACCGGCACGGGATGCATTTGCGCGTTGAGCGAATGATCGAGATAGATCACGCCCTGGCGGCTCCAGTCGTCCGGCTCGCGGGCGGGCTGAAGGGCGACAAGCCACAACGCGCAGGCAAAGGCTATCGCGCCGGCAGAGATGACGCGAAGGCCTGTCCGCGCAAATGCCGGTACACCTGTGACACCGGAAGTCCGACTACGTTTTGGTAACAACCCCGAATCTCCAGAACGAACTTGGAGGCAAGCCCTTGTATAGCGTAAGCCCCGGCTTTGTCAAACGGCTCCTGCGTCTGAACATATTCAGCAATTTCGCGATCCGTCAAATCGCTGAAGATCACTTCGGTTCCAGCATAATCGACCAGCGAAGTGGCCGCCGTCCGCAGGCAGAAGCCAGTATAGACCCAGTGAGATCGCCCAGCGAGCAGGCGCAACATGCGAGCTGCGTCGGCCAAATCTGCCGGTTTGCCGAGCACCGCTCCCTCGATACAGACTACCGTGTCCGCGCCCAGGACAACATCGCCTTCGCCGATTTGGACCGCCGCCGCCTTCTCAGCGGCCAGCCTCTTCACGAGTGAGATGGGCCCCTCGCCGGCCAAAGGGACTTCCTCGATTCCCGCGGCGCGAACCTCAAACGTAAAGCCTGCCGCGGTCAGAAGCTCGCGGCGGCGCGGGGAAGCGGAGGCAAGAATCAACACCATCCCCAGGGTAAACTTTGCGGGCCGATTCGTGCTAGACTGCAAAAGCCATAGCCGCCTCCCCGAAGCTCAGAATGAGTGGTTTTGCATGGAACGAGCTGCCCGGGCTTTCCAAGAACATAAGCCATCTAAGTCATTGTTAACGGACGAGCAAGTGTTGCGCTCCGCCTGGCGCGCCGCCGTCGGGAAGATTATTTCCAGACACACGTCCCGCGTGCGCCTGGTGAGGACCACGCTTGTGGTGGACGTAGAAGATGCCATCTGGCAGCGGCAACTGAATAGCCTGCGGCGTCAGATTCTGGACCAGGTTCGAAAAGTAACGGGCAACACCGCGCTTGAAAGCCTTGAGTTCAGAATTGCCGTTCCCCGGCGTCAGCCACAGCGCGCCCTCAGCGCGAACGAAGCAGTGGCGCCCGCGCAGGGAGAGTCTTTCTTAACTCAGCCTCTCCCCAACGTGGCTCGCGCGGCTCGCGATGGACAAAGCACGTTGTGGAGCAGTGGGCCGGATGCAGATGAGGCCGACCGGATTCAGGACCCTGTGCTAAAGAAGGTGTATCGACTCTCTCGCAGGAAGGCAATGGCTTGAAGCTGACAGAGGAAGAGGTCCGCTATGTCGCCGGTTTGGCGAATCTGCGGCTCACCGAAGAGGAGGTGCACCGCATGTCTCAGGATTTGGGGCACATTCTCACGCATATCGAACAACTGAACGAATTGGACACCAGCGCCGTGCCGCCGATGGCGCAGGTTTTGTTTGACGCCGATGAGACGGCCACTTTACGCGAAGACCGGCCCAGGGCATCGCTTTCTAATAACGAAGCGCTGGCAAATGCCCCTGTGAGCGGCGCTGGCTATTACAAGGTGCCGAAGGTCATTGAGCGTTGAGCGAAGCCATGATTAACTGCCCGGTGCGCAAGAGAACTGAGTGTCTTCGATGAGTTGGAAGGAAGAAATAACGAAGCTTTCCATCGGTACGGTCCGGGCGGGTCTGGAAAGAAAGGAGTTTTCAGCCGTCGAACTGGCTACGGCGGCGCTCGATTTCGCTCAGGCTGAGAATCCGAAGACAAACGCCTTTCTTACTTTTTCACCGGAGCGCGCGCTGGCAGCCGCCGCACGGGTGGACGCGCAAATCGCCGCCGGTGAACGCGTGGGCGAACTGGCTGGCGTACCGCTCGGCGTGAAGGACGTGATCGTCACCAAGGGACTGCGCACCACGTGCGGTTCGAAGATGCTGGAGCATTACATTCCGCCCTACGATGCCACGGCCGTGGTCCGCCTGGAAGACGCCGGAGCGATGGTTATCGGCAAGATGAACTGCGATGAATTCGCGATGGGCTCGTCGAATGAGAACTCGGCGTATGGACCCGTGCGGAATCCAGTGGCGCTCGACCGTGTCCCTGGCGGATCCAGCGGCGGTTCGGCGGCCGCAGTGGCGCAAGGCACAGCGGTGGTGACGCTGGGGTCAGACACCGGCGGATCCATCCGCCAGCCAGCCAGTTTTTGCGGCGTGGTGGGCGTGACGCCGACTTATGGGCGCGTTTCGCGCTATGGGTTGGTGGCGTTTGCCAGTTCGCTTGACCATATCGGCCCGCTTGCCCGCAACGTGGAGGATGCCGCGGCGGTGCTCACGGCGATGGCCGGCCACGATGTGATGGACGCAACATCCGCATTCGCTCCCGTGGAAGATTACGGCGTGCTGATGAAGCGCGATGTGCGGGGCCTAAAATTGGGCTTGCCCAGAGAGTACTTCGAGGGTCTGGGATCGGACACCGATTCGATCATTCGTAACGCCGCGCGCACTCTGGAGCAACTGGGTTGCGAGATTTGCGAGATCAGCCTGCCCCATACGCGGTACGCGCTCTCCTGCTACTACATCATCGCGACGGCCGAGGCCAGCGCGAACCTCGCCCGGTACGACGGAGTTCGTTACACAATCCGGGCCGACAGCGAAACGCTTTCGGGCATGTACCGGAACACGCGGGGAGCGGGCTTCGGCGCCGAAGTGAAGCGCCGCATCATGCTGGGCACTTACGCGCTCAGCACCGGCTATTACGATGCGTTTTACCTCAAGGCCCAGCGCGTGCGATCACTAATTGCCCAGGATTTCTCGAAAGCCTTTGAAACCGTGGATGCGATTCTGGCGCCCGTATCGCCGTTCCCCGCGTTCAGGATCGGCGAGAAGATGGACGATCCGCTGGCGATGTACTTATCGGATGTCTATACGCTGACGGGAGACCTATCGGGAGTGCCGTGCATGAG
>CAJCIT010000308.1 GCA_903970405.1 Acidobacteriaceae bacterium | reverse complement strand
GCCGGCAATAGAGCTACCGCGGCGACGTTTTCACCAGCACTTCCACATAACCCGGCTGCTTCGCGTTCCTGTAGACGCGTTCTTGCGCCACGCGATAGTCCGAGGGCTTTGCTGTTGGTACAGGAACAAAGGTCTGCGGATTCCGGTCCACCAGCGGGAACCAGGTGCTCTGAATCTGCACCATGATGCGGTGCCCGCGGCGGAACGCGTGGTCGATATCGGGCATGGTGTATTCGATCTCCTCCACCTTGCCAGGTTCGAAGGCCTCCGGCTTCTCAAAGCTATGCCGGAACCGTCCTCGAAAGGGCTCGCCTCGCACCAATTGCTGATAACCGGCCATGGTCACCTGAGTGGGGTTGGGATCAGGGTCCGGATAATCGTCGGGATAAACATCGATCAGCTTTACGACGTAATCCGAGTCAGTCCCGGAGGTGGATACGTGAAGAACGGCCGAAACCGGCCCTTCCACGGTTACGGAGTCATCGAGAGGCTCCGTCTGGTAGGTCAGGACGTCGGCGCGCCGCGAGGCGAACCGCTGGTCAGCCGTCATGTACTCACGCGCCATCTCGGGAACAATCGTCGAAATGAACGGAACCGGATGAGACGGGTCGCTGCTGTATTCGTCGAATCCCTCTACTTCATTAGGCGGATCGAAGCTCAACTTTCCTCCGGCATGGAGGTAAAGCTTCCTGGCCTGCGCGTCCGCGGGGGGCCATTGCGAATATTGCCGCCACTGGTTGGTTCCCGTTTCGAACACCGTTGCGACAGGGAGGTCCGGGTCCGCGCCGCCTTTCAAGTAATGACGGAAGAACGGCAATTCGACACTAGTGCGAAACTGCTCGGCCGTTTTGGCGGCAAAGTGAATGTCGCCGAGTTTTTCGCCATCGCTCCGCGCCCAGCCGCCGTGCACCCAGGGACCCATCGCCAGACGGACCGGCTGCTTCGCGCCTTGAGCCTGGACGGCGCGCCAGGTCTTCAGCGTTCCCGACAAGTCCTCCGCGTCGAACCAGCCACCCACCACCAGCACCGCCGGCTTGACGTCAGTGAGGTAAGGCAAGAGGTTCCTCGCTTTCCAGAAATCGTCATAGTTCGGGTGCGCTACAAGGTCCGTCCAGTAAGGATTCCGGTAGTGCAGGTACTTCTCGTCGGCATTGGCCACCGCGCCCATCTTGAGGTAGAAATCGTAACCGTCCTTCACTTCAATTTCGGGGCCGACTTTGGGCGGAAGGCTCGGGTTCTGCTGTTTGGTGAAAAAAATGTAGAAGCCGAAGTTGGCGGCCAGAAAGAACGCCCCATTGTGAAAGGCGTCGTCGCCCATATAGAGGTCGGCGATGGGCGCTTGCGGCGACGCAGCCACTAACGCCGGGTGCGCATCTACGATTCCGGCTGAGGTGTAGAAGCCAGGGTACGAAATGCCGATCAGGCCCGCTTTCCCATTGTTTCCGGGCACATTCTTGACCAGCCAATCGATTGAATCGTAGGTGTCCGTGCTCTCATCGACATCCTTGGCGGCGCGGTGGGCGCTCTTCTGAGGCGTCATCTCCTTCCACTCGCCCTCTGACAGGTAGCGGCCGCGGACATCCTGATACACGAAAATGAAACCTTCTTTTTCGAACTCCGGACCCGGGCTCAGAACCTCCGGATAACGGTCCTCGCCATACGGAGCGACGCTGTAAGGCGTTCTGGTCATCAGGAGCGGGTACGGCCGGCTGGAATCCTTTGGAACATAAACGGCGGTGAAGAGCCGCACTCCGTCGCGCATCGGGATGCGAAACTCATATTTCGTATAGTGCTCGCGAACGGGGTGTTCCAGGGCTTTTTCGGGGTCGTTTGCCTGGGCTCCGGCGGCACCGGCCCGGCCCGGAAGCGCGAGTGGGAGGGTCCACAGGGTTAGGAGGAGAAACGAGAGCCCGGCAGGGGGCCGGAAGGCAAAACGGAGGAGCATTCCGTCATCTTAAACGCCTCGGCCTTCTTGGCGCGGTAGCGATTCCTGGATTTCGGCGCCGCGTACTCTGGAGGATTCAGTTGCAGGGCGCAAGGGTAACTCGATCCGGAGAGAAACAGAGGCGCTTCCCTGGTGGTGGAGCGGGCCTGAAGAGCCGTTCACTGGTCCGGAAAATAATTCTTAACCCTTATTTTACGGGCCTCTCAGGGCATTTTGAGGTTTATCGTGTTGCGACGATTGTGCTATTATGCTAGTGGCCTCACTGGATGACTTCCTTCGAGGTCTTCCTCAACTTCCTTCACGGAGCACACACACTACCGAATGAGTTTTACCGTTTTCCTCGGAAATCTCCCCGTCTGGGTGACCGCCGACGATATTAAATCGTGGCTGTCCTCAGAAAGCCTGGTCGCTGACGCGGTCAAGGTAATTCGTAATCCCGAAACACAAGAATCGAAGGGCTTCGCTTTCGTTGAAGCGCCGAACCAGGAGGAGATGAATTCCATCATCCGCCGTTTCGACCGCGCTCCACTTGAAGATCGATTGCTGCGCGCCAATCCAGCCCAACCTCCCAAGGGCAAAGCTGGTTTGCCGAGCAAGCCGTTGGCCGCAGCCGCCACCGTTCCCGATCGCGCTCGCCGTCCGGTCCCCACTAATGGTGTCGCCACCGCACAACGCAGCGCTGTAACCAGCAAGCCGACTGGCGCAGGCAATGGACGCCGTTCTTCATCGCCTGCCGGCCAAAGTGCATTCGCGGAGGAGCTCGCAAAGGTTCTCTAACCTGGCGTGCTCCTCCGCTACTCCCGCCCAATTTCATTTGTCTTCAGAGCATTTCTTCTTTTTCCTCTTTCATCGCCGGTGATATACTTCGCAGCGGCCGGGTGTCGAAAGGCCTTCAGCCGCGTCACTTCGCCCCGGCGATTTGGCAGGTCCGCCATCAAGAGTTCCCCGGGACTTGTGGGACCAGGCTTTTGTCGTCGATGGGGGCGGTGACCTTTGGATCGCGAAGTCAGATCGAATCTTCTTCTGTTCCGCTTTATTTTCGTACTCCTCCTCAGCCTCGCGGTTGGACGGCTGCAGCCCTTCGGCCTTTCGCCGCCATTCGCCGCCGCGGTGGGCGCGGGGTGCGGCCTGCTGGCGGTGGGATTCGAAATTCGCGTGCGCCATCTTCACTTGAAACAACTGATCGGCGCGGCGATCGGCTTGCTTTCGGGCGCTCTCTGCGGATTACTCTTTCTCGCAGGCTTTCATGATCGCTCCAGCAGCGGATTGCTGACTATCCTGATTCCGATGATTACTGCCTATACGGGCGCCGCCATTGGCCTGGTCAAATCCGAGTCCTGGCAGTGGAAGGGGCAAGCTCCCGATAAAGCCTCCTCCGCCGCGATCCCGAAGGTGCTCGATACCAGCGTCATCATCGATGGCCGCATCGCCGATATTGCCGAATCCGGCTTTCTCGAAGGCGGCTTCCTGATTCCTCAATTTGTCTTGCGGGAGCTGCAGATGGTGGCCGACTCGGCCGATTCCGCGCGCCGCAATCGAGGCCGCCGTGGGCTCGATATTGTCCAGCGGCTCCAGAAAATGCCTCGGGTTACGGTGGAGCTCATTTCCGACGATCCGCAGAATGCCCACGAAGTGGATCTCAAGCTGCTTGAAGTAGCCAAGATTCGCGGCGCCCGGGTGGTCACGAACGATTTCAATTTAAATAAGGTGGCGCAAGTTCACGGCGTCGAAGTCTTGAACATCAACGAACTCGCCAATGCGCTAAAGCCGGTAGTTCTTCCGGGCGAATCCATGCGCGTCTTCATCCTGAAGGAAGGCAAGGAATACAATCAGGGCGTCGCTTATTTGGACGACGGCACGATGGTGGTGGTGGATAACGCCCGGCGGCACATCTCGAAGACCATCGATATCGCGGTGACCAGCGTGCTGCAGACCACGGCCGGCAAGATGATTTTTGGAAAGTATGACGAACGCCACGGCGACCGCGCCGCAGCGGCTTCCACCTCCGCTGCCGCCTCCGTCAGTTCGGCTAAGGAAATGGCGCCGCCGGTCGGTTAGCTCGGCGGAACGGGCATTCAGCGATGGGCCGCAACACTCTCATTTCGTGGGGCGAGTGGCGGGAGGGCGTCGCCAATATGCACGATCTACAGATGGTGCTCGAAGCCAAGCTGGAGACCGGCGCCGTCTTAACTCCGGAACAACAGCATCTCCTGGTTGCGGCTCGCCGCGTTACCGCGCGATATGAACGCAACGGACATCGCAAAGAGCGGCTCTTCGCCGGGCCCGGGCCGTTCTCATCCGCCGACGAGACGTAGGGTGTGGCTAGGCGCTCACGACAGTTCTCCCACCGGAGCCACTCTTGAACACTTCGGTTGCCCGATGCGTAGGCCAGCGAAATCCTCCAGAGTACATAACGCTCTTGCGTTCGACCCAACGCGTCCGCTGCGTTCTGGTGGCCGTTCCTAGGTCTTAATCGGTAAATTCCTAAGGCAACTGCCGGGTTCGTCGAGATGTTGGTTGTGCGCTCCACAACACATTTCACCCTGCTCAAGGTAGTTACGTTGATCATCGGCGCGATAGTCACCGC
>CAJCIT010000307.1 GCA_903970405.1 Acidobacteriaceae bacterium | reverse complement strand
GGCTGCTATTCCTTTTTCCACGGCGGCAAGGAAGCGGGCTTCTTCGTCAAGATAACGAGCGACAACACTTGTTACCAAGCGTTCCGGCACAGTCCCGGCGTTGGTGGCAATCTGCGCAAGTTGCGCTTGCTGCTCTGGCGTGAATTGAACTTCCATGGTTCCAGACTACGAAAATACCGGCGGCGGAGCAATGCTGCTCCTGGAAGCGGTCGCGTCCGATAAACATAACGTACGGGCCAATTTGTGGTGCGGTGTCCCGTAACGGGTAAAAAGAGGAAGTACTACGGGTATCGAGCGCCAAATGGAAACCGGGCGGGAAATCGGCCGCCGTTGCGCAACCTGCCGTATTTTCAACGTGGGGAATTCCTAACACGATAACGCCACAGCCCGCGAAGCTCATGATGCAAAGGCTTACCGAAGCGGCGCGGGTCGTCGTCCGTCGCAATGCGGGTGTCCATATAGTCGAGAATTTCCCTCTGCATTGTCCGGTCAATGGCCCTTAGGTCCTTTTCGACCCGTGGGTCGTGTATTCAACCGTCCAAGCCAAGGTTTCTGCGCAACTGATTAGAAGTGATGCCGGCTTGAGGGGTCGCACGGGTCTGCGTAAGAAGTGCGAAGTGCCTCTGCTGGAGCCAATCGAGACACCATCGTAAATCGGTCATCGCTTGCCCCGTGGCGCGGGCTTTTAGCCGGCTGAGCCGACATTCGTGTCGGCTGTTCTTTCGTTTCAAGCGTAACCGGGCACAGCCGAGATGACTCTCGGCTCAGCCGGCTTGACAGCCCGCGCCACGACGTTACGGAACGAACTCAAGGGGGAGTGCCATTGATGCTTGAGCGGACTTTCGCCAATCAGTAGATTGGCGTTCCCAGGCGCGCGCCTATGACGCCCCCGGTGCGTATCCCCACCTGGCCAGAATCTGTTGACCCTTCGGCCCCAGGACAAAATCGATGAACCGTTTCGCGTCTTTCTGATGTCCGGAGGCCTTGATCGCCCCCATCGACTGGCGAATCGGCGCATAGAGATTGGCGTCCAGCGCGATGACACCCTTGGTTTGATCGCGGACCAGTGACTTGGCCACGAAACCACACTCCGCATTGCCGCTTGAGACGTATTGCTTGGTCAGCGTGATGTTCTCGCCATAGACAATTTTCTTTTCGACCGCCGCCCAAAGGCCGGTTTTGTGCAACAACTCCACCGCAGCCTTGCCATACGGCGCGGCCTCGGGCTTGGCCACCGCCAGATACCGGATGGGCGACGTACTCAGGTCTTCCAGTTTCTTCACCGATTCCGTCGCCGGGCACCACAGCACCAGGAAGCCGCGCGCGTAAGAAACGTTCGTGCCGGCGGTGAGCAGGCCTCGCGCGTTGAGTTGGTCAACATGTTCAGTATCGGCCGCGGCGAAGACATCGAAGGGCGCGCCATTTTCAATCTGCTGGGTCAACTGCTGTGTTGAGCCGAAGCTCAATACCACGGGGACTCCCGTTTCAGCCGTGAATTCGGCCGTCACCTCTTTAAACACGTCTTGAAGGTTGGCGGCCGCGGCAACGGTGAGTGTGGCGTCCGCTGGCGCAGGAGTTCGGGTCTGCGCAGGCGTTGGACACAGAAGCAGGGCAGCGAGAACGAACAGGCATCGCGCCGACTGAGCCGCGACCGTCAGGGAGCGACCGGTTAGCAGCATAGGATCACTGCGGTCGCTCCCTAACGGTCGCGGCTCTGAAGCGTCGGCGATTCTGTCAGGCAATGCCCATGAGGGCCGATTGCCAATCGGCCGCAGGCTGCCAGCCCGCCCCACAAACGTTTTTTCCACATTCTCAGAATAGCGGCGCAGGGCAACCCGCCTTACCATTCCAGCTTGACGATCTGCTCCACGTAACCCGAACCCGCCGGGAAGACCACGTTCAGGTGCTGGCCGGCCATGGTGGCGCCTGAGATCTTGATTCGCTTCGGCCCATTGGCCCGCAGGCGCAACGTCTCCGACGATCCAGCCTGACCCAGCAAGGTCAGCGAAAGACTGGTCGGCGTGCGCTGCTCGGCGATCGCCTTCACCTGGCTGGTGGCCGAACCCGGAGTTGGCAGCTCATGCGGAAGCTCCAATTCGATGCCGGGCAAGGGCAGCCGGAGCGTCTCCTCGGTGGATGGCGTATGCCGGCAGTCATGGCGCTCGGCCTCGGAAGCCGGTACAAGACAGATCAAGGCGGGCGCGGCGCTTTCCGCCTTCACAACCAGTTCGCCCTTCTCGCGCTCCAGGTCAAGATCAAGGCGCGTCTCGCCGAACGGCACATTGTGTATGCGAACGCCATTCCATGACGCCGGCAGATTCGGCGATAGCCGGAGCGTATGACTCGGCACATCCACTTCAAGGCCCAGCAGACCGCGCACCGCCGGCGTCAGAACCATGGCCGAGGACCAAAGCTGATGCGAACTGCTGCGCCCGAACGGCTGAAAGTAAGCGCCCGAGAGTAACTCCGTGACCGCGCCTAAGTCCTGCATGTAGGTCAGCCCGAGGTTTTGCCACAGATGCTGCGTGCCGGCCAGCGGACGTCCCGCGCGAAACTCGGCCAGTGAGACCCAGCCGGTGAACAGCGGCCAGACTGAGCCTTGGTGGTAGCTGAGCGGATCGAAGATCTTTTCGCGGCCGCTCACGTCGCGCGTGCCCCAGTCAGTTGAGAATTCGGGCGCGGCCCAGCGAGTGAGCATCTCGTCCGCTTTCGGCAAAGCCAGCCGTCCTGACCACCACGCGACAGACGGATAAACGGTCGCCGTGGTATCCAGGCTGCCGTCGGCATTACGGCTGAAAGCGTAGAACTGTGACTTCGCGTCCAGATACTCGCTTTCAAGCTTCAATCGAATCACGCCGGCCTGCTTTGCTGCGCTCTGCTCCAATTCCGGCTCGGCCATCAACTTGGCCAAACGGCTGATGGCGTCGGAGGACTGCTGATCCAGCGCCGCCAGATAGACCTCCTGATGCGGCATGCCACCCGGCCAGGATTCCACCCATCCCGTGCCTTCCGTGTTCTCATAGATGCCATCGCCGTCGGAATCATGGGCGCGGGTGAAGGCGTAGGCCTTCTTAAGGGCGGCCCAATGCCCTCGGATGAACGCAAGGTCGCCGGTATTTTCGAAGTAGTCTTCCGAAGCCATTATCAGCAGCGGGGTGGAATCGGCCGAGGCGTAGAAGTAGGGCGTCGCGTTCCAGTTCAATAACTCGGCTGTTTGCGAATACTCGTGCATGATCTTGCCGTCGTCCCGCTGGCGCTTGAACAGGAACTCCAGTGCCTCGCGGGCCAGTTCCCTTCCTCCATAAGAGTTCACCGCGTAGAGAGTCCACAGCGTGTCCCGTCCGAAGAACCAGCCGAAGCCCGGACGCGCCGAATCCGCCGAACTGTAGTAACCGGCGGTCAATCCCACTTCGCCGTTATGATTGACGCGGCTCTGATCGATCGAGACGATGGCCCATTGCAGAGCTTGGTCGAATTGCGGATCGGGCGACGTCACCTGAAGCGAGTTCGCGAGTAAGTTGTCGTAATGCTCGTTAGTCATTCGATAAAGCTGCGGCACGGCCGCGTTCAACTCCGCCAGTTGCTTGCCAAGCGCGTCGTTGCCGGAACCGGCGGCGATGAGCAGGGGGAAGAATAACCCGCTGTCTTTCGCCGGGTCGAAGTGCAGCCTGAGTTCCGTGGGGTAGAACTTGGGTCTCTCCTGATAAGGCGCCAGAATGCCTGGTTTCGCGCGCGGCATGGCTACGGCGGCGGAAAGTCCGTCGTCATTGGTGTGCAGCACGTAGTAGCCGCTCTCTCCCCGCGCCACCCACTCTGCGTTGGGACGGCCGAAGGTGGCAGCCGGCCACATGCGCTCAACCACGGGAATGAACTTGAAGGTGAGATCCAGCGGCCGGACCGAATCGAATTCAAAGAGAATCACCGGCCCGGCGCCAGCCACCGGATTCAAGCCGCGCGAGGAAAACATGTGCTGGCGAACGGTGAAGCCGGCATGCGAATAAGTGATGGTGGTGCGATCCGGATTCACCTCTATACTGCCGGGCAGCCCGTTCACATCGATGGGGACGGGATAATCAGCCATCTCGGCCGATATCTGCAGACCCGAGATCACTTTGACGGGCCATACCCAGGCTTCGAAGCCGCCGCTCTGTTCGCCGCCACCCTGCTGACCGAAAATCGCGCCGTACTCTCCGGCGACCGTGAAAGGCTTCGCCGCTTCAATATTTCGGACGATCTTGATGGGGCTGGAAGGCAGCGCAAACTTCGGCGTCGGCGCCAGCGCTTGAGACCAGCCAAGGGAGCAGATAACCGCCGCAAGCACTCCAGCGCGCAGGCAGACGACACCCCACGGGAAAAAGAAACGTAGACTGGGTATCATCGCGACTAACTTACCACCGGCCGCGCCGACCTATGCCCACCGTCCGCCTCTTTCCCGATAAAGCTCAGATGGCTCAGGCCGCCGCTGATCACGCTGCCGGCCTTTTGCAAGAGGCGATCGCGCGCCATGGGAAAGCCCGCTTCATTGCCGCCACGGGCGCGTCCCAACTGGAGTTCCTGGCCCGCTTGACCTGCCGCCACGACGTCGATTGGAGCCGGACGGAGTTGTTTCATTTAGATGAATACATCGGCCTGCCGCCAGGCCATGGCGCCAGTTTCGTCAAATACATCCGTGAGCGCATCATTGAGCCGGCGGGAATTTCGCGGTACACGTTATTGGAGCCGGGTCTCAATCCAGAGGTCTTGATCCGGGGCGCGAGCCGGCTGATCGCGGACGCTCCCATTGACGTAGCCTTCGTTGGCATTGGCGAGAACGGTCACTTGGCCTTCAACGACCCGCCCGCCGATTTCGAAACTCGCGAGCCCTATCTGATCGTCCACTTAGACGACGCCTGCCGCCGCCAGCAGGTGGGTGAAGGCTGGTTCCATACCCTGGACGAAGTGCCGGCCCAGGCCATTTCGATGTCTGTGCGGCAGATCCTCGAAGCCCGCCAGATTCTCTGCATCGTTCCCGATGCGCGCAAGGCGCAGGCCGTGGCCGCGGCCCTGGAAGGCCCGGTGACGCCGGATGTACCCGCCTCCATTTTGCAGACCCATCCCCTGGTCACGGTCTACCTGGATCCGCCCGCTGCGTCCCTTCTGCGCGTGCGGCCCTCTCCGATAAACTAGGGCATCGTCGTGGCGGGCGCCCTCATTTCAACCGCACTCGGAGAGGTGTCCGCTTACCCGGCCGCGCGGTTCGCGGGGCAACGAGTTTGAGTTCTTCCGCGTCATGAGATCAGCCCAATGTGTATCTCTATTTCTGACCGGATCGCTGACCGGCGCCTGCGCCAAGTGCGAGCGATGACGCCGCATTCGCCGTGTCGAGCGCTCCGGCGCGTCTCGGTCTTTTGCCCGCTTGTAGTGGGCCTCACAGCTTTCGCCATATGCCTGTCGGCGCAAATCCAAACGCCGAATGCCCCGCAGGCATTAGGAAAACCGGTTCGCGTCACGGGCGTCGTAACGAACTCACTCACCGGCGCCGGCGTGCCGCATGCATTGGTGCAGGCATTCGGGCAGTCGCAGCAGTCAGTGCTGACCGGCGCCGACGGGCGGTTTGAACTCATCGATCTGCCGGAGGGCCAGTACAGTTTTGTCCCGCAGAAGCCCGGGTTTTTCAACCAGCAGGAAGTGAGCGGAGGGCCCGTTCGGATGGGTACGGTTACGGTGCGGGAGGGCATGGGCGACGTGCCCCTTGCTCTTATCCCGGAGGGCACAATTGACGGTCACGTGACCGATGAGGATGGCGAGCCGCTAGAGAATGTGGACATCTGGTTGCTTAGAAGCATCGTGCAGGAAGGGCGGCGCCGCTGGGAGCCGGCCGGTGGAGTAACCTCCGATGCGTCGGGGGCGTACCATATTGGCGGCCTTAGTCCTGGCCTGTATGCGATCCGCGCCCAGGGCGATCAGTCGACAGAGCCGCCGCGGCCGACGGGACAGAATTTCAGCCTCGTGCTGGCCGCCACCTACTATCCGGGTGCGCCAACCCTGGACCAGGCGGCGCCGGTCAAGATCGCGGCGGGCCAGCAAGCGCAAATCGATTTCGCGATGAAGCGTCAGCCCGCCTATCGAATCAGCGGCGTGGTGACGAACCCGCCTCCCGAGGGACTCGGCATGTACTTGCGGCAGGGTGAACAGTCGACGAATTTAAGCGTCGTTGTTTCAAGAAATGGCGCGTTCCGGACCGCTTCGGTTTCGCCGGGCATCTACACCCTAGTGGCGCAGTCCCACAACAACGAATCTCCCTTGATTGCTGAGATACAGGCGACGGTTTCGGATGCCGATGTGACCGGGGTTCAACTCATATTGGACAGGCCTTCTATCGTTCCGGTGCAAGTGACGCTGACGAAAACGCGCTCCTCCGATGCGTCGTCTCAGCCAACCGTTTACCCTTCGGACGGCCCGTCCGCGCAGGGATCAAATCGGCGTTTGTCATCGCCGAATGAAAGCCTGGGGCAACTCATACTCCGGCGCGTGCCCTTGGGTGGCGGCCCCAGCTACAGTGTGAACCTCCATGAGGTGCATTCGGCGGACGATGCCATCGTGATTCAGAATCTCACGCCTGGAAATTACCAACTCACTTCGCTGATTCGTCCGTCCTATTACCTGGAATCGGTTCGCTGCGGCGATACCGATCTGCTGGAATCGCAGCTGGTGGTGACGGCGGGATCGGCGCCCCCGCCTATCCAGATCTCCGTGCGCGACGACGCCGGCATGATCGCAATGCACAGCGTGGAGGATGGAAAGCCAGCGCCGGCGTCCATCCTGCTGATTCCCAACCGCGGAGAACCGAGGGAGTTTGGCTTCGCATCGGACGCCTCCTTTCAGGTTGCGCCGGGAACCTACAAGGTCTACGCGTTCGATACTCTTGCCGATCTCGAGTATCTAAATCCTGACGTCATGCGCGAGTATGCGAGCGGCGGTCAGGAGGTCACTGTTGCGGCGAATGGTTCTGCCACGGTCACCGTTGAGGTGATCCACCGGGGCGCGCAATGAGCAGCCGCGCGTTTCGCCTCGCCACCCGATTGACCGCCGCGTTGGCGTGGTCCGTCTGGCCCAGTTTCTCACTCACTGCCCAGACGTACGACGTAAGCGGAGTGGTGGTGAATGCCGCAACCAATGCTCCTTTGTCGAAAGTTACGCTCAGCCTGGCGCGAACGAACGATCGCGGCAACGATCTGTTTGCGACGGTCAGCGATGCGGATGGGAAGTTTCGGCTGACAGGCGTGCCGGCCGGCAAGTACAGCCTGAAGGCGCAACGTAACGGCTTCCGGACGCAGACGCTGGATCAACACGGAAGTCTTGCCACCGCCGTGGTGGTGGGCCCAAATAGTGACACCTCGCAGATTCTATTCCGGATGCGCCCCTCCACCGGCTTGACTGTCACGGTGGTGGACGAAGAGAATCAGCCTGTGCGGAATGCACCGGTAATGCTCTTTGGAAAGCGAGTCGTTGAGGGTGAAAGCGCCGTATTCATGGTGGCCTCTCGCGGTGGCACCGGCGACACCGGACGCGCTTACTTTCGCAATCTCGATCCCGGCGCTTACTATGCCGTTGTCAGCGCACTGCCGTGGTATGCACAGCGCGGTTTGCAAGTGGGACTAAGCCGCCAGGCGAATCAGGCTGATCCGCCCCGCAGCCCTTTGGAAGTCGCTTATCCGGTCACTTGGTATGGGGGCGCTTCGGATTTCAGCGGCGCCGCGCCCATCTCAGTTGAGTTGGGATCGCAGCCGACAGTAACCATCGGCCTACAGCCGGTTCCCGCTGTTCGAGTCAGGATCCCCGGTTCTCCGGAACAGGACCGCCGCCGAGGCTCCTTCGTGCAGGTGTTCGCCGAGCTGCCTAACGGAATCAGGACTTTCATGGTCACCTTTCCGCAACGCGTGCCGGACGGAATGCTGGTCCTCGGCCTTGCCCCCGGACGGTACGTCTTCGCGATCCAGGATACTTTCTTGAATCCGGAAGCAGTGAAGGTTGGCCAGGCCCGTATGGAGAACCATCAAGTCTTCGTGAGGGCTGATGTCGGGGGCGATATGACGCTCCCTTTGTCAGCGTCGCCCACAGCCGTTCTGATT
>CAJCIT010000306.1 GCA_903970405.1 Acidobacteriaceae bacterium | reverse complement strand
GCGACAGCCAGTGGTCTACCCGTGAAGTTGATCTGCGTTCCCGCCGGCGTGACGATCTGGTTGGTTGGGACAAGGAAGCCTCCGTTCGTTTGCGGCCCCACCTGATTGTCACTGAGTGTCTGGGAGTAAACGCACTCGGCAAGAAACAAGGACGAAACGAAAAAGATTACAAGCGACTTCAAAATGCTCCGGCGCGGGAATTCTCAGTGGTTTCCCCGCTACTGGGCAATATATCACTGCTCGCCGCGCCGAGATCTACCAGTTATCCGCTTGTTAGAACGTGGGGAAATTCCGGACACAAACGGACGCACCACGCTCCGAGCCGAGCCTTCCGAGCCGCGACCGTTAGGGAGCGACCGGTTGCCGGGCACGTCGCTTGACTCGGCCCTTCTGAACCGCGCGGGTTAGCAAGCGGGTAAACGCACAGTATCCCGCTGCCGCAATCGCGCTTCAGAACAGGTGAGTAGGAGCGCCAAAACATGACCGGGACAACCGGTCGCTTCCTGACGGTCGCGGCTCTGAAGGGCTTGCGGGCGCTCAGGTCAGGCGCCACTTTTCAGAACTGGAGCCGCAACGCGAACTGAATCTGTCGCGGATCTTTCGCGGAGAAAATTTTCCCGAAGGTCAGCGGCTGATCGGCATAATTATCCGGCTGGTTGAAGTTGACTCGATTTTGAGTATTGAAGGCCTGGCCTTCGGCGACCAGGCGTAGACGCTCAGTTAAGGCGAAACTGCGGCGCAATGAAATGTCAGTAGTAAACACGCCCGGGCCGCGGATGATATTGCGTCCCGCGTCGCCCCAGGTGTATGGGGCCGGGACGGAGAAGGCCGCCGTGTTGAACCACTGCTGAGCGGAAGGATTTGCAACCGCGATGCTACCCGATATGTTGGGACGATCCACTCCGAAATTGCCGCCGGTGTTATTCGTGTTGCTGTTGTCAGTGGAGAGAAATGCTGTGAGAGGCTGGCCGGATTGCGCGGTGATGATGGAACTCAAAGTGAAGTTACGCGTCCAACGCGACCGGCCAGGGATGTTGTAAATCAGAGCCACAGTGGCGCGATTGGGAGTGTCGAAGCTGGAAAGAGCGCGCTCCAGGTGGTAGTTATGGCTATCCTGGGGAAAATTCTGATCTTCTGGCGTGGGCAGAAAGGCGGACGTATCGTCAATCGACTTGGAAAAGGTGTAAGCACCGAGAAGCGAAAGACCCTTGGAGAGCTGGCGATGAAATGTTACCTGCAGAGACTGGTATTCGGAATCGCCGCCGCTTTCGGTCATCAGAATGTTACTGTATTGCGGGTAAGGTTCGCGCGAGCTGATCGGGAGAGGAGAGGGGGACGCGGGCTGATTGATGTCAAGCGACCGAGGTAAGTGAGTTCCCTTCGAAGCCGAGTAAGCGACAGTCAGGACACCCGCGGAAAACTCCCGTTGCAGATTCAAGTTCCACTGCTGCACATAGGCAGGCTCGAAGTGAGGGTCGACGATGCTGAGCGCGGCGGGAGGAACGTAGCCGTTGGTCTCGGCAAAGGGGTTTTGGAGCGTCAGCAGGGACTGGGCGGTGGGGAAGAAAACCGAGATGGTAAAGTACGGCGGATTGAAGTATAACGCCGAGTTGACGACAAACATGCCTTCGTCGTAATAGATGCCGTACCCGCCGCGGATCACCAGCTTTTCGATGGGCGACCAGGCGAAACCGACGCGTGGGGCGAAGTCTGTGAGAGACGGCTTAATGCCGGACCGGGACGTGCCGTCAGTACCGACTTGCACGGTCTGGCCGGTTTGAAAATCGAACGTTGCCATCCGATTCGTGGGATCGGTGGGCGGAGTGATGTACTCATAGCGTAATCCCAGGTTAAGGGTGAGATGGCGTGAGACCTTCCAATCGTCTTGAATGTAGCCGCCATAGATGGTGGTGCGCAAGGTTTGCGGCCCTGTGTACCGGGACTGAATGCCCAGCGTAGGCAAGCCAAGCAGGAGGTCGCCGATGCCGGAGCCGGTGAGGGCTCCGGTGAAATCGATCTGGCCTCGGCTGTAGACCTCAATGTAACCGTTTTCCTGTAACTTGCGGACATCGCCGCCCATGGATAGGTTATGGGCGCCATGAATCAGCGTCAGGCCGTCCGAGATTTGATAAGTGTTATCGGCCCGGTCAATGGGCAAAGAGGCGACATCGCCAACGCGGGAGTAGCCGTTAACTGAAATGCCGGGGTAGCCATAATCTCTCGGTACAGTAGGCAGGTAGTCCACGCCCCAGAGGGTATTCACGTCGGTGGTGTGGTTTTGCGCGAAGATCTGCCTGATTTCCCGATTGAAGCCGAACAGCAGCGAGTTGGTGACGCGTGGGCCGAATGTTTTCTGATAACGAAGCAGCGCGTTGTGCCCGCGATTGTTGACAAAGTCACCGAAGCCCGGCAACTCGGTTTCATTCTCAGCGAATGGCTCAACCAGATACTGCTGGCCATAGGTGTAGCGCAGGGTTAGTTGGGACGTGTCGGAGAGGCGCTGGTCCAGGCGTCCGCTGCCCTGGTCCTGGTTCGATGTGGCAATGGGCGAGCCGAGGTAGTTGCCGGAGGCGCCAGGCAGATTCGGCAGCGGGAAAAGCTTCAGGACATCAGCCGAGTAAGGAGAGATCATCGAGGCGGGAATGACGTTTCCCGGGAAAGGCTGTCCTGTAAACGGATTCGAGACCACCGTGCCGAGGCTGGATAAATCGCCGTTGCGAACCGCGAGGGCCGGCACCGTGCCAAGCTGCGTTAGCTGCTGCTCCTCGCGCAAGCCGTCGTAACTGGCGAAGAAGAACGTCTTATTTTCCCGGATGGGACCGCCGATGGTTCCGCCGAACTGGTTGCGAATATATTTATCGGGCCCCGATCCGGCAAAGTAGTTATGCGCGTCAAGATCGGCGTTCCTGAGATAGTCATAGACGGTACCATGAAACTCATTCGCTCCGGTTCGTGTGACAACATTGATCTGCCCGGCGCCGGCCACGCCGTATTCGGCGCTGTAGTTGCTGGTGGCAATCTTAAATTCCTGAATGGTGTCCACGGAGGGCTGCAAGACATAGCCGCGGACATCTGAATCCACATTGTCAACGCCGTCGAGCAGGAAGTTATTAAACTCCTCGCGGCCTCCGTTGGCATGCATGGCGAAATTGCCGCGCGTGGAGAGTTGCGAACCTTGAACAGGAGTGGTCACGCCGGCGGCGAGAAGCGCAAGCTGCATGAAATCCCGCTCATTCAATGGCAGGCTGTCGATCATGGATTGATCGAGCACATCGCCCAGTTCGGACGTTTCTGTGTTGAGAAGCGGATTCGTCGACGAGACCACAACATGCTCGCCCTTGCCGGCAATGACCAGGCGAACATCCAGGCGTTCGTGATTATCCACCTGAATCGATAACTCGCCTCGGGATGTTTCGAAACCACCGGCGGAGACGATAAGAGTATACCGGCCCGGCGCCAGTTCGTTGAATTCATAAAAACCAGTTCGATTGGACGCAGTAGTTCGATGTAAGGAATGCGTCCAATTCTCCAGGTTTACGGTGGAATCGATGATGGCAAGGCCCGCTGGATCAAGTACGTAACCGGAAACGGAACCAGTTGTGACCTGTGCTTTTAAAGTCAATCCAAGTAGAAATACGAGCGAGAACTGAAGATACCGCATGATATGAAACGAGGTAAGGATACCATGCGCAATCAGGGTTTGAACGTGCGGAAAAACGGCGGACAAGCACTATGGTACGGGGCCCAGTACGGTCTAACCGGTAGTCCCGCGAGATGGTGGACCCCGGCGGGAAAAAGCAATCGACAGCTATTGGCCGCTTTCTTTCATCAACGCTGAAAACCTGCGTTGCATCTCTTCGGGTGAAAGTTCTTCCAATTTCGTGGCGAGCAGCCAGACGTGGCCGAACGGGTCAGTCAGCGTACCGCGCCGGTCGCCGTCGAATTGATCTGTCACCGCCATGTTTTCTATAGCGCCGCCGGCGACGGCCCGGGCGAAGACAGCGTCCACATCTTCCACGTACAGCAGCAATGAAACCGATGAGCCGCCATATGATTTCGGGCTGCGATAACCCATGTCCGGAAACTCGTCCGCCAGCATCAGCGCTGCGTTTCCGATACGAAGTTCGGCGTGCATCACCTTCCCGGTTGGGTCGGCAAGGCGCACCAATTCGGTTGCGCCGAACGCCGTTCGATAGAAGTCAATAGCGCGAGCGGCGCCATCGACGATCAGATAGGGCGTCGCGGCGCGATAAGCGTCGGGGATCGGTTTCGTCGACATCTGTGAGATTTCCTTTCGAGCGTGCGTTAGGGGCTGTGTTAAGCCTGAGGTCGTAACTCGCTTATCATTCGGGCTCGCGAACCTCCACGACCTGGCCCGCCCTCAACTTGGCGAGATTCTGAACGCGCCCGCTGGGCCAATGAATTTCGACGGCGGCAATTTCGGATTCTACGCCCAATCCGAACCGCACTAATGGCTCACTGGAAGAGGCGTAGCCGACGCTGGTGGTGGCGTGATTAAACAGGCTCTTGCCGCTGGGGAGGGTCACGTGAAGTGTCGCCCCCAGGCCGTCGCGATTGCTCTTCGTGCCGCGGAGATGAAAGGCGATCCAATTTCCCGCTTGTGAAACGTTCCGAAGCAGGCGCGCCGGAGAGCCGATGGCTGTCACCACCACGTCAACGCGGCCGTCGTTATCGAAGTCGGCAAAGGCTGCGCCACGATAAAAGCCAGGTACTTGAAAGTCATAGCCGGCCTTGACGGAAACGTCTTCGAATCGCCCGTTGCCCAGATTGCGAAAGACGCTGTTTGCCAGGGGGGCGGCGGAGCCCAGCAGGCGGCCCAGTTCAGGAAAGTGGGAATCGGCGAAGAACAGATCCTTCCAGCCGTCGTTATCGAAATCGAAAAAACCCGTGGCCCAGCCGGTCAAGCGCCGGGTGGCGGCGGCCAAACCCGATCCCGCCGTGAAATCGTCAAAGAGGCCGTCGCTCCCCAGATTGCGGAAGAGCTGGTACGAGTCATTCACCATGCCGGTGACAATGAGATCCGGTTTCCCGTCATTGTCATAGTCGCGAAAATCAACGCCCATGCCGGCGATGGCGCGGCCGTCTTCAGGAAGGGCGACGCCTTTTTCCAGCCCCACTTCGCGGAAATGAAAATGTCCCAGATTCTGAAACAGGAAATTGGGCACGGAGTCGTTGGCGATGAAAATATCCATCAGGCCGTCGCCATTGAAATCGGCGAAGGCGACCCCCATGCCCTTCCCGATGGCCGTTCCGATGCCGGATGATTCGGACATATCGGTGAACGTGCCGTCGCCGTTGTTCCGAAAGATCTGGTTGGGACGGCCCGCGTAGTTGTTCGGATGACAATAGAGGCGTTGGTCCCCGCCGCACGGCTTCTCGGTTTCGGCGTTCCAGGCTACGTAGTTAGTGACAACCAGATCCACATAGCCGTCATTATCGGCATCGAACCACCCGGCGGAGATGGACCACATTTTGCCGTACCTGCGGTCTGCTCCGGTGAGGCCGGCCTTGGCAGTGACATCCTCAAACGTGCCGTTGCCTCGGTTGCGATAGAGGAAGTTCCGGCCTACTCCGGTGACGAAGAGATCCACAAAGCCGTCATTGTCATAGTCGGCGGCGGCGACGCCATTGGAGTAACCGGAGCCGGCCACTCCGGCGGCGTCCGTGACGTCGGTGAATGTGCCGTCGCAGTTATTGCGATAGAGGCGGTTGTGGAATTCCGGGGAGGATTTCTTGAGCGACGGCGACGAAGCGCCATTGGTAAAGAAGATATCCATGCAGCCATCGTTGTTGTAATCGAGCGCCGCCACGCCACCGGGCATAAGTTCAATCTGATGGAAATCCCCAGTTGCGCCGTTTCGTAACTCGAATCGGAGGTTCGCCTTGCGAGTTACATCCTCAAACCGGATCTGGGCCATGAGCGGACCGCGGGTACACGCGATGGACAGGAATACGAACAGAGCTTTGTGGATCACTTGCCTGCTATCGCCTGCTCGCCGGTTCGCCGGCGGACCCATTCGGCTTCCGAGGCGGCTTCGGCGGCGCGGCCCTGGCGGTTATAGATTTGGATCAGAAGATTGTGGGGAGCGGGACTATTCGGAGCTAATTCGCTCGCCTTTTCGGCTTCGGCGGCCGATTGGGGGAGTTGGCCCCGGCGCAGCAGAATACGCGCACGCCAGAAATGAGCAGCCGCGTTGTCAGGCGATTCCGTAAGTGCCGTGCCAGTGGTCTGAAAGGCCTCCTCATAACGGCCGCTTTCATACAACACACGCGTGTAGCCAAGCAGCGCATCCAGGTTCTTCTGACCAGGACGCGCGAGGACCGCCAGCAGCGCTTTCTCAGCGTCGGCATTCTGGCCTGACTCAACCAGCGAAACCGCAATCATCACTTCCGCGGCCTTCTGTTCGGAAGGGCCATCCTTCCCCGTGAGACCTAGGGACTTGGCGCGCCGGAGACAGTCGACTGTAGCCTCATAATATCCATTTCTGTATCTCAGCAGTCCCAGGAAAAACCAGCTTTGCGCATCTTGGGAGTCAGAGGCAGTAAGTTGGGTGAGGAGCCTGCCGGCCTCTTCATACTCGTTCGAAGAGGTCAGGGCGAGCGCAAGAAAGCGTGACGCATCGCGGTTGCCCCCTGCGACTGCCACTTCACGGCGAAAGAATTGGACTGCTTGCTTTGGCTGGCCTAATGCCATCAGCGACTGGCCCATGGACTCCAGCAGATGCATGTCGTTGGGGGAAGCTTTAAGCAACTCAAGGTAGGCGGAAGCGGCTTCGCGAAACCGGCCCTCCTGAAAGAGCGCGTCGGCATGTGCCTGGGGGGATTGAAATCCAACCCAGAGCAACACGAACCAGCGCAACATAGGCTCACGATATCAGAGTAA
>CAJCIT010000305.1 GCA_903970405.1 Acidobacteriaceae bacterium | reverse complement strand
CCCTTCTGCTCGTCTGGCTGCTCTTTGTGGGGTTGGCCCCGGGTCAAACCGGCGCCGCGCCCGCCGCCCAACCCATAGGTCTTCCGGTCGATATCAGCCTCGACGGGGACCACATCACGGTCGCGATCGATGGCCGGCCGTTCACGAATTTCTATACCGGCGATCCCTACCCGAAACCGTTCCTTTATCCGCTCCACAGCGCCGATGGCCGCATCGTCACGCGCGCCTTCCCGATGCAAAACGTCGAAGGCGAATCGCGCGACCATCCGCACCACCGCGGCCTCTTCATCGGCCTGGGCAGCATCAGCGGCATCAATTTCTGGGAGAATGAGAAGGCCTACACAACGCCGAATCGCGGAACCATGGTCCTTACCGCGCCCGCTACGTTGACATCGGGAAAGCACAAGGGGTCCATTGAAGCGAACTTCTCATGGCGCGATCCCAAGGGGCTGGAGATGCTCACTGAGCATCGCATCATGACATTCTCCGGGACACCGGGGCAGCGCACAATCGACTTTGACATCACATTCAAAGCCGTTCAGGACCTCAACTTCGGCGACACCAAGGAAGGATTCTTCGCCATTCGCCTAGCCGATACCATGGCCGAGGACAAGGGCGGCCAGATGGTGGCTTCCACCGGTTTTGCGACGGAAAAGGCCGTCTGGGGCCGTCCCGCGGATTGGGTTCAATACTCCGGCAACGTCGAAAAGAGGCCCGTTGCGATCACCATCTTCGACCACCCGGGCAACCTGAACCATCCGGAACGCTGGCACTCCCGCGCGTATGGCCTCTTTGCCGTGAACCCCTTCGGCTTGAAGGAATTCGACAAGACCTCAACCGGCGCCGGCGGCTTTTTCTTGAAATCCGGCTCGTCAATTCGCTTCCGCTATCGCGTTCTGATCGATGACTCACCTCTCACCGCCGACCAGGAGAAGAAGGCCTACGCCTCCTGGTCCACGCAGTAAGCAGGCGAGCTCAAACCCGCAATTCGTAACCCAGTTCCTGCATCCCCTCGATCACGCGACCGCGGATGGCCGCCGCTTCATCGCTTGCGAGGGTATGGTCCAGCGATCCCACTTCCAAGTGATACGAAACGCTCTTCTGTCCATCGGGGAGCGGCGGCCCGGCATATTGCCGAACGAACTCAATGCTTACCAACGCTTCGCCGGCCAGCCGAACCAGCGCGGTCTCTACCTCAGCCACCGGTTGCCGCAGCTTGGTAACCACGGACACGTCAAATCCGCTGGTGGGATACTTCCGCGGCGGAACATACCGCTTCCCTTCAGCGGCAAGGGACACCGCCCGATCAACATCTACATCGAAGAGCACTGCCCGCCCTTCCAGTCCCTCTTCCAAGAGCAGCGACGGATGCAACTCAAACAGCCGGCCGATGGCCGCGCCACGCCACAAAATTTCGGTTGTTCGCGCCGGATGCTCCCAGGGATGAGCCTCCACCGGCTGCAGCGATGCCGCCGGAAAAGCGCACTCCACCACGCGCTTCTGCTCATAGAAATCGCGTTCGTCTCCAGCCGACGCATAGAGTACGGCCGCAAGATGGGTCACCTCATCGGGTAGCTCACTCTCTGCGCGCGGATGAATCTCCTTACCCACTTCGAACAGGCGGAAATCCCGAAAGTTCCGCGTGTTGTCGATAATATTTTGGAAGAGGCCCGGCAGCAGGCTGCGCCGCAAATGGGTATGCTCGGCGGCAATGGGCGACTTCACCGCAATATGATCTGCCGCGGCCAATCCAAAGCGGGCCGCTGTCTTCTCGTTCACGAACGAATAGTTATAAACCTCCGTGAAGCCTTGCGCCGCCAGTTGCAGCCGCAATCCCCGCAGATAACTCCGGATCGGATTCGAGGGCGGCGGAACGCTGGCCACCAGCGGCGGGGCGGGCGTGATCTCGCCATACCCCACAATGCGCCCGATCTCCTCCACCAAGTCATCCTTCAGAGAGATATCCTTCGTCGCGCGCCACGACGGTACGTGAACCAGGAACTCGCCCGTCTTGGGCTTTTCCACTCCGAATCCGAGCGCCGTGAAGATATCGGCTACGCGTCCTTCGCCAACCGCCTTGCCCAGCTTGCGATGTATCGTGTTGAGCGAAATCGCAATCGGCGGCACGCCCGCCGGTACTCGCCCCGCATCGGCGACGCCTCCCACCAGGGCCGCCGCCGGGCAGATGTCCTTCATCAGCGCAATCGCCCGCGCCAGCCCGCGCGCTGTATTGGCGGCATCCAGTGACTTCTCAAACCGCATCGATGCATCCGTCCGAATCTTGTGCCGGGCCGACGTCAGCCGCACGGTGGCGGCGTGGAAATTCGCACTCTCAAGAACGATGCGCTTGGTCGATTTCGAAATCGCGCTCTCCGCTCCACCAATCACGCCAGCCACCGCAATGGGGCCCGCACCGTCGGCAATCACCAGGTCAGCCGGCGTCAGCTCATACGTTTCGCCATTCAGAGCGTCGATATGTTCGCCTGCCTTCGCCAGACGCACGAAGATGGTGTCGCCCACCAGTTTGTCCGCGTCGAACGCATGCATCGGCTGCGGTAGTTCGGCCAGAACGAAGTTCGTGATGTCGACAACGTTGCTAATGGGGTTCAGCCCCACCGACTCGAGCCGAAACTTCAGCCATAACGGCGACGGGTCCACGACTACATTCCCGTAAACCAGCGCACTGTAGCGCGGACAAAGCGTCTCATCTTCCACCTGCACCTTAATGGGGGACGCGCCGCGTGGCAGCAACGTCATGTCCACCGGATCCACCAGCTTCCCGCCCGCAATCGCCGCCACTTCGCGAGCCATCCCGTAGTGGCCCCACAAATCGGGCCGGTGGGTCAGGCTTTTGTTGTCGATTTCAATCACCCAGTCCGCCCGCAGCTTGGGCAGCCCGTCGCCGGGCTGTAGGCCAGCCAGCTCTAACAGTCCTGACCGGTCGTCACTGAGGCCGAGCTCCGCGCCGCTTGCCAGCATGCCTTCGCTCGCCACGCCGCCGAACTGCGCCACGCCCAGTTCGCGCCCATCGATAATCGTGCCCGGCGGCAGCCACACTGCCAGCAGTTCCGGCCTGACATTCGGCGCGCCGCAGACCACCGTATGGACGGCGCCATCGCCCGCATCAATGGTCACGCGCTTGTTCTTGCCCTTCGGCAGGGCCTCCACCGTCAGCACGCGCGCAACCCGGGCCGAAGCAAAGTGTTCGCCTACCGGCGTGACGCCTTCACACTCGGCCGTCTTCATCGTGATCAGGCGCTCCAACTCCGGCGCTCTCACGGCGAGGCCTTCAACCATTTCCTCAATCCAGCGATAGGAGAACTTCAACGCATGTCCTTTTGAGAATTCTGCTTGTGTGGGCGCTTCAGTTCCTAAAACTGGTTCAGGAACCGCAGGTCGCCGCCCTGCAATTGGCGGATGTCGTCAATGCCGTATCGCATCATCACCAGACGCGTCAGGCCCAGCCCGAAGGCAAAGCCACTCCATTCGTCGGGGTCGATGTTGCTGAGGCGCAAGACGTTCGGATGCACCAGCCCGCATGGCAGCAGTTCCACCCATCCGCTGTGTTTGCACACCGGGCATCCCGAGCCGCCGCAGATCAGGCATTGGATATCCAACTCAAAGCCCGGTTCGACGAATGGAAAGAATCCCGGCCTCAGCCGTACCGTGACATCGCGATGGAAGATCTCACTCAGCAGGGTCTTCATGAAGTAAATGAGGTTGGCCACCGATACGTTGCGGTCCACCATCATCCCTTCCAGTTGATAGAATGTGTGCTCGTGCGAGGCGTCCACTTCCTCATTCCGGAACACGCGGCCCGGCGCGATCATCCGGAATGGCGGCCCCAGCCGCCGCATGCCTCGCACTTGCACCGGCGACGTATGCGTCCGCAACAGATGGCCGTCTGAAAGCCAGAACGTATCTTGCATGTCGCGCGCCGGGTGCGACGGCGGAATGTTCAGGGCATCGAAATTGTACTCTTCGGTCTCGACTTCGGGCCCGTCCAGCACTGCAAAGCCCAATGAGGTGAATAGATCTTCAATCTCCCACTGTAGTTGCGTCACCGGATGCAGGCTGCCCGGGCGCACGCCCCGCGCCGGCAGTGTGACGTCAATCCACTCACGCCTCAGCCGCTCGGCGAGCTCTTCCTTCTCTAACCGCGACTTCTTCTCGCGAAACGCTCGCTCCAGTTCCTGCTTGACGGAATTCAGCAGTTTGCCGAGCGCCGCCTTCTGCTCCGGAGTCAGCTTTCCAAATTCTTTGCCGATCTGCGCGATGGGCCCTTTGCGGCCTAACGCCTCAACGCGCAGCTCTTCCAGTTCTTCCAGCGAAGTCACGGACGCCAGCCGCATCAGCGTCGCGCGCCTCAAATTCTCTAGAACAAAGTCCGGTGAAGTGCCTCTTTCATTTGCAGCCTCAGCGGCCGGACTGTCCACTTTCGATTGACTCTCCTGCATTTGCAATTTTTCTTGGGCGGAGGCGGCCGGGCCTATTTCGGGCCTAACTCCTCGAGTAACTCCGCTACCTCGCCGTGGCCTCGCTGCATGGCCAGATCCAGCGGCGTCTGCTGATTGTCAGCCTTCGCCTGCACGTGAGCCTGATGCGCGATCAGCGATTGCACAATGGCCAGATCGCCGCTCTGCGCGGCGGCGTGCAAGGCCGTCCAGCCGCCGTGCTGGGCCGCGTTGACATCCGCGCCTTTCTCAAGCAATAGATCCACCAGCTCAGCCTGCCGACCTGCCGCCGCGGCATGAAGCGGCGTGTTCTTCATCGAATTAGTAGATCGTGAATCCACTATTGCGCCGCGCTCAATCAGCGCCAATGCGGTGTCCTTCCGTCCGAAAAAAGCTGCCAGATGCAGCGGCGTCCAGCCATCGGTGCTTTGCGCTTCCAAGAGTTCGGGGTCCTCATCGATCTTTTTCAGCAGCAGGTCAGTATTGCCGGCCACGGTGGCCGTATGCACGTCCAGATCCGGTCCCAGACTCAGCAAATACTCCGCGACTGCAGGTTGCCGATAGTAAGCCGCCAGCAGGAACGCCGTTTGTCCGGCCGGATTCTTCTCGTTCAGCAGCGCCGCGTCGTCCGCCAACATTTTCCGTACGCCGGCCAGATCGCCGCTCTTGACGCACTCCTGAAAAGCCTGAACGCTTGCCACTTGAGTTTTCTCCACGCCAAGTCACGCCGCGGGCAGGAATACCTGCTCGGTCTTCGTCAATTCCCAATCGAGGTGGTTGATGTAAAACAACAGCACCTCCTTGGGATACTTGCTTGAAAACGCGTCATACACTCGCGCCTGCCAGCCTTCGGTCAGGAACTGCTCGGGCTTCAGGTCTTTATCGAAGAACCCGTCCTGATGCGGGATGCCCAGCAAATTCAGCACATCGACGATCATCTCGATGTGCGAAATCAGGAGCACTTGAGAAAGGTCGGCCGCAAAATCCTGCTCTCCCGCTTCAATCCTCGCCCACAGCCGCGGCTCGGCCTTTCGCAAGGACTCGGCATTCATCTTCGTCAAACGAGCGCGGGTTTTGAAGCGCTCGTAAATCTGATACGTTTTCAGCTTCCCGATTGAGACATGGCTCAGCAGTTCGCGAAACACCGGCTGGCCAAGCCCCAGGAAGACCCCGCACATCTCCATCGAGCCAAGCGTAGCACAACGCGCCGCCTCCCACCTCGTCTCAAAGGCGCTCAAACCCCTGATTTTACGGATCTTTCCGAGGGTCCGGTATAATCGTGAGGTTTGGGCATCTTTGCCCTTGCGCCTAACATGAGTAACTTGATTGTTCTCGGAGCGCAGTGGGGCGACGAAGGCAAAGGCAAGATCGTCGACCTCTTCTCCGAAAGATTCCATGCCGTCGCCCGTTACCAGGGCGGCCACAACGCGGGACATACGGTTTTTATCGGTGAAACGAAGTTCGTTTTGCGCCTCATCCCCAGCGGCGTCCTGCGGCCCGGCGTGATTGCCGTCATCGGCAACGGCGTTGTCGTGGATCCCGGCGCCCTGCTCGAAGAGATCGCCGGACTCGAAGCGCACGGCATCGATGTGCGCGCCCAGCTCAAGGTAAGCAACCGCGCCCATGTCATCTTCCCGTTTCACCGCACCATAGAAAAGATCTCCGAAGGCCGCGAAGCCGAGGGCCGCGTCGCCATCGGCACCACTTCGCGCGGCATCGGCCCGTGCTATGAGGACAAGATCGCCCGCCGCGGTATTCGCATCGCAGACTTGATTGACATCGATTTTGAGGGCCTCTATCGCGCTCTCGCGCACGACAAGAAGCTGGTGGCCGAAGCCTTCCATATTGAAGAAGCCGGCGATTTCGATCAGATCCTGGCCGACTACAAGCGCTTCGCCGCCGAAATCAAGCCGATGGTCTGCGACACGTCTCATCTGCTGAACCGGATGATTCGCGAACGCAAGAACATTCTCTTCGAGGGCGCGCAGGGCACCATGCTCGACATCGACTTCGGCACTTACCCCTTCGTCACCAGCTCCAGCGCCGCGGCCGGAGGCGCCTGCACCGGCACCGGCGTCGCGCCCACGAAAATAGACGGCATCGTCGGTGTCTCGAAAGCCTACATCACGCGCGTCGGTTCGGGTCCGTTTCCCTCAGAGGACCTCACCGAGGTGGGCGACCGGATTCGTATCGCCGGCAACGAGTTTGGCGCGGTCACCGGGCGCCCTCGCCGCTGCGGCTGGTTCGATGTGCCGCTGCTCCGCTACACGGCCGAAGTGAACGGCTTCGACAGCTTGATCATTACTAAGTTGGACGTTCTGGACGAACTCGAAACGATTCCTGTTTGCGTCGCTTACAAGGTTGACGGCAAGTTCGTGACGCAGATGCCCTCCAGCACCCGCGGTATGGAAGCCATCGAACCGGTCTACGAGAACCTGCCCGGCTGGAAAACCTCAACTCGCGGCACTACGCAGCTCTCGGCTCTGCCCACCCGCGCCAAGGACTACCTTCAGTTCCTTGAGGAGAAAACCGGCGTCGAGATCGGTTCGGTTTCGAACGGCCCGGAGCGCAACGAGACCATGATTGTGCCGGGTTCGAAATTGGCCAAGTTCCTCCCGTAACCACCCAAGAAAGACGAGCGCGTCTTCAGCACGCCGCGCCTAGTTTAAATTAAAGCGGCCACAACCCGGCCGAGCCCCGCGACCGTCAGGCGCCCGCCGGCACTCTCGTCTTAGACAACCCCAGGACCTTCGATCGTGCTAGAGTCCAAGGTGAAACTTTCACGCCGATGCTCATTCCCGAAGGGCCTCGCCGGAGGATCGCCCGCCAATGCTTCGGCGCCTTGAGTGCCGTGGGCTTGCTGATTTCCCTGTGGGCTCAGATGGTATCGCTGGCGGGGTTTGACCCGCGCGCTTTTTTCCCAAAGATTTGGATCGTAGAACCCGCGCTGACCCTTGTTTTGTTGCCCTTGATACTCGCTGTTTTCCGGAACGGCATCAAAACCGATCCGTTAGCCTTGCCGCATCGGGCTCGGGTCATCGTCTATTGCCTGCTGGGTTATTACGCGTTCCAGTTTTACCTGTTCCTTTATCGAGCCTCGCAGGATCTGCGCACTTCGCAGGCGTGGCAGATGTTTTCGGCGGGATGGATCCTAGTCTTTGCGCTGGCGTACCTCTATTACACGAAACCCCGCCTGAGACGCCGTTCGTAGAGGAAGGGGTGAGCGCGAGGAGACGATCTGGCCACAAAACCCAAAGTAAGGAAATCCACGGAGCAAGGTCTGGGTTGAACATGGAGCGGCTCCAGGAATAGGCGCAAGGCGTAGATTTGACCCCGCGCCTGAGCCTCCGGGAAACCACGGGAAAACAAAGGTTTGGATGCTACATTGAAGAGAAATGGCATACGACGTCGTCGTAATAGGAAGCGGCCCGGGCGGCTACTCAGCCGCGGTGCGCGCCGGACAATACGGCTTGAAAACCGCTCTCATCGAAAAGCAACCCCGGCTGGGTGGAACATGTCTGCTGGTGGGCTGCATCCCCACCAAGACCTTGCTTCATACAGCCGACGTTTGGGACTACTTCAAGCACGCCTCTGAAAACGGAATCGAGTGCAAGGATCCGCAACTCAACTATCCGCAAGTGCTTGACCGCAAGAACAAAATCGTCACCAAGCACTCCAAGGGCATTGAGTTCCTGATGCGCAAGAACAAGGTGGACGTTATCAAAGGGTTTGCGCGCCTGCTGGGCGGCGGCAGGATTGAAGTGGACGGTGAAAAGGGCAAGCAAACCGTTGAAGCCAAGAACATTATCCTGGCCACTGGTTCCGAAGCCCGCATGCTCCCCGGCCTTCAACCCGACGCAAAATTGATTCTTACGAACATTGAGATCCTGGATCTTACGTCCGTTCCCAGCACGCTCGGTATCATCGGCGCCGGAGCTGTGGGCATGGAGTTCGCCTCCATTTACAATCGCTTCGGCTCGAAAGTCACGGTGCTTGAGATGCTTCCTCGCGTGGTTCCGGCAGAGGACGAGGAAGTCTCAAAGGAGCTTGAGAAGTACTTCAAGAAGACGGGCATCCGTGTGGAGACGGGCGCGAAAGCGGAGAACATCCGCCGCAATGAGTCCAGCGTCAGCCTCACCGTTACGCTGGCCAACGGCAACAAAGAGGAGATGGAATTTGAGAAGCTGCTGATCGCAGTGGGCCGCCGGCCGAACACGGAAAACCTCGGACTTGAAAACACGAAGGTGGAACTGGATCGCGGCTTCGTCAAGGTGGATGGCCGCCAGCGCACCGGCGAACCGGGTGTCTATGCCATTGGCGACATTGTCGGCGGCACTCCGCAACTGGCGCATGTGGCCACCGCTGAAGGGATGGTGGCGGTGGGCGACATCGCCGGCAAACCGCGGCCGCCCATTAACCGGAACCGGATTCCCGGCGCCACCTATACCGAGCCCGGTATTGGAAGCGTAGGTCTTACAGAGGCGCAGGCCAGAGCACAAGGCTTCCAGGTGAAGGTGGGCAAGTTTCCATTCGCCGGCGACAGCAAGGCCACTATCCTGGGCATGCACGAAGGCTTTGTGAAGGTGGTTTCAGACGCAAAGCACGGCGAGATTCTGGGTGTGCATATCATCGGTCCCGAGGCCTTTGAGCTGATTGGCGAGGCAGTGGCGGCGATGGAAGCCGAAGCCACCGTCGACACATTGATGCACACTATTCATGCCCACCCCACGCTCTACGAAGCGGTCGGCGAAGCATTCAACGCCGTCGAAGGCCTTGCCATCAACATCTAGGCCGGTTCATTCTCCATGCGAAAGTGCGAAGTGGTGGACTTGGGGCGTCTCGGCTGGGCCGAAACGTTCCAGATTCAACAGCGGATTGTCGAGGATCGCAAGCGCGGCGAAAGCGTTGATCACCTGCTCTTCGTGGAACACCCGCACGTGGTCACCATGGGCCGAAACGCCAAGGATCACCAAGTGTTGGCAAGCCCTGAGATCCTGGCCCGCGCCGGCATCGCCTTTTACGAAACGGACCGCGGCGGCGGCGCCACCTATCATGGTCCCGGCCAGATAGTCGGTTACCCCATCCTCGACTTGCGAGAATGGAAGCGCGATGTGCGCGTGCTGTTTCGCGCTATTGAGCAAGTATTGATTGACGCCCTGTCCGCGTTCGGCATTGACGCGAGGCGGAATCCGGACCCGGGCCATGAAGGAGTGTGGGTCGGCAACGCGAAAATCGCCGCCATCGGAATCCATATCAGCCGCTGGATCACCTCGCATGGCTTCGCGCTCAACGTCGATACCGATCTGAGCTACTTTCAGTACATTGTTCCCTGCGGCCTGGCCAAGCCCGTTTGTTCGGTGCGCAGTTTGGGCTGTGCGGCCACGGCCAGTGAGGTAAAACAAGCGATTGTGGCGTCATTTGCCAAAACGTTCGATTACCGGATGGACGTTCAGGCAACGGATCGCGCCGCCGCGGGAGTACTTCAGGGCGCGCCGTAACCAGTTAAAGGAGATCGAAATGGCAGACGTGGTCATGCCCCAAATGGGCGAAAGCATCGTAGAAGGCACCCTCACTCGGTGGCTCAAGAAGGTCGGCGACAAGGTGGAGCGCGACGAACCGCTCTTCGAAATCTCGACCGATAAGGTGGATACGGAGATCCCGTCGCCCGAAGCCGGCGTTTTGAGCGAGATTCTGGTCCAGGAAGGCGCCACCGTCGGCATCAATACCGTGGTGGGACGCATCGGTGGCGCGGCTTCCCCGCCCCCGTCGCCGGCTCCCGCCGCCGCCCCCGAACCTGTGCAGGCCGCGCCGGAACCAGCGCCTGCGCCCCCTCCGCCCCCGCCCCCACCGCCGCCTCAGGCTGCGCCGCCGGCGCCTGCCCCCGTTGCCGCGCAAGATGACGAGGCACTCGGCCCGTTGTCGCCACTGGTTCGCAAGATGGCCCGCGAGTACAACATCGATCTGGCTCAAGTCAAGGGCACCGGCGCCGGCGGCCGCATCACCAAGCAGGACGTGGAAGCCTTCATTGCGGGCGCAGCCGCGCGCACTTACGCGACGCCGGCCCCCGCGTCAACGACCCCAGCTCCGATATCGGCGCCATCGGCCCCTGCTTCGGAACCGGCGCCGCTCCCGCTGGCCGAATCGGCGAAAACACGCGTCGAGCCGATGACCAACATGCGCCTGAAGATTGCCGAGCACATGGTCAACAGCAAGCGCACTTCGGCCCATGTCACCACCGTGCATCGCGTGGACATGACGAAGATCGCGAAGCTACGCGACCGTTCGAAGAAGGAGTTCCAGGAGCGCAACGGCTTCTCGCTCACCTTCCTACCCTTCGTCACCTTGGCTGCGGCGCAGGCCCTGCGCGCCTTCCCCATTTTTAACGCGTCGATTGACGGTAAGAACATCGTCTACTTTCGCGACATCAACGTCGGCATCGCGGTAGCGCTCGACGGCGGCCTGATTGTGCCGGTCATCCGGAACGCCGACGAGAAAAACGTGGCTGGTCTGCAGCGCTCCATCGTGGACCTGGCCACGCGGGCGCGATCCCGCCAGCTTAAGCCGGACGAAGTAGCGGGTGGTACATTCTCCATCACCAACTTCGGCAGCTTCGGCAGTATCTTCGCTACACCTGTGATCAATCAGCCGCAGGTGGCGATCCTGGGCGTTGGGGCGGTGGAGAAGGTGGCCGCCGTGGTGGAGGGCGACGCCATCGCGATTCGCTCCCAGGCCCATCTCGCCCTGACTTTTGATCACCGCCTCATCGATGGCGCGCTCGCGGACCAGTTCTGCCAGAAGGTCAAGTCGATTCTTGAAGGCTGGTCGGCCGAAATCTAAGAAGGCCCCAAGGACGGACACACATTTCTCGCCCTCCAGGCGCCCAAAGCTAAAAGGGCCGCGAAATGGGGTGTTTCTCCCGCAAAAGGGTCTGTCCCTTTTCTGCGGAAACTATTGAGGAGAAAGGGCTTTACACTCTTCGTCGAACCGCCGGAAATCGCTTCACCGAACCTAAGCGATGCGCCAGGAATCGCAGAGAGCGAGCTCCCGTTTCCCGTCGAAAATGGTCTGTCCCCTATTCCTTGGAAATCATTGAGGCAAAGGAGATTACGCTTTTGTGGCAACCGCCGGAAAGGCAGTTCCGTGGTAGCCGCCATGGAACCGCCAACGCGGGGCACCAACTTCTCATCGCTAATTTCTCCGCCATCCGATCTCCCGGCAAAATTACTCGTCCCGGTCTTAGGAAAAAGCCGAAAAGGTTTCGATTGAGCCTATAACTGCTCCTTTCGCCGAAAGGCAGGCGCTCTGCAAACACCCCCTGCTCGTGTCAGTCGAAGATCAACTCTTTGATTACATTTGTCTTAAGGCCCTCTGAAGCCGTCACCACGTCGCAGATGTGGTACGTCGATTTTGTCCTTGACGAATGGCGCTAGTGGGATTACTATTCGGTTTCGGCTGTTCTGGGTAACTGACTAATCGACGGTTAAGAAAGAGGTCCACGCATGACCTTCCAGGTTGGCGAGAAAGTGGTTTATCCAAACCACGGTGTAGGAACCATTGAGAACATCAGTTCTCGGTCCTTCGGAACGCAGCAGGAGCGTTTTTACCTGCTCCGGCTCCTTCCAAACAGCATGACGGTAATGGTGCCGTTTTCCCATGTCGGCGATGTGGGTCTTCGAAAGGTCACCAAAACCAGCGAGATCACCAGGGTTCTCGCTTACCTTGGCGCAGGCCGTCCTGGCTGCGTGCAGGATTGGAAAGACCGGTTCAAAGAAAACTCAGACAAGATGAAAAACGGCAGTTTGCTGGAGATTGCAGAGGTGTTCAAGACGCTTCTCATGATTCAGACCACGAAGCCCCTCTCATTTCGCGAGAAGAAGATGCTGGACCGGTCGCGGCAAATGATCATCATGGAGACGTCCATCGCCCGCGGCGTCAAGGAGTGCGACGCCATCGTGCTTCTGGAGCGCTCGCTGGCCAAATCCGGCCTGCCGATGCCGGTCGCGTTGTAAATTCCGGGGACGCGGCGAAGGCACGCTGTCTGTTGTCCGAGGCCCTGGCGATGTACGAATCCATACAAATGCCCTCCCCTGCCAACCGGGCCAGCGCAAAGCTGGCGGCCCTCTGAACTCCGGATAGCCGCGTTCATGCCGTAGACTGGTGACTGCATGGCTAGTTCCCGATCCCGGCTGCGGGATGCGCGCCTGTTGTATCTGATTTACATACCGGCGTTAATTGCAGGCATAGTGCTGTTGCCATTATGGCTGCCGGAAATCCTCCAGATGGCGGGGGCCGTCGATCCGCGGACGGTCAAGCTTTACGAAGCCATCGCTATCTCGCCGAATGCTTCGCGGATCACGCAACTGTTGAGTTGGCCGGCGTCATCGCCCGGAGAATCTCCGCTCGGTTACGTGCTTCAGTTTCCGTTCGTTGCCATCTTGGGTTTCGCCCCTTGGGCCGCCCGCCTATCCACAGTCCTTTTCGCCCTTCTCAACGTGTTTCTCTTTTGGCGGCTCACGCAGCGCGCCAACCTGCGGAATAGTGTTTTGGCCGTTGTGTTGTTTGCCGCCATTCCTATCCACTATTGCTTCGCGGTGGAGGCGCGGCCTTTTGAGTTGGGCGTTACCGCTGTCCTGGTGACGGCCTTATGCTTTCTCCGGGTCATGGAAGCGCCGGACATTTGGAACTCCATCCTGTACGGCCTGGGCTTGCTTTTTTGTCTCTATGCCGTGCCGCGGTCAGTGATCTCGGGCGTGGGCTTGGCGCTTTGCACCCTCGCGTTCATCCAGAGCAAGGAGGTGAGGCGATCATTGTGGCATCTGCTGCCCGCCACAGCCGGCGCCGCCCTGCTCTATCTGCCTTATGTCTTCTGGCCGCACCGCCCGCATCTTCGCTATCGCCTCATTCCGTCCGACACCTATTGGCTCAGCGATACGGATTGGCCGATGGTAATCCGTGACGTGACCGGCGGCGGCAACGCGGGCTACGTGCTGACCATCGTCTTGACGCTCGGCGTGGGCGTCGGACTCTGGCGCGCTTACAGGTACTCAGCCGCTTCGCAGTTCAAACGCCAAGCTCTGTTCTGTCTTTTTGGCGGCGCGCTCATCAGCCTGATCGTGAATTTGATCGTCGATGACACGTCGAATTCCGCCTTCGAGCCTTCGCAGATGCTATGGTCGTTGCCGGGCTTTATGATTCTCTTCTGCGCCGGCCTTGACTGGCTGGAGTCAATCAGCCAGTTCGCCGCCTGGTCCGCGGCTGCTGTGTTCCTGGTCTTCTGCCTCATCGGCGACTACACATTTCTCACGTCGCGCAACGAGAACATCCACCGCATCGCCGTCGCCGCTCTGCCGGAAGTAACCCCAAATGCCTGTGTGGTGTTTGTTTCGGAACGTCTGTCGCCTTTCCTGTTTCGCACACTTGAACCGAAGCTTTCGCCGGCGGAATGCGAGGATTTCTTTCATCCGCGGATCGTCATGCTGATGCACCCCTATGTTGAGCCCTCCCAGCGAAAGGATGCTGAGGTTTACTTTCGCGGCCTCAACTTCCACGAAGTGAAGCGCATCGACACTGGGGGCGGTGAGGTCATCGTCCTCGAAACCGGTCATTAGGCGATTCGGTCCAGGACGCGCTCACGCCTTCAGAGCCGCGACTAGGGAGCGAACGCAGAAGCAAGTCTCCCCAGGCCGACCGGTCGCTCCCTGACGGTCGCGGGTCGGAAGAGTTGCGGGCGGTCAAATCTGTCCCGCTCACTCAATTCGAAACGTGTGCCGCGTCTCCAACGCCTGCTTGCCCACCAGATCGCGCACGGTCAGCACAATCGTGTACTCGGTGTGAATCAGTCCGGCCGTCGTGGTCAGACTCAGTATCCCAGGCACAAACCGCGCGGGATAAAAGCTCTCCGACGTCAATTCGGCCGCCTTCTCCTGCTTGAACAGGACTGAACCATCCGGCTTCAAGGCAGCCACGCCATATTCCAGCCGGTACCGGTTGCCCGGAGCGGTTTTGAATCCCGTGATGTCGAAACGCGCCCAAACCGTGTCGCCTGCCCGGTAGGCGGCAACATCCAGTGGATCGGCCTCTTGTTCCGTCCGGTAGAAGGTGAAGCGCTGCACGGCCAGCGCCGCGCTTTGCGTCAGTTCGTGCCCGCCCGTTTGAAAGGGAAATTCCCGCGTCGCCGAGGCCTGCGAAACATTGTCCTTAACCGTAGCGCGCAGGGTGAATCGCCCCGCCGCCAGCAACGGCGGCAACTGGAAAGAGACGCGCCGCTTCGGGAGCCAGTTCTTGTCCTTGGACGACGTCTCATCCTCGATAACTCCCGTTACTGGCGTGGTCAGCGAAACACCCTCCGCATCCACCAGTTCGATTTCATAGGAGAGGTGCAACTGGCCGCCTTCCTCCTCCTCCTCCTTGCCTTTCTCTTTGTCTTTCGGCTTGGCCTCAACCCGGTAGCCGCTCACTTGAAACACGAAGTAGATGAAGTCGCCGGGCATGAATCGATACGAGGGTGAAACAAACGGATCGTCCTCCGCACTGGAGAGGCCGGCTCCCAGAATTTCAAGGGGGATTTCAAAGTTCGCCGCGCCGCAAGGGAGCCCCGCGGCCGGGCCCACCCCCCCTGTCACCAAACAGAACACCACCCCCGCCAGAAGGGGCAGGAATAGGCGCCATCGCTTGTTCAAAGACATTCTCCTGCCAGCGATAAGTCCCACATCAGCCATTTTCTTACGGGAGGCAGCGAACCTTTGCACCCTCTTTTGACGTCTATTCTTGCGATGCGGTTCTCTCGACCACCCGATCGTTTCAAATTGATTGTGCTGGCGGGGCTGGTCGCGCTGCCCGCGTTTGCGCAGACGGAGCACCCCATCACGGGCCGCCGTTTTGCGCCGGTGATGGGAACCAGCGGCGCCGACTGGCTCGATCGGACTGAGCGCGAACGTGAGGAAGAGCCGGAAAAAGCGCTCGACGCTTTCAACTTGAAGCCTGGTATGAAGGTGGGCGACGTCGGCGCCGGCACTGGTTTCTATTCCATTCGGATTGCCAAACGCGTGGGGCCGGACGGCAAGGTCTATTCGAACGACATTCAGCCGGAAATGCTGCAACGCCTGCGCGCAAACGCCGATGCGCAGGGTGTCAAGAACATCGAAACGGTGCTCGGCACTGAATCCGATCCGAAGCTTCCGTCCGGCCAACTCGACCTGGTGATCCTGGTTGACGTTTACCATGAGTTCTCGCGGCCCCAGCGCATGCTCCAACACATCCGCGAATCCCTCAAGAGTGACGGACGGCTGGTGCTGCTTGAGTACCGTAAAGAGGATGCTGCCGTTCCCATCCGCCTCGAACACAAAATGAGTCTTTCCGAGGTTAAAGCCGAGGTCCAACCGGAAGGCTTCATCTTTGACAAGTCGGTTGAGACCATGCCCTGGCAGCACATCGTCTTCTTCCGCCGCACGCCGGCTCAGTAAGAGGAACTGCGCCTTTACCCGCGTGCTGACGCGCGCGGTTTCAGAAGAGGGCGAGTGGAGCGCCAAAACGTGTCCGGGACAACCGGTCGCTCCCTGACGGTCGCGGCTCAGTAGGCGCGTAGAGGGCGTCGGGCGATCCTCCGGGACCGGCAAGCGGCTCCGTCGTAGAATACAAGTTCGGCATTCTTGCCGGTGGCGCGGCGCCGCGCTGGACAACCCGGCTGGGTCGATGCGAGGTGACTCTTGAGCGTAGACGCATTTATATATGACTCCGGCCAGTGGGTTCTGTTCTGCGTCTTCTTCGGCCTGATGCTGGCCGCCGCTCAAGCCGGCGCATGGTTGGGCCTCGTTGAATTCAAGCACGGACGCAGTGAGCGGCATCCCCTGTTGAATACGGCTAGCTCAGCCGCGCTGACACTTCTCGGCCTCTTGCTCGGCTTCACCTTCTCCATGGCCGTCAGCCGTTATGACGCCAGGCGTGAAATGGTTTTGCAGGAATCGAATGACATCGGCACCGCCTATTTGCGCACGCAACTGCTGCCGAAACCGCAGTCTGAAACCAGCGCGGCTCTGCTGCGCCGGTACGTGGACAACCGGCTCGCCATCTACACTACGCTCGATCAGGCCGCGCGCGCCGCCGAGATCCAGAAGGGCGGCGAGTTGCAGGACCGCCTCTGGGCTGAAAGCATGGCCGCGGCGAACGGAAATCCCGCGTCCTTCTACACAACCCTGTATGTTCAAGCCCTGAACTCGGTCATCGACAGTCATTCATCGCGTCTTGACGCCGGCCGCAATCACGTGCCAAACAGCGCGATTCTGCTTCTTGTTTTCTCGGCGGTCCTTTGTATGGCGATGCTCGGCTTTCTCGGCGGGCTGTCGGGAGCGCGGTCCTTACTTACCAGCATCACCCTCAGCCTTCTATTCGCGATGGTTGTGGCGGTCATCGTCGATCTCGATCGGCCGCGGCGCGGTCTGATTCGGGTCAGCCAATCGCCGATGCTCGAATTGCAGAAGAGCCTGAACTCAAAGCCGGCCTCAAGCACCGGAGTACAGGCTCCGTAAAGAGGTCTGAAACCGGCGCCGTCCCACCCGTCGCGCTCTGGAGTACTCCGCCCTTCACTCATGAAGAGACTTCCATTCCTGCCCTTTCACTTCGGCGCCGATGGGCTGAGCCGGATCGCCTTCAACGGCCGGCGGGCGGCCTCTGCGCTGCTGATACTTCTGTCGATCGGCTCGGCGCTCCCGCAGTCCCTTGAGGAATTCCAGAAGCATGTGACGGAATTCACCCTCCCGAACGGCTTTCATTTCATCGTGGTGGAGCGGCATAACGCGCCCGTGGTCGCTTTCAACTCCTACGTCAACGCCGGCTCAGTGGACGATCCTCCTGGCAAAACCGGACTCGCTCATATGTTTGAGCACATGGCCTTCAAAGGCACTGCTCAGATCGGTTCAAAGAACTGGGCGATTGAAAAGGAACAGATGAGGGCCATCGAAAAGGCCTACGACGCGCTGAATGAAGAACGGGAAAAGGGCGCGGCCGCGGACCGCGAGCGCGTGGTTCAGTTGGCGCGGCGCCTGGACACCGAGGTGGAATTGGGGGAAAAGTACCTGTACCCCAATCTCTATACCCAAGTCATCGAGGAAAACGGCGGCGCTGGATTGAATGCGCAGACCGGCGCCGACGCCACGGAGTTTTATTACAAGCTTCCTTCAAATCGCGCTGAATTGTGGTTTCTGCTGGAGTCGGAACGTTTCTTCGCTCCGGTGTTCCGGGAGTTTTATAAGGAGCGGTCAGTGGTGCGGGAAGAGCGGCGGATGAATATCGAATCGAATCCCGAGGGACAGCTTGAGGAAGCGTTCCTCAACAAAGCCTTCGACGTGCACCCGTACCGCCATACGCCCGGCGGTTCGGCGCACGATATTGAGAACTTCCGGCTCGCCGACGCCATCGCCTTCTATAAGAAGTATTACGTTCCCTCCAATATCACGCTGGCCATTGTGGGCGACATCGATCCCGCGGAAGCCCGGCGTCTGGCCCAGAAATACTTTGGCGTCATTCCGGGCGGTCCGGCGCCGCCTCCGGTGAGTATTGTGGAACCGCCGCAGACGGTGGAAAAGCGCGGCACAATTCAGCGCGAATCGCAGCCTTTTGAATTGATCGGGTATAAGCGGCCTCCGGTGACGTCGAAGGACAACGCGGTTCTGGAAGCGATAGGCGAAGTGCTGGCGGGCGGCCGTACGGGAATAGCCTACAAGGAGTTGGTAAGAGACAAGAAGCTGGCGCTGAACGTGGGGGTGAGTCCGCTGTTCCCCGCCGGCAGATATCCGAATCTGTTCATGGTTTATTTTGCACCGAATCTGGACCGGACGCTGGACGATTGCGAGAAGCCGCTGTTTGCGATCATTGACCGGCTGAAGACCGAGAAGGTGGACGATGCGACGCTGCAACGGATTCGAGCGAAACTGCGCGCCGGGTTGATTGAGAAGCTGGAGAGCGATCAGACGCTGGCCGCGGAACTGGCATCGACGCAGGGAGACTTTGGAGATTGGCGCAAGCTTTTCACTGAGATCGAAGAGTTCGACAAGATCACGGCCGGCGATGTGATGCGAGTGGCGAATGAGTATTTGAAGCCGGAGACTCGCACGGTGTTTCGCTTGACGCCAGGGCCGGCCGGCGACAAGGCGCCGGCTACGCCCGGGAGCGAGCAATGAGGTCACTCGCTTGCTTGGAGCCCGACGAACCTGTCCACGCCTACCGAGCCGCGACCGTCAGGGAGCGACCGGTTGACACAACACGACCAACGCCGCGGTCGCTCCCTCACGGTCGCGGCTCGGTAAGCCGCGGCGTAATAAGTCGCGGGACGCTAAGCGCGATTGCGGCGGTCATATGCATCGTGCTGGCGATAGCCGTTGGCGGCATCCCGCTCCAAGCCCAGACACCAGCCAAGCCCCGTCCGGTGGGGTCGAAAGCAACGTCGACGAATGCCTCCCAAACGACTGGTGACGACGAGGCGATCGTAGTCCGCGAAACGGGTCCGCTTCCGTTACCGGCCGCCCTGACATTTAAGCCGCTGGGCGAGGTTCAAATTCCCAAGCCGGTGGTCTTTACGCTGGCCGACGGCATGAAAGTCTACCTTCTGGAAAATCATGAGCTGCCGCTGGTTCGGGGCGGCGCCGTGATTCGAACGGGCAATCTCTTCGATCCGAAGGACAAACGGGGCCTCGCCACCCTGACGGGCATCGCCCTGCGCGGCGGAGGCACGGAGAGCCTGACGGCCGATCGGCTGGATGAAAAGCTGGAATCGGTGGCGGCGGAGATTGAATCGAGCATTGTTGAAGGTAGCGGCTCACTTTCATTCAGTTGTCTGCGTGAGAACACCAACGATGTGCTGGGCTGGTTCCACGACGTGCTGGTGACGCCGGCGTTCAGCCAAGAGAAGATCGAACTGGCGCGGACGCAGGTGAAGAGCTTTATCTCCCGGCGGAATGACGATGCTTCTTCGATCGCGGCTCGTGAAAGCCTCAGCCTGGTATACGGGCCGGACACGCCGTACGGCGCGAATGAGGAGTACGCCACGGTCAGCGCCGTGACGCGGGACGATATCCGGGCCTTCTACAAGCGATACTTCTTTCCAGCGAACACAACGCTGTACATCTACGGGGACTTCGACACGTCTGAGATGCAGAGGAAACTGGAGCATTTGTTCGCGGGATGGACGGCCACACAAGAAAAGGCGCCACCCTTTCCGCCGGCGGACTGGAAGGCAACGCCCGGCGTCTATTTTGTGCAAAAAGACGATGTTGCCCAGACCTTCTTTGAGTTCGGCGAGATGGGGGGTCGTCTGGACAGCAAAGACTATGCCGCTCTGACGGTGGCCGCCGACGTCCTGGGTGGAGGTTTCAGCAGCCGTTTGTTTCGAGAGGTGCGAAGCCGCCTCGGCTATGCCTATTCGATTGAGGCGAGTTGGGCCGCCAATTACGATCATCCCGGCGTTTTTAACATTAGCGGGAGCTGCAGGGCGGAGGCGACCGCGGAGACCCTGCAGGCCGTTCTGCAACAGGTGAACCGGATGCGGAGCGTTGAGATCACCGACCAGGAGTTGCAGACCGCCAAGGACACGACGCTGAATAGCTTCGTATTTGCCTTTGAGCGCCCCGAAAGCACGCTGCTCCGGCTGGTCACCTACGACTACTATGGGTACCGGCCGGACTATCTGAACCAATACCAGCATGACGTGGAGGCGGTAACGAAAGCCGATGTGCTGCGGGTTGCGAAAGAGTACTTCAAGACGGACGAGTTCACAATTGTGGCGGTGGGGAATCGAAGCAGGTTCGGCCAACCGCTGGCCGGCTTGAAGTTGCCGGTGAACGATCTTGACATTTCAATTCCTCCGGACCGGCCGGTGGTCGATGAGGGAGCGCAAAGCGAGGGAAAGAAGCTGCTCGATAAGATCTTTGCGTTCCTGGGCGGCAGGGAGCGGCTGGCGCAGGTTGACGACTTCACAACACAGTCAGAGACGGTCTATGGCGGCGCCCGGGCGCCGAGCCGTTTGACGGCTGAAATCATCTATCCGGATTACGTGCGCATGACGCAAGTGACGGGAGACAAGACCACGGTGATGTTCATGCGGCCGAAGTTCGGCTGGATGGACAGCGGCGCAGGGAATGAAGATATCCCGGAGGCCATGCTGGACAGCATCGCCGAGGTCAATCTTCGAGGCGCGGTGATGGTGCTGATCGCGATGGCTAAGAACCCGGCGGCGTTGTCTTATACGGGGGAGGGGATGTTTGAATGGACGCCTTCCCAGGGGCAACCTCTGCATCTCACGTTCGATCGGGAGACGGGCGCTCTGCTCCACATCAAATATCGTGACAACCGTTTCGAAGCCGATGACCAGCCCTCCGATTGGCGAGATGTGGCGGGGCTCAAGCTGCCATTCCGCGTAGCAGCGCTTCGCGACGGCAAGGAGACGGCGATTCAATCCACCAGCCTCATCAAGATCAATACGCATCTCAACCGGGAGACACTGAGCAAACGGCCGTGACACCGAAAAGAACTGCTCTCGTCAGCCTGACTCTTTTGAGCCTGCTCGCAGGTTCCGCCGGCAGCGCATCCGCGCAAGGGAGCGACCCGAAAGCCAAGAAAGTGGTTGATGACGCCGTGGCGGCCCTGGGAGGAGACAACTTCCTCGCCATGCGGACCCGTGTCACAACGGGCCGCGCGTATCGTTTCTATAACGAGCAACTGAGCGGCCTGGACATCGCGACAATCTATTCGGAGGAACTGGACGATCCGGTTCCGAATGGCGTCGCGATTCATGAGCGGCAAGTGTTCGGGAAGAAACAGGATTACTCAGTGTTGATTCTGGGGGACCAGGGCTGGGACATCACGTTCCGGGGGGCGCGCCCGCTGGCTGACGAGACGTGGGAGCGTTATGTGCGAACCACCGAGAACAGCGTGCTCTACATTCTGCGCCACCGTCTCAAAGAGCCGGGGCTCACCTTCGACTACGTCGGCACCGATGTCCAACTGAACGTGGAAGTGGTGACAATTGAGATCTCGGACGCGAAGGGACGCGTGGTGCGTGTAGTTTTCGACCGGATTACGGGCCTTCCGGTGCGGCAGAGTTTCACTTACATGGATGCCCCCACCAAGATGCGCATTGACGAAGCGATGGATTTCAGCAAGTACCGCGAGTCGAACGGAGTGAAGTGGCCGCTGACGATTGTCCGCTCTCGCAATGGCCAGAAGGTTTACGAACTATTTGCGGAGAAGCTGCAGGTGAATGAAGGCGTGAAGCCGGAGAAGTTCGCGCTGCCGCCGGGAGCGGTCATTCTGAAGAAGGCGAATTGAGTGCAAGCGATTCTTGATCGCTGACAAGCGCCGGCCCTTTTGCACGTGGCGCGGGCTTCAGCCGGCTGAGCCGGGAGTCATCTCGGCGTTTCCCGGCTCGGGGTCACCCATGCCGGGTTGACGTTCTCCTCAGGCAACGGAGTCTTGCCCATTGTCTCCCAGTCCGCCATGGTAAGTCCTTTTCAGAGGCTGACCGCCAGGCGGATGTACCTGAGCTTGTCCTCCCCGATGCCGTCCAGATCCTCCTCGGAGAGGAGGCCATCGCGTATAAGGCTTGCGAACACTAGGGGGAGCACCGAGTAACGATAATCGTATTTGCGGTCGATTTCCTCGCGATGCTGGGTCAGGTAACGCTCCAGCGCCCAAAGGCCCTCAGCCTCTTCAATCCTCGCGGCCCTTTTCTTGGTTTCCCGGATCACCGCTTCCATCTCCCGCCCGATTGCCAGGTTGAAAGCCTTTCGAGCGATCGCCTTTTCCGACGGCGACCACTTCAGTTCACGCATCGCCGTTGCGCGCACCGGCTGGACTGGGCTGGCCATATTCACTACTCCACCTGAGATTTTATCCCCTTCCCTCTGCGGCGGTAATCGCTTTGCCCGCGGACGCCGCAAACAGATCTTGGCGGATCGGGGCGCGCCGTTACCGCTGCTGATCCGGCTGATATAGTCTGGTAGCTCACGGACATTCGAACCCCGCGGAACCAACGAGGCGAAAACACCGCGGTCCGGCATCGATTGTTCTGCATGGAAAAGCGAGGAAAACGGCGATGAATCTCCGACGGTCTGAATGTGGCTCCGGCACAGGCATCAGGAAGGCAGCGAGGCGGGCGTGGATGCTTTCGCTCGCGGGGCTTCTGGCGTTTGGCACTGCCTTTGGACAGCAGCAGATAAATAACGACGAGTATGGCCGGAAAATCCACGAGTACACCACCGAGAAATTCTTCTTGACCGATCTGGTGGATCACCTCCCGGCTTCGGCCACCGTACCATCGCCGGATAAAATTCTGGGGCATATTGCCGGCGCGCCGGACTATCTGACTTACTCGAAGGACATTTACCGCTATTACGACGAGCTGGCGAAAGCCACGCCGCGAGTGAAAGTCTTTCGAACCGGGAAGACCGAGGAAGGCCGCGACTTTCTGCTTGTCGCCGTCAGTGACGAGGCAAATATCGCGCAGCTTGACAAACTGCGCGATGTTACAGCAAAGCTGGCCGATCCGCGGAAGATCACTGACGCCGATGCCCAACAACTGATCTCCACCGGCAAGCCATTCTATTGGGCCACCGGCTCCATTCATTCGCCCGAGACCGGTTCACCCGAAATGCTGATGGAACTGGCCTACCGGCTGGCGGTGGAAGACTCGCCGATGATTAAGGGCATCCGTAAGAACGCGGTCTTTCTGATAACCCCCGTGGTGGAGGTGGATGGGCATGACCGGATGGTGGACTCATGGAATTACAAGAAAGCCAACCCGGACAAAGGCCAGGCGCCGCTGGTTTATTGGGGGCACTATGTGCAGCATGACAACAATCGCGATGCTTTGGCGATGGGACTGAGACTTTCGCAGATGATGATGCAGAATTTCCTGAGCTGGCATCCGCAGGTGCTGCATGACTTGCACGAATCGGAACCTTACCTTTATGTTTCAACCGGCACGGGTCCTTATAACGCGTGGCTTGACCCCATCGTGGTGAGTGAATGGCAAAAGTTCGCTTACAACGACATACAGGGCTTGACCGAGCGCGGAGTATACGGCGTCTGGACCCACGGCTTTTATGACGGCTGGGCGCCGAATTACATGTTCTACGTGGCGAATGGGCACAACTCCATCGGCCGTTTTTATGAGACCCAGGGAATCGGCTTTCCGAACACGCGCGACGTGGAACTGACGCCGAGTGAAACCAGCCGCACGTGGTATCGGCCGAATCCACCTCTGCCGAAGGTGAAATGGTCGCTGCGGAACAACACGAACCTGGAAGAAAGCGGCGTGTTGCTTTCTCTGAATTACACGGCCGAACATGGCCCGGAATTGCTGAGAGACTTTTACGAAAAGAGTAAGCGGTCCGTTGCGAAGGCGGCCACGGAAGGCCCGGCCGCGTGGGTGATTGTCAACGACGGCCGCCGGCCCGCGCTTGCCGCTCAACTCGCCAACCTGCTGCAGCGCCAAGGCGCGGAAGTGCAGAAGTTGGATCAGGAGTTCGAAGTGAAGGAGACTCGCGCGAAGCCGGCTGAGAAGGCAAAATCGGACGGCGGGGAAGCGAAAGAGGAAGCGAAGAAAGAGGAACCGGTAAAGCCCACAAAGATTCCAGCGGGCAGTTATGTGGCGCGCATGGACCAACCCTATAGCCGCATGGTGGATATGCTGCTGGATACGCAATATTACTCAACGAACGACCCTGCGCCCTATGATGACACCGGGTGGACGCTGGGTCCGCTGCGCAATGTGAAAACGATACGGGTGACGGACGCCGCGATTCTGAAAGCTCCGATGACGCTGGTGGAGGGATCCGCGAAGTTCGATGGCGGGGGAATTACTGTGCCCGGCAAACCGGCCGCCGCCAAAGCCTATGTCATCAACGCCACAGGCGAGCCGGGCCTTGCCACGCTGCGCTTCCGCTTAAAGGATGTGAAGTTTCTGGCGGCTGAGGCGGCCTTCGATGCGGGCGGCCAGAAGTTTGCCGCGGGCGCCTTCGTGATTCCGGTGGACGGAAATCCGGGCGATGTGAGCGGGCGGTTGAATGCCGCGGCGCGCGAATTGGGAGTACGCGTAACTGGAGTGGACGTGTTGCCCGATGTGGCGCGCCATGAAGTGGGAGTTCCCCGCATCGCGCTGGTTCACAGTTGGACAAGCACGCAGAACGAGGGATGGTTCCGGCTTGCGCTGGAAGAAAGCGGCATTCCGTATTCGTACGTCTCCGATTTACAAGTCCGCGCCACGCCGGACCTGCGGACAGCCTACGATGTAATCCTGCTGCCGCCGGCTTTCTCCGGCGTGGCGCAACTGCTGAACGGCATTCCTAAGCGCATGGGGCCGGACGGCGGCGATGCCGGTGGACCGATCCCCTGGGAAAACTCAGCCACCACGCCGAACTTCGCCGGAGTTGACCATGCGCCGGACATCCGGGGAGGCCTCGGTTTCGAAGGAGTCGCGAACCTGAAGAAGTTTGTGGAAGACGGCGGCGTGTTCATCGCGATTGGAGCGAGCACGCATCTTCCCATCGACTTAGGGTTGATCGACACCGTGACGATCGCCGACGCCCGCCAGCTTCGAGCGCGAGGCATGGTGGCCCGAGCGAAAGTGGCCGACAAAGGGAGCCCCATCGCTTACGGTTACGACGACACGGTAGGCGTCTATTTCAACCAAGCGCCGGTCTTTCGTGTTTCGGTGGGCGGACGATTCGGCGGGGGCGGAGCGGATGAGACGGCCGCGCGCCCCAGCGGACGCGGCGCGGCCAGTGAGCCCGATGTTCCGCAAGGGCGGCCCTGGGTGGAACCCGAGCCGCCGGTGCATCGCACCAAAGTCGAGCAAGAGCTGTACGTGGATCCGGAAATTCGCGATTATTATCGGGCTCTTCTTCCGCCGCCATCGCTCTATCCGCGGGTGGTTCTGCGGTTTGCCGAAGAGAAAAATCTGTGGATCAGCGGTATGCTAGCCGGCGGCTCAGAGCTGGCGGAGACGCCGGCGGTGGTCGACGCGCCCCTGGGGCGTGGCCACGTTGTGCTGTTTGCCATCAACCCGATGTGGCGGCAGGAGACGCAGGGCAGTTTCATGCTGCTGCTGAACACGGCGCTGAACTTCGATCACTTGAATGCGGGGCAAAGCAAGCCGGCCGCGGCGAAGTAGGCGCTTCCTCGTGCATTAAGGTCCGACGCTTCTGAGCCATTGTCAGGGAGCGACCGGTTGCTTTTTCGCAATCTTCGGCCTAACGCCTTCTGAACCGCGCTCGTTACCAAGCGGGTGACAGCCCAGCGACGGACGTCCCGCACGACAATCCTCATCCCGGCAATCTGGACGAGTAATTCACTATTCGGTCAAAAACCGGCATCAGGCCACTGTGGTGAGGCCAAAACCGACGCCTTCGGCCTCCTATTCACGACCGCCGGACATTTTCTTCGGTGTCATTCCCTTCCTCGCCCTAACGGTTTCAACTCTTCAAGCCGATGGACAACCTTGGAGGCCACCCGCCCGCGGAAACACCGGACCGTGGAGGGATTTTAGGCTGCCAGGTACGAGGACTGGGCACGCAGAAGAGAACTGAGGGTGATGGAAGACCAACAAATCATTGACGAATTCCTCATCGAGAGCAATGAGAACCTTGCCCGCCTCGATCAGGAAATGGTGCAGTTGGAGAAACGTCCCAAGGATGCTGCCCTTCTGGCAAGTATCTTCCGGACTATTCATACCGTTAAGGGTACTTGTGGATTTTTGGGGTTCGAGATTCTGGAGGGCATTTCGCATATCGCGGAAAGCATTTTGAGCCAGGTGCGCGCCCACGAACGGGACCTTACGCCAGCGCTGGTTTCGCTTGTTCTCGAAGCCGTGGATGCCATCAAGCGGGTGCTGAATACGATTGAAGCCACAGGCACTGAGGGTTCAGACCGCTACGAAGACCTCTTCCGCCGTTTGCGGGAGGCGGAGGAAATCGGCACCGAGCCTGATTCCGCACGGGCGGCGGTTAATGGAGACCCGGACCCGCCCGTTGCCGAACACGCCAGGCAGGCTCTTGTGCCCCCGGCCCCGGCCGCCAATCCCATCGGAAAGCAGGCGAGTCATTCGGTCGCGTATCCTCCGCCGCAGGTTTCATCGCACCCGGAAGTGTCTGAAGCCGAGGTCGATAAGGCCGGTCAGGCCGCGGACAACGCCGGCAAGCCCTCGGTGGCGGACTCCACCATTCGGGTGGATGTTGGCCTCCTCGACCGCTTAATGAACCTGGTGGGCGAACTGGTACTGGCCCGCAACCAGATTCTGCAGTTCAATGCGCGGCAGGAGGATCAGGTCTTCAACGCAACCTCCCAACGGCTGAATCTCATCACCAGCGAATTGCAGGAAAGCGTCATGAAGACGCGCATGCAACCCATCGGCATGATCTGGAACAAACTGTCGCGTGTGGTCCGCGATCTGGCTGCTATGTGCGGCAAACAGATCGCGCTCGAAATGGATGGCGCCGGCACCGAGCTTGACAAGACCATTATCGAGGCCATTAAGGATCCCCTCACCCACATCGTCCGGAACTGCTGTGACCACGGTATCGAGCGGCCTGAGACCCGCGTTGCCCTCGGCAAACCGGCGCAGGGGCGGCTTTTCCTGCGCGCCTTCCACGAAGGCGGTCACGTCAACATTGAAATCCGCGACGATGGAGGCGGCATCGACGGCGAACGGGTGAAGCTGAAGGCGCTCCAGCGCGGACTGATCAAGCCCGAGCAGGCCGCGCGGATGTCTGAGCGCGAGGCGGCGCAACTTATCTTCATGCCGGGCCTCTCCACCGCCGAGCAGGTGACGAACATTTCCGGCCGGGGCGTCGGCATGGACGTTGTCCGTACCAACATCGAAAAAATAGGCGGCGTTGTCGATCTCGCCAGCGAAAGGGGATCCGGCACAACCATCAAGATCAAGATTCCTCTCACTCTGGCCATCATTCCCGGCCTTGTAATCACCAGTGGCGGCATGCGCTTTGTCATTCCCCAGGCCAGTCTTCTCGAGCTCATTCGGCTCGATGGTGAGCAGAGCCAACAACAGATTGAACGAATACACGGCGCCCCTGTCTACCGGCGGCGCGGTCAACTCCTGCCCCTCGCCTATTTGAACGAGCTCCTCCAGGTATCGAGTGAACATGCGCAAGCCGGCGTTGTGAATATGGTGGTGCTTCAGGCCGAGGAACGCCAGTTCGGTCTCGTCGTCGACGGAATTTCAGACACCCAGGAAATTGTGGTAAAGCCGCTCGGAAAGCTGCTCAAAGGAGTCAGTTGCTATGCCGGAGCCACCATCATGGGCGATGGGAAAGTGGCGCTCATTCTGGACGTCATCGGACTTGCGCATCGTTGCGGTGTGATGGCGGAAATGCGGGACTCGTCCCGGCCGGCGAAGGCCGGCCGAGGGGCCGGGCAGGGAACCCTCACCACGCTGTTGCTCTTCCAGGTCGGCGCCGCGGAGCGCCTCGCCGTGCCGCTCTCCGTGGTGGCGCGGCTGGAAGAGTTTTCACCTGCGCGGATTGAGCGCGCGGGTGGCGATCTGGTGGTGCAGTACCGCAGTGGCATCCTGCCGCTGGTCACTCTTGACTCCGGATATTCGCTTCCAGACGATGGTCCGGTCCAGGTGGTGGTCTTCAGCGACGGCGAGCACCAGGCCGGACTCATCGTCGATCGCATCGTCGACATCGTCGAAGAGCATCTCACAATCAAGAAGAAATCCACCCGCCCCGGCATTAACCCCTGGATTCTTGGTTCGGCGGTGGTGGGTCAACGAGTTACCGATTTCATCGATCTCGAAGAGGTTCTGTTCCGGAATCGCCTGCTGTGGGGCTCCCCGCCGGGCGTTTCGAAGAAGCAAGCGGTCCTGGTTGCCGATGCCTCCTCCTTTTCGCGCGGCCTGGTCCGTGGCTACCTTGAAATGGAAGGTCATGCCGTGATCGAGGCAGGTACGGCGGATGAAGCCTTCAACAGGCTCCTGGCGCAGACCGTGTCCCTCGTCTTGGTGGCTCCCGGCCTGCCCGGCGGAGCGCGGGAACTGCTGCGGCGCATCCGCGCCAGCTCAACTCTTTCGTCAACCCCAGTCGTAGTCCTGGCGGCAAGCTCGGATCAGGCGGCGTCCTTAAGGAGCACGGGCTCCTCCTACGATGCTTATCCGATTCGAACCGATCGCGAATCGGTTCTTGAATCCATTCGCAGCCTCTCTATTGCTGTTGAGATGAATGAGGCCCGCCTCGCCGATCCGGGCTTCGCGGGAACTCAGGAAGCAGTTCATTCTCTTGTCACCTAAGAGCATCCAGGCGCACAGTCCGAACCCCGATTCAGAAGCCACCTTATGGGCACGGGAAAGAGGAGGCTAAGGCGTACAGGCCGCCCGCTGCGGCGCTGGAACTGTCGCCTGTGGCGCGGGCTTTCTAGCCTGCTGAGCCGAGAGTCATCTCGGCTGTGCCCGGCTACCGGTCGAGACGAAAGAACAGCCGACAACAATGTCGGCTCGGCGATCTAAAGGCCCGCGCCACGGAGATTCAACTGGGAGGAACTTAGCGGAACTTCAGCGCGGCGGGCGAGTCCGTTGTGCGCCGGTCATTCAGAAAGAGAAGGTAAATGAACTTGTCGACCGCTACCCGTGACGCCGATGCATCGAGCGAACTCCCGCTTCAGTTTTCCACGTTCTACGTTGGAAATCTATTCTTCGGCATCGAGGTCTTGAAAGTCCAAGAGGTCCTCCGTTATCAGGAAATGACCCAAGTGCCTCTCGCTCTCAAGGTGATTGAAGGCTTGATCAATCTTCGGGGTCAGATTGTGACGGCCGTCGATATGCGGCGCCGCCTGGCCCTTCCTCCGCGCCAGCCTGACACCACGCCCATGAACATGGTGATTCGCTGCGACGAAGGCGCAGTCAGTTTGCTGGTGGATGAGATCGGCGACGTCTTAGAGGTTCCAAAGGACTCTTTCGAATCGGTCCCTGACAACGTGCCGGGGGATTTTCGGGAGCTGATCCAAGGCGTGTATAAGCTCGACGGCCGTTTGCTGCTTGCGCTGAACGCCGATCGGGTCCTTCAGATTGTGAACTCGAACTGACAAAGCGCTCGGGACTCTTACAACGGGCAGCCGGAAACTAAGGAAACGCGAATGGCAAAAGCAATGGTGGTGGACGACTCGCGGGCAATCCGTCTCATCCTTGGCAGAACGCTGGAGGGATTCGGCTACCAGGTCTGTCAGGCGGCGAACGGCCGGGAAGCCCTGGCGCTTCTCCACCGCGAGGGCGATGACCTGAATCTGGTGCTGGTTGACTGGAACATGCCTGAGATGAACGGGCTCGATTTTGTCAAGGAGGTTCGTTCCAATCCGCGCTACTCGAAGCTGGCGCTCATGATGGTTACAACCGAGACTCATATCGATCAGGTATGTGCCGCGCTCGAGGCTGGGGCTAACGAATACGTCATGAAGCCCTTTACGCCCGAGATCATCGCCGATAAGCTGCGCCTGCTCGGCTGTCTGCAGTAACTGAGAAGGCAGGGGAACAGAAACATGGCCGCCTCGCCTATCAAATCGTTGCCGTCCGGTCGAAAAATCCGTGTACTTGCGGTTGACGATTCCGTGGTAATCCGCCGCGTGATTAGCGCTGTGCTTGAAGGCGATCCTGACCTGGAACTGGTTGCGACGGCGGCCAATGGGGTGATGGCCTTACAGCGAATTGCCCAATTCCATCCCGATGTTGTCACGCTTGACATCGAGATGCCGGAGATGGATGGCATCGAAACGCTGCGCCGGATTCGCGCCCAGTATCCATGCCTTCCCGTGATCATGTGCAGTACGCTCACCGAGCGCGGCGCCGCCGTCACCATCGACGCGTTACTGCTGGGCGCAAACGACTACATCACGAAAGAAGCACGGGCAACGGCGAGCCGCACGGCAACCGAGGCCTTCCGCGAACATTTGGTGCCAAAGCTGAAACAGTTCTTCCAGCTTTCCTCCCACTCGCGCGCAGGCTTTTCGAATACCGTCTCCTCCGCCACCCAATCGATTCCGGCGAAGAGAGACGCGGCGGCCCAACTCTCAATTCGCCCGTCAGCCCCCGCCGCGCCGGTTCGTCCGCGCAAGGTGCTTGTCATCGGAGTTTCCACGGGTGGCCCGAACGCGCTCGGGGAAATTCTTCCCGGCATTCCGGCAGACTATCCGTTGCCGATTCTGATCACCCAACATATGCCGCCCATGTTCACGAAGCTGTTTGCCGATCGGCTCAATTCCCAGTGCAAGATTCACGTTGAGGAGGCCACGAATGGCCGGGTTCTCGAGCCGGGCGTCGCCCTCATTGCGCCCGGCGATTATCACCTGGGCCTGGAGCGATGCGACGGCGGAGCGCGCGTCAAGTTGAATCAGGGTCAGCGCGAGAACTCTTGCCGGCCGGCGGTGGACGTCATGTTCCGCGCGGCGAACGACATTTATAAGGGCGCCGCGATCGGCGTGATTCTGACCGGCATGGGTCAGGATGGACTGCGCGGGTGTGAAGCCCTGAAGGCGTCGGGCGCTTACATTCTTGCTCAGGACGAAACCAGCAGTGTGGTTTGGGGAATGCCGGGATTTGTTGTCCGCGCCGGCCTCGCCGACCATGTGCTTCCCCTCGGCGACATCGTACCTGAAATACTCTCCGAAACAAGACGCCAAAAGGCAGGCTTGGCATGACCAATCTGAGCGGGGTCGGTCCGCTGTTCGACGCAACCGGCCAGGTTGAACGGTTGTCACGGGACAACTACCGGTTTCTGCAGCGCTATGTCCTCGACGGTTCGGGAATCGTCATCGATTCAGAAAAGGATTACCTGTTTGAAGCCCGGCTCATGCCGCTTGTCCGACGTGAGAATTTGCGCTCATTGAACGATCTCTGCGCACTGATCAAAGCCACTGCCGCGACGCCGATCCGTCAGGAAATCCTGGAGGCCATGACCACAAACGAAACCCTGTTTTTTCGCGACATGGCGCCATTCGAGGCATTGAGAAACTCAATCCTTCCGGAACTCAAGGCGAAGTGCGGCCCTGCCAAACGTCTTCGCCTCTGGTCGGCGGCCGCTTCCTCGGGGCAGGAGGCCTACAGCCTGGCGATGCTGCTGCTTGAAGGTGGATTTCAGAACTGGAACTTGCAGATCGCCGGCACGGACATTGCCGAGTCCATTCTCGAACGCGCCCGGACGGGCCGGTACTCTCAGCTTGAAGTGAATCGCGGCTTGCCCGTCCACTATTTAATCAAGTACTTCACCCGCCACGGCCTTGAATGGCAACTCAAAGACGAAATCCGCCGAATGGTCCGATTTGAGCGTCTCGATCTGCGGCGTGCCACGGCTGGTCCCGGCCCCTTCGATATCGTCTTTTGCCGAAACGTTCTCATCTACTTCGATCCCACCACCAAGAGACAAATTCTTGCCGCCATTCAATCGGTGCTGGCGCCGGGAGGCTATCTCTCTCTTGGAGCAGCGGAAACCATCATCAATCTGAACGAAACCCTGGAAAAATGCGTGTTCGGCAAAGCCACACTGTACCGGAACCCGGAGTAAACAAGAATGCGGGGAACCATTGAACGCGTCCAAGAACAGATCCCGGCCATCGTCGTCGACGTCTTTCTGGCCATGCTCGGCGTGCCCGTAACCGCCCATCCGAGTCCCCAAGTTGCCCGCGAAGAGATAGTGACCGGATCGGTCTTTATCGCCGGCTCGTGGAAGGGCGGGGTCTCCATTGAGATGGACATCGGCCACGCGATCCAGCTCACGAAATGCCTAAACAGCAGCGCCCGGCCCGACGGGTTCGATGACGACGTTCGCGACGCCATCGGAGAACTCGCGAACATGATCGGCGGCAATGTGAAAGCGAGCCTGCCAGGTGGAGGGCATTTGTCCGTCCCCTCTGTCGTCCGCGGCCCCGGCTACAGCATGCGCATGCGCGGTGTCGCCGAAATCACCAGCTTTGGCTTTTCCACTAAATGGGGCCCCTTCTGGGTTCGAGTGATTCATGTCGTTCAAACATAATTCGATCCCGGGCCACTGCCGATCTGATATCGTAGCCCTCCGTGAATCGTCTTCTGCTGTTCATCGCGCTCGCTCCGCTGGCGCTCGCTCAGAATGCCGTGCCGTCCGGCGCGCCGCCATCGGAGATTCCCTTCGAATCGGTGCCGAATGCGCTGAAACTGCCGCCCGATCTGTATCTAGGTGAAGTGGCCGGAGTCGCCGTGAATTCGAAGAGACACATTTTCGTTTTTTCACGAGGCAACTCGACAGGCCCTGCTTATGGCGCGGCGGCGGCGCAGTTGCTCGAGTTCGCGCCTGATGGCCGGTTCCTCCGCGAAATTGGCAAGAATCTCTATGCGTGGTCCTACGCCCACGCAGTTCGCGTCGACGAAGATGACAACATTTGGGTTGTCGACAAAGGCTCGGACATGATCGTCGAATTCGACCCGCAAGGACGCGTCGAGATGGTCTTTGGGCGCAAGAAAGAGGCCTCCGATGAAGCCGAACCCTGGAAAAGGGTCTCCCCGCCGCGCCCCGCTATTGACGGGATGTTCCGCCAGCCTACGGACGTTACCTGGGACGCACAAGGCAACATCTATATCAGCGACGGTTATATTAATTCGCGGGTGGCGAAGTACGACAGGCATGGCGAATGGGTGAAGCAATGGGGAGGGCCGGGCAAAGGCCCCGGCGAGTTCAGCACGCCGCACAGCATCGCGGCCGACGCCAAGGGAAATATCCATGTCGCCGATCGCGGCAACCGCCGTATCCAAGTCTTCGATACCGATGGCGCCTTCTTGCGTGAGATCAAGATTGACGTGCCGGTCCCGCCCGGCGTCAAGCCGTGGATGGGCGACCAGCCCACCGGGGAGGCCGCCGCTGCCCAGAACGGAGCGCCATGGGCGATTTGCGTAACGCCGGCGCCCAATCAGTTTCTGTACGCCTCCGACGGTTTTCCGGGCCGCATTTACAAGTTGTCATTGGATGGGCGCGTGCTCGGGTACTTCGGCAGGGCCGGGAGGCAGCCTAAGCAGTTCGGATGGATTCACGAGATGGCTTGCCCGTCTGAGAATGAGCTGTACGTGGCTGAGATCCTGAACTGGAGAGTGCAGAAGCTGATTCTTCATCCGAAGTAACTCTTCTGGGAAAGGCGCCTTTCATCGTGTTGTTACAGAATGTTCGCTTGAGCCTCTGCGTTCCACTCACCATAGCGGCTCTTTCGATTACCGCTCGGACGCCGGCAGCGGGCGCCACTTGCGAAGGACTGGCGCAATTGACAATTCCGCGCGCCACGACCGTGGAGGCGCGGAGTGTCGAGCCCGGCGCATTTCTGCCGCCAGGGCCGCCAGACCCGCGTACAGCATCGAGGTTCAAAAAGGTTCCTGCGTTTTGCCGGGTCCGCGCGACGGTTGAGACGGAAGCCGGCAACGCCGATTCACGGATCCAGATGGAAGTCTGGCTGCCCGCGAGTTCAGCCTGGAATCGTAAGTTCCGTGGAGAAGGGAACGGCGGCTTCGCCGGTTCCATCAACTACGGCGGATTGGCTGGGTCAGTGTCGGGCGGGTATGCGGTGGCGAGCACGGACACTGGCCACCAGGGCGACGCGACCGATGCCGAGTGGGCGCTGAATCAGCCCGCGAAGATCAAGAACTTCGGATATCTGGCCATTCATGAGATGACCCAGACCGCGAAGCTCATTATCGCGGCTTACTATGGCGACGGTCCACAGCGTTCGTATTTCGACAGTTGTTCGAATGGCGGACGGCAGGCCCTGATGGAGGCGCAACGGTACCCGGAGGACTATAACGGGATTCTTGCTGGAGCGCCCGCTAACAACTGGACGAACCTGATCTCAACCGCTGTCTCAACGGGCAAGGCGTTGCTTGGAAAGCCGGAGAGTTGGATTCCTCCGGAAAAGCTTCCGGCCATCAGCGACGCAGTGTTGGCGGCGTGCGATGCATTGGACGGCGTGAGGGATGGCGTGCTGGCGAATCCATCGCGCTGTCATTTCGACCCCGGCGCGCTTCTATGCAAAGGCGTTGAGAGTGACCGTTGCCTGACGGCTGCTCAGGTGACCGCGCTGCGCGCGATTTATGCCGGAGCACGGGACCAGGCCGGCAAGCAAATCTTCCCCGGCGCCCAGCCCGGAGCGGAGTTGGGGAACGGGGGCTGGAAGGGCTGGATAGTAGGCGAAACGCGGGATGCCGCCGACGGCCAAAAATACCCGCAAGGCTTCTTTCGATATATGGTTTACAACGATCCGAATTGGTCCATTGTGAAGGCCGATCCGGCAATTGCCCGGCGCGACGCGAATGAGCGGCTGGGCAAGACGCTCAACGCGACCGACCCCGATTTGAGGGCCTTCTACCAACACGGCGGAAAACTGATCGTCTATCACGGGTGGAACGATCCGGCGATACCGGCATTGAGCACGGTGGATTACTATGAGCGGGTGAAGCTGAAGTTCGGCCCTTCCACGCGCAACTTCACGCGGCTGTATCTGGTGGGCGGCATGCAGCATTGTGCGGGTGGGCCCGGCGCGAGCTTCTTCGGTCAATTGGGGCTGCCGACCGCCGTGGGGCCGAAGGGCGGCGTGTTCACGGCGCTTGAAGAATGGGTGGAGCAAGGCAAAGAACCGGCGGGGATCGTAGCAACGAAGTTTATCGAAGACAATCCGGCGAAAGGCGTGGAGATGACCCGGCCATTGTGTGAGTATCCGGCATCGGTTGAGTACAAAGGGACAGGCGATGTGACAAAGGCGGAGAATTACCGCTGTAAGTAAGGCGCGGACAGTTTGCGATACTGAGATTGAAACGGCAGCGCGCCGTCTCGGCGGCGCTTCTTTGAACGTGCCGCGGTCGAATGCAGTTCCTCTCAAGCCCAGCCGGCGTAGCTCAGTTGGTAGAGCACTTGATTTGTAATCATGTGGTCGCCGGTTCGATTCCGGCCGCCGGCTCCAAAAGAAGCGCCAGGAATGGCCACCAGTCACCGGTCTCAGGTGCAATTCCTTCCAAATAATTCCGCGAACCTTCCAACGTTCGCCTCCGTAGCTCCGTCTAAGCCGTGAAACTGAAAAAAGCCCGGAAGGCAGGTTCACTCTGGCGACGGCGGAATATGACTCATGGTGAGGGAGATCGGGTTGCCGATCCGGTTCGCGACTAGCTTTTCGGAACATCCGACTGACGCCCAGCTTGTGGAGGAGTGCAAGCGCGGCAACTTGCGCGCGTACGAGCGGCTGTATGAGCAACACGCGCCGCGTATGAAGAGCCTGGCTCTGCGGTTGCTGGGGAGCCGCGCTGACGCCGAAGACGCCGTGCAGGATGCCTTCTTGAAGGTCTACCGGGCCATGGCGGGATTCGACGGGAATTCGGCCCTCTCCACATGGATGTACCGCATCCTGATCAACTGCTGCTACGACGTGTTACGGCGGCAGCAGCGGGCGGCGGAAGCGCCGGTGACGCGGGAACCGGCGGCCGATAGCAAGGTTTCCTTGAAGATTGCGCTGGAGCGCGCGCTGGCCAGAATCAATGAACGGCCCCGGCTGGTGTTCGTGATGTTCGAGGTGGAGGGGCTGAAACACTCTGAGATTGCGGCGATCCTGCAGGTGCCGGAAGGAACGTCGCGCAACTGGCTGTTTGAAGCGAAGCGGGATTTGAAGAGGATTCTGACGGAGACTTCCCGATGAAGTTCGAATGTGGAGATCTGGAACGCGCGCTGGCCGTGCCGGACTTGATGCCGGAAGCGCGTGAGCATCTGAAGACCTGCGCGGCATGCCGGCGTGAGTACCGGTTGTGGAGCGACATCTCAACCACAGCGCGGGAGTTGCATGAGGAGTGGGAGAGTCCCGCGCTCTGGCCGAATGTGCGAGCGGCGATTATGGCCGGGCAGCAGGCGCAGCGCAAGGGCAACCGGTTCAAGATGCGGATCTGGGGAGTGGCGGCGAGCCTCGCGGCGGCGGCTGTTGTGGTAGCGGCGGTGATGCTGGTGAAGCCGGCCATGAACCGGACCGCGCCAGGGACAGCGGGCGCGCCCGCGGCGACGGCGTCTAAGGTGACGGGGGACGCCACGTTTCTCACGGAGAATGCCCTGGCCGAGGTTGAGAAGAATGAATCCGCCTACCGAAAATCGATTGACCGGCTGGCGGCATTGGCCCAACCGGAGATTGCCAAGGCCGCGAATGAGATGACCGTGAATTATCGGGAGCGGCTCCTGCTGCTGGATTCGGCGATTGCCGAGACCCGCGCCAGCCTGGAACAGAACCGCTACAGCGTGGAATTACAAAAGGAACTTGCCGATTTGTATCACCAGAAACAAAAGGCGTTGGAGGAGTTACTTGCCCGTGATCAGAAGAATTAGCCGGATGGCCGCGCCGATTTGCCTGGGTCTGGTGTGGGCCGGAGCAGCGCAGCCTCGCCAGGAGTATTCGCGAACCGTGGACCGGACGATTCCGCTACGGAGCGGCCAGCGGGTTTTCATCGAGCATAAGTTCGGCCAGATCGATATTCATACGAACTCCGGATCGAGCGTCGCGGTGCATGCGGAGATAAAGGTTTCCGCCGGTAATGCGGCGGAAGCGAAAGATCTGGCCGGCCGAATCGACATTCAGATTGACCCTACCTCCTCCGACCTCATCATCCGGACGCATTATCCGGACCGGATGCAAACCCATGACACGTCATTTTCCGTGCAGTACGAGATCACAATGCCCGAGAATTCGCCGCTCGAAATACGGAACTCGTACGGTCCGGTGCATGTCAGCGGTCTGAAGGCTTCGTCGACGATCAACGATTCATATGGCGAGCTGACGTTCCACGACGGGCATGGCGTCCAGCATCTGTTCAACGCGTTCGGACTGGTGGAGGCGAAGAATAACCGGGGCGACGTCTTCATTGAATCGAGCTATGGAACCGTGAATGCGTCGGATATCGACGGCGCCGTGGAAGTGCGCGACCGATTCGCGGCGGTGACAGTGGCGAATGCGTCGAAGGGCGTCGACGTGGTGAACAGCACCGGCAATGTGGATGTTTCCGGTTGCGGCGGCCCGGCCAGCGTGAAGAGCTCGTTCGGATCGGTGGCCGTCAGAAATCAAAAGGGCCGCCTTTCGGTCTCGAATGGCCACGGCGGGGTGGAAGCTACCGATGTGGATGGCGAGTTGACGGTGGTGAACTCATTCGGGCGGGTGGTGGCGAGCGATGTTCACGGGCCGGCGCGGATTCAATCGTCGAACAGTTCGGTGACGGTGAGGGGTATCAAAGGGGACGCGTCCATCAAGACAAGCTTTGGCACGGTGGAAGCGAGCGAGGTGGGCGGGGTGTTGACAGTTGACAACTCGAATGGCGCCGTCAGAGGCAGTGAAACTCGGGGCGCGCAAGTGAACACAAGCTTTGGCTCAGTGGTGCTGGACGATGTAAGCGGCGCGATTCAAGTGGAGAATCAGCATGGCAGCGTGGAAGCGGGCAGCTCGGCGAGCGGCGCCTGCCAGCCGATTCAGATCCGGACATCGTTTTCGTCGATTCGGGTGCGGCTCAATCGGGAGAATTATCGGGTGACGGCGCGCACCTCCTTTGGGCGGATCAAGACCGACCTGCCGATTTCAGTCTCGGGGATCACGTCGAATGACGAGTTGAACGGCGTGATTGGAAGCGGCGCCTGTGAGTTGAAGCTGACGAACTCGAATGGGTCGATAGAGATCCTGAAAAGGTGAGCGCCGGCGCGCGAGGTGGGCGGGTGAATTTGGAGCCGTTATCGGCTTGCTGACGCGCGTTGCTCGGACAACATTCCTTCTGAGCCGCGACCGTTTGTCGCCAGGGGCTCCGGCGGCCTTGCCGGCGCGTGAGCCGCTTACCCGCTTAGGAAGCCGTTCCTCCAATCGCGATTGCCCTTCTTGATCCTGTCGTCGGATGATGGTAAGTAGGCTTTCCCTCACTTGCCTTCATGAATAGTCTTCGTTATTTGGGCACCGCCGCCTGGCTCGCCATCGATTCCATTCGCGCACACAAGTTACGCAGCTTCCTGACGCTTCTGGGCATCATCATCGGGGTTGCCAGCGTCATTCTGGTGGGCGCCGCGATTGACGGCCTCGGCGCTTATGCCGAACAGATTACCGCCAAGGCCTTCGGCACGAACAGTTTCCTGGTGGCCCAGATTGCCTCGGTAGGCCGTCTGACTCGCAAGCAGCAATTGGCGAAGCTTAAGCGGAACAAGAGGCTCCGTCCGGAGGACATGGCGTATCTCCGCGAAGTGGCGGGCGACGACGTGCTTTATAGCCTTTATCAACAGCGCATTGGCGACGTGAAGGCGGACAATGAGACGTACGAAGACGCGAATATCATTGGCGCTTCGGCCACGCTGCCCGACATTCGCGATGTCCCCGTTGAGGACGGCCGCTTTTACACGGAGACGGAGGAGCAGTACCGGCAGCCAGTCTGCGTGATTGGGCCGGATATCGCCGACAAGCTGTTTCCCGGCGTGTCGCCCATCGGGCGCAAGCTGCGGCTTTCGGGCATCGATCTCACCGTGGTGGGCCTTTTGGAGAAGCAGGGTTCGTCATTTGGCAGCAGCCTGGACAATCCTGTCTATATTCCGGCGACCTTATACTTTCAGTTTTTCGGAGGGCGGGAAAGGGGCGTGCTGTTCGGAAAAGCTCGGCCCAACTCCGGACTGAACATGGAAGGGGCGCTGGATGAGACGCGCTCGGCGTTGCGCTCGCATTTTCACGCCAGGCCGGGAGAGGATGACAATTTCGATGTTCTGACACCGGATTCGGTGCGATCGTTCGTCGATCAGATTCTGGCGGCCATTACTGTGGTTGTGGTGCCGGTCACCGCGATATCGCTGTTGGTTGGCGGTATCGTGATCATGAACATCATGCTGGTGAGCGTAACTGAGCGCACGCGGGAGATCGGCATCAGGAAGAGTCTGGGGGCGCGCGAGAGCGACATCATGCTGCAGTTCCTGACCGAATCGGTTCTTTTATCGATGGCCGGAGGATTATTGGGTCTTTCGACAGGCGCCCTGCTGGCCTGGGTGATCCATCGGGCTTCGGGGGCAACGTTTCAGATCACCACCACCTATGTCGTTCTGGCGATTGCCGTTTCGAGCATTGTGGGCATGGTCTCCGGCTGGTACCCGGCGCGGCGGGCGGCGCGGCTTGACCCGGTAGACGCATTACGCGCGGAATAGAAACCATGAATGTAACTCCTGAACAGACCTTAGGAATGGCGTTTGACGCAGTATGGAAGAACAAGCTGCGCTCCGGGCTGACGGTGCTTGGGATTGTCATCGGCATCACCACGGTGGTGACCGTGGCGTCCCTGCTGTCAGGACTCAAGGGCGCGATTGTCGAGTTCTTCCAGGAGTTCGGACCGGACAGCATTTTCGTCGCGCGTCTGAGCGGCGACCCCAGCGGCGCCAATGCTCCGCCGAAGGAGTTGAAGCGCCATCCATTGCGGCCCGAGGATGCCGACTACCTGCGCCAAACGGTGCATAGCATCTCAGATGTGGCGGTGAGTCTGTACGTCGATCAAGTGGCAGGCCGCGTCATCACGGCGAAGGTCCCCGGGTTCGAATCGGACAACCTGTTCATGCAGGGTGTTTCGGCAAATGCGTACGACATCACGCCTCGGGAGTTGTTTCAGGGGCGAGTGTTCACGGAACAGGAAGCGCGGCGTGGCGAGCGCGTGGTGCTGCTGGGATACAGCCTGGCGGACGCGCTTTTTCCGGCGCATGACGCGGTGGGCCGAAGCCTGATGGTGGACGGCGCCGAATATACCGTGCTCGGCGTCTTTGCGTTGGCCAAGGGCGGATTCTTCGGCGAGAACGGGCTTGACCGGCAGGTATCCATGCCGCTAGAAACAGCCCGCCTTCGCTATCCGGGTTCGAAGAACTTCTTCATCACCGCGAAGGCGTTGCCGGGCATGCGCGATGACGCAGTGGAGGAGGTCCGCGCGGCCATGCGCAAGGTGCGGCATGTGGCGCCGGGCGCTCCCGATGATTTTTCGCTGACGACGCCGGATTCCATCATTGAAAACTTCAACAAGATCACCGGCATGATTCTGCTGATTTCGATTGCCATTTCCGCTGTTGGATTGCTGGTGGGCGGCATCGGCGTTATGAACATCATGTTGGTGAGCGTTACGGAAAGGACGCGCGAGATCGGCGTGCGCAAAGCCTTAGGGGCGCGCAAAGGCGACATTGTGACGCAGTTCCTGGTGGAGGCCATGGCCCTTACGGGAATCGGCGGCATCATCGGCATTGTGGTGGCCGTGCTGGTGACGCTGCTGATCAGCCTGTTGGTGCCAAGCATCAAGACCTCCGTCCCGGCGTGGGCGCTGATCGCCGGCTTCACGGTTTCGGTCGCCATCGGCGTGTTTTTCGGAACGTGGCCGGCAGTGAAGGCTGCGCAGCTTGATCCGGTAGAGGCGTTGCGGTACGAATAGGCGCGCAAAGCGTGGTTGTGGGCGGGCACTTTTTCGCGAGCCGCGGCGTCTACTTCAGCACCATGACGGCGGCCAACCACCAACAATTGCAGGGCAGTATCAACGTAACTCCACTAATCGATGTGTTGCTGGTTTTGCTCATTACGTTCATGCTCATCACGCCGCTGACGCCGAAGGGTATCGATGCGCTGGCCCCGGAGCAGGCGCCGGCGTTCCAGCAACCGCGAGACCCGGTGGTCTTGCAGATTGCCAGGGATGGGACGCTGCGATTGAATGGCCGGATTGTCGCGCGGACGGAACTGCCGTCGGTATTGCGAGCTGCTTATGCGGACAGGCAGGAGAAAACGTTGTTCGTCGACGCCCCGAAGGACCTGGAGTATCGAGCGATCATGACCGTAATAGACGAAGTGCGGGGATCCGATCCCGGAATCCGGTTTGCGGTGTTGAAGTAATTCCCTGAGCCCACTTACTCCGTGAGCATCCCCCCTTACACCGCGCGCCACAGCGACTCCGCGAACGGCCATTCTTCATCGGTCCAAGTCGCTACAGTCTCGAACCCGGCGCCGGCAGCGAATTCCTCCAACTCCGCAACCGTGAACTTGTGAGACGACTCCGTCCAAATCGTCTCGTCCTCATGGAACTCAAACGCCATTCCCAACCCTCGCACCGCCACCGTTTGATGGACGCGCGAAACCAGGTGCATCTCAATCCGCCGCTCGTCCCGGTTCCAACGGGCAGCGTGCGCAAACGATCGCAGGTCGAACTCGCCGCCGCACTCCTGGTTCACCCGCCGCAGCACGTTCAAATTGAACGCGGCGGTCACGCCCAGCGCATCGTCATACGCCGCCAACAACTCAGCTTCCGGTTTCACCAGATCGGCGCCAATCAGCACCAGATCGCCCGGCTGCAGCTTCTGATTGATGCCGCGAAAGAATCCCGGCATCTCGGCTCGCTCAAAGTTTCCAATGGTGGAACCGAGAAAAAGCAACAGTAAGCTCTCGCCGCCGCTCCGCGCTTCGGTTACGCTGCCGAGCCCGTCCAGATAATCCGCCAGCACCGGCTCCACCGCTCCAAAGGCCGCAAGCGCCTGGCGGCACAGGTCGAGCGCGGTCGGCGAAATATCGATGGGGCAATACCGAGCGAGCTTCGCGTCGGCCGCGAGCGCCCGCAGGATCTGCGCGGTCTTTGTGCCAGTCCCGCTGCCTAGCTCCGCCACCACCGTATGCGGCTGCGCCTCGGCCGCAATCCGGTCCGCATACCGCTTGAGCAGGCGCTCATCGGCCCGCGTCAACCCGTACTCAGGTAGACGCGTGATCACTTCAAAGAGCAGACTACCGGTTTCGTCATAGAAATAGCGCGCGGATAACTTCTTCTGCGGTTGAGTCAGCCCGGCCAGAACGTCAGCCTCAAAAGTGGAAAGCACGGGCGCTGCGAGAGTCATCGGGGCCTCACTTCCTGACGCAACGAAACGTCGCGTAAACGTACGGGTAGTCGGCACGGAACCAGTTGCGGAAAGAGCGCCTGAGCAATCGCGCGGCTGTGCGAGGCGATCCGCCCTTTAACACGAAATGCGCGTCATCGAAGAAGTTCGCCGAGTAGCCCGGATAATTGAGTGACGCGACGAAACCGTCAAACGGCCGGAAGGGCGTGCTGGTCCACTCCCAGCCATTCCCCACCATCTGCCGGACCCCAAACGCACTCTCATTGCCCGGCGTCGCCGTCACCGGCTCCGGATCCCAGCGGCGGAAGTCGAAATTGCCGAGCTCGGGGTTCGGCGGGTTGTTTCCCCATGGATAGGGGCGGCTGGGGCCGATAGCTGTACTGAAAGCCGCGCGGTGAAATTCCGCTTCGCTCGGCAAGCGCGCGCCCGCCCATGCCGCATAGGCTTCCGCTTGCCGGTGGGTGACGTACACCGGCCAGTCGAGCGGCAGCGGAATCTCTTCCAACATCCCTCGATAGAAAAGCTCCCCGTCCCGCCGCACCCAAAACGCCGAGGGAGCGGTCCCGGTTTCTTTGACAAAGCGCAGATACTCGCCGTTCGTCACCTTATAGCGCTGGATCGCAAAGGGCGGTATCTCCACTGTGTGTTCGGCATATTCGTTATCCCATCCGAACTCGCCGTCGCGCAGCTTCCCGAGGACCGCCGGCCCCGCCGTGACGTCGCGCCACTCGTTTTGGACCTGAACAGGCGCCTGGACGGGGTTATTGCCTGCGACGCCGTTCGGGATGTCCCGCGTCCCATTCTTCACTTCGTAGGGGAGATTGTGCCACATATAGGCCAGCGTCTCCAGATGCATCAGCCGGTGCTCAATGGCCATCGCCACTGCTTCCGCCGGAGCCCGATCGAGAATGGCGTCAATCGCTCTCCTGGTTTCTTCGACGTACCGGCGTACCTCACCCAAATCCGGCCAGTCAGAGGGCACGTCAGCCGGGAGATGTTGGGAGTCCGGGTCGATGCCCGCTTCGAACAGCCGGTCGAGTTCCGCGCTCAATGGCGCCATGCCCAAACTCTTCCGGCAAATCTGAATGTAATCAAACGCCTCCAGATGTCCGATATAGAAGACAATGCGATGCCGCTGGTCAATCGGCCGCTCATAGAGAAACTCCGGCCGGATCACAGCAAAAAGATCATCGCTTTGCCGCTGGGCGTTTTGTAGATCCCGGCGCTCGGTTTCGAATCGAAGATGTTTGGGAACGGAGTGTATGTCCAGAATCGGATCGGTGACTGTGTTCATGATGAAAAATCCCGGTGTGGGGTCTCTGCTGAAATGAGTCAGATTGCTCGCCTCAAGGATTGCCACGCAACCGCAAGCCGGGAGCCCCGCTGGGAGCCCAGTTCACAGCATAGAGGACCGCTGAGCGCGCACAGGCTGCGTCCGAAAGAGCCCCAGCGGCCTAATGCGCTAGTAACTCTACCAGGGGCCTCGCCTTTGGTATCGTAAAGTCTTCGCCAATCTGTCATGCCTTACTCTGTGCTACCACTCAAAGAAATCCTCGTCAGGCCCGCCATTCCGACATCGTTGGAGCGCTTGACCGAATTGGCTTACAACCTGGTGTGGAGTTGGGACCATACCATTCGCGCTGTCTTCCGCCGGCTTGACCCGCCGCTGTGGAAAGAGTGCAATCACAATCCTGTCCAAATGCTCGGCATGCTTCCTCAGCCGACGCTTGATCGGGCTGCCGCCGATGCCCGCTACCTGGCTGTCTACAAAAAGGCATGTGACCGGTTTGACGAATATCTGAGGAAGAAGCAGCCTGCGACGGCTGCGGCGCCCGCCATTGCCTATTTCTCGATGGAATATGGCCTCCTCGATTGCATGCAAATTTATTCGGGCGGACTGGGCGTCCTTTCCGGCGACCACATGAAAGCCTCCAGCGATTCTGAGATTCCTCTGGTTGGCGTTGGGCTTCTTTATCAGAAGGGTTATCTCCAGCAAAGCCTTAATCCGGACGGCTGGCAACAGGAAAGAACACCAGTCAACGATTTTTACACGCTGCCCGTTCGGCCGTGCACAGATCGCGACGGAAATGAAGTAGTGGTCAGTGTTCAGCTTCCCGCCGGTGAAACCTTCATTAAGGTATGGCACATCGATATCGGGCGCGTGACGCTCTATCTGCTGGATACCAACATCCCTCGGAATCACTTCGCCGACTATCGGGAAATCACAGATCAACTCTACGGCGGCGATCACCACAAACGTATCCGCCAGGAAATTGTGCTCGGTATCGGCGGTCTCCGCGCCTTGAAGGCCGTCGGTTACCAGCCCACGGTCTATCACATGAACGAGGGCCACTCCGCTTTCCTCGGCATTGAGCGGATCCGCGTTCTCATCGCAGACCAGGCCCTCACGTTCGAAGAGGCGCTGGAAACCACCAGGCTCAGCACCGTATTTACGACCCACACTTCCGTGCCCGCCGGCATCGATCTGTTCGACGCCGCCCTGGTGTACGAATACTTCGGTAAATTCGCTGAGGAAGCAGGCTTCCCGTTTGAGAAGATGCTGCGTCTGGGACTTAAGAATCAGGGCGATGCCTCGGAGCGTTTCTCAATGGCGATCCTTGCGCTGAAGGCATCCGCCTACCGCAATGCCGTCAGCCTGATTCATCGCGACGTTTCGCAGGATTTGTTCCAGGACCTATGGCCGAAACTGCCGCCGGCGGAAGTGCCCATCACTTCGGTGACCAACGGCGTGCACACGCCAACCTGGGTTAACGGCGACCTGGCCACGATGTACGACCAATACTTGCAGCCCGATTGGCGGGACCGGATTGAGGATGTCAAGACCTGGGAACTGGTCCACGAAATACCTTCCCAGGAGTTGTGGGAGGTGCATCGCAAACGCAAGCGGCGCACCGTGGCTTTCATACGCGAACGCGCCATGGCGGCCGCGGTGGCCCGCAAAGCGTCCGCCGCGGAAGTGCGCCGCATGTCTGAAGTGCTTGATCCGGAAGCCTTCACCATCGGCTTCGCGCGCCGCTTCGCCACCTACAAGCGCGCCACGTTGCTGTTCCGTGATGTCGCGCGCCTCAAGAAGATTCTCGGCAACCCTGAGATGCCGGTGCAGATCGTGATCGCCGGCAAAGCGCACCCCAAGGATCTTCCCGGCAAGACGCTCATTCGCGAGATTGTCAATATGTCGCGCGATCCTGAGCTCGCCCGCCGCCTGATCTTCGTTGAAGACTACGGCATCCAGGTGGCACGTGAACTCGTGCAGGGCGTGGATGTCTGGCTCAACAATCCGCGCCGGGGCGAAGAGGCATGCGGCACCAGCGGCATGAAGGCTTCCATGAACGGCGTCCTGAATTTGAGCGTTCTCGACGGTTGGTTCGACGAAGCCTATGAGATATCCGGCGGCTGGGCCATCGGGGGCCGCGAACAGTATAGCGAAGGCCAGGATGAGATCCACGCCAGCGCCGTTTACTCCACGCTCGAAAACGAAATTGTTCCGCTCTTCTATGAGCACCGTGACCAAGGCGTTCCGCTGGAATGGGTCAAGCGGATGAAGACGTGCATCGCCAACGTCACGCCTCGCTTCAGTTCCGGAAGAATGGTGGCGGAGTACATGAAGGACTTGTACTTGCCCGCGCACTTTCAATGGCTCAAGTCCTCGGCTGGTAATTTTGCGGACGCCCGTCAGAAATCCGGCTGGGAACAGCGCATTCAAGATGCCTGGGGCCGCGTGAAGTTTATCGAGGTGGCGACGAATATCGATAAGACGGTGGTCAACGGCTTCTCGCTCCCTTTGAAGGCCACAGTCGATCTCGCCGGCCTCAAACCGACTGAGGTTCGTGTCGAAGCCGTCATCGGCAAAATCGGCGTCAGCGGGCAGTTGGAGAAGTCCCACATTGTCTCGCTCGCCGCCGTCGAGCAGCGCGGGGAAGGCTACGTCTTCAGCAGCGAATATCCGGTCCATTCCACCGGCCGCATCGGCTTCTCGCTTCGCATCAGCCCGAACCATTTTGAAAATCCGATCACGCGTCCGTGTAACGCGCTTTTGAAATGGGTTTCGGAATAGACTTTTGAGAACTCGAAAACAATGGGCCCGTCGCCCGACCAGGGTGGCTGGCCGAGTCTGACGGCGTTCGCTTTCGTCAGTTAAGGCGAACGGGTAAGGCGAACGGGCTGCCCGTTTCATGTGGCGGTCAGAGAGGTGAGCAGGGTAGTAAGGTACGGGGAAATACTGGCCGGTAATATTAAGAAATTGGATTCCGCTGGCGCTGTGGCCCAATCCGTGGTATGTAGTTATCAGGTGCTCGCGGATCCAACTAAGCCACATTCCTCCCAATGTGGGATTTCGCGCCTCTCCGACTGTGATTTATTTGCGGCGAACTAAAGAAGAGCTTCAGCCTCTCCCGCGGCCCAAGCTGATCAGAGTGGAAGTGTACCTGTCTTGAAGCGCATGTCGCGTATGCATGTGGTGACCACGTATCGTTAACCAGCCTAGTGTGCCTGTGACAGTCCCAGACATCTCGTCTCTTGATTTGCGGCTGATCATGCGCGTTTTGTAATTTCGAAGGAGCCGATCAACGACAATGGACGGAGATCGCAAGTATAACCAGCGTGGGTATCAGGAGTCTGGCCGGCCCGATAACTATCGGACGGACCGCCCAAAACCACAAGGCCCCAAATCGCCTCAAGATATAACCGGCCCCAAGCTTCCCCGATTGGTGCAGAACGTGGTGGCGTCCCGCTGCTACAGTTGTTCTGTCGCCCTTCCGGCCGATACCGACTTTGCGGGCAACTGCCCGAAGTGCGGCAAAGCTCTGCATTGCTGCAAGCAGTGCGCGCACTTTGAGCCCTCTACTCGGTTTCAATGTTTGAAACCGATTCCGGAGCGCCTGCCCGTGAAGGACGCCGCCAACCTGTGCGCCCTATTCTCGCCGCGCGTCACTGTGGCGCGCGATGGCGCCGCGAGCACATCGAACGGACGTCCTGACCAGGCGGCATCGCTTGCTCCGCGCACGCCTCACGATGCCCGGGCGGCTTTCAACAGCCTGTTCAAGAAGTGACGGCCGCGCCCCGCCCCCTTCACCGGGTATGCGCCTGAGCTGCCGCATCGGTACGCCCGCGCGAATTGCGGTACGTGCTAAAAATCAGAGATCGTGCGTCTCACCTTCCGCCGGGATCTGCCCACCGCCAATGAGTTCTATCTGCTGTTCATTGAGCAGCAAGTTTTGCGCAAGCTGGAATCGCTCGACGCGAAGCTTCGCCTCAGTGGTCTTGGGGGTCTGAACGCGAAGCGCGACCGCCTGCTTCGCATCGGCGCCGAGTTCGATCGACGCGGCACTGTCACCAAGAGCGGGTATGGTGTCTTCAATCTCCCTTGGCAGGCCGCCGGTCATCCCGAATGGGCCGCTTCCATTTTGACCGAGGTGGAGGGTCTCCGCAACGCCATTCGGGCCACGCACGGGCGATCTTTGCGTTTCGTCATCTGGGCGGGCATGGGCGGGTCGGCCGAGGACAAGTCGGCGTACAATGCCCTGGGTCTGTTGCGCGGGGGTCCGCGGCTTTACGTCCTCGATAGCGCCGACCCCGTCAAGCTCAAGGCCATTCTCGAAGACGCTCAGAACAGATCGAAGGGGCCTTTGCGGGACGTTCTGAAAAGCACGCTGGTGGTGGGCATGGCCATGGGCATGACGTCTTATGAACCGGTGGTGAATCTGCAGGCGCTGGCCCGCCTTTATGACCGACAAGAGATCGAGAGCCGGGCCAACTTCTGCTATATGACCTTGCCCGGCTCGTTGCTCGACCGGTTCGGCCAGGAGCGGGGATACCGCCGTGTTGAGCTTCAGCTCGATGGCGCGAATTCGACCGCCGGCCGCCACAGCGCTCCCATGACGCGGGGGACTCTTTATGCGCTCGCGCTTGCCGGGCGCAACGTGGATCTGGAAGCTTGGATTGAGGCGGCTCAGCTCGATGAAATAGAGATTCACGCCGCGTTTCGGCTCGGCTCGTTTCTCCACGCAGAGGCGCTCGAGGGCCGCGAAAAAGTGACGCTGCTTCTCGCTCAGGAACTATCGGGCCTTGCCACGTGGACGAAGCAGGCCTTCGAAGAGAGCCTCGGCAAGAGCGAAGAGATCGGCCTCAAGATCGTTATCGGCGAGCCAGGACGACTGGCCGACTATCGTCCGGCGAAGGACGTCCGGCAGGACCGGGTGTTTCTGCGCGTTCACGCCGGCCGCGACACCGAGCACGAGCAGGCCCACTCGGTCCTCAGAAAGGCCGGCTATCCTGTGGCCGTACTGGCGTTGGACGCGGCCCGGCCGCTCTCCTTCTATCAGCAGTTCATCCATTACACAGTCTTCGCGCTCGCTTATTTGCGGAACATGAACTTCGTTACGCAGCCGGGTGTGGAACTCTACAAGTCCATCACCAACCGCCTTTTTGCCGAAGCGGGAACGGGGGGTGGCATTCGCCAGACAGCCGCCTGGCGGCTACTTGAAACCACAACCCGGCGCGCCACTTTCAAAGGCCGCGTCACGCTGGTCTATGAACACTTGCCGGAGCATTTGGCCGGTTCCGCGAAGACGCGCGACGCGCCGGCCACTTACGCCAGTCTCATCTCTCAGGTCATTCGCGGTTCCGAGGTCGAGTACTTTGAGCTGACCTTCTTCGGCGACATGCGCTACACGGCGCCGGGCAAGAAACTGATGAGCGTTCTCGAGAGAGCCGGAGCGCGCCTCTTCCGCCGCCGCTTAAAGATGCCATTCGATCTTTACGAAGGCCCGGCCATGAATCACTCCTATCACGAGATGATCATCGGCCACGGGCGCTGCTTCTCAACAGTCCTGCTGTCGCTGAAGCAGGAGGAGATGAAGAGCGCGGGGCACACTGCGGAATACCATCAGGCGCAGTTCCTGGCCACGCAAATGGCGCTCGCCGAGCGCCACCGTCTGGTGGTCGCGATCCTCCTGAAGGACCTCACGCCGGCTTCGCAAGAGGCTCTGGCGGAGTTCTTCGAGGAGGCCGGCAAGCACCTCGCGAAGAGGTAGGCCGCATCCAACCCGGCCAAGCCTCCCGACAATACTTAAGTATTCACTTGACAATCCCACCCGCTTTCGCCAATACTTAAGTATGGCCTTAACCAATCTGATCGAAACAACCAAAACCATGGAACAGCAATCCGTCCTACACCACACATTCGTTATCGAGCGCACCTATCCCGTCGCGCCCGAACGCGTATTCGCCGCCTTCTCCGACCCGGCTAAAAAGCGCCGCTGGTTCTTCGAAGGCGGTGGCTACGAGGTGGAGGAGTTTGCAATGGATTTTCACGTCGGCGGCCAAGACCGCGCTCGCCTGCGTTTCAAGGAAGGCACCCCCCTGCCAGGACAAGTGATCACAACCGAATCGATGTATCAGGACATCGTGCCCAACCGCCGCGTGGTGACGGCTTATTCGATGAGCCTCAACGGGAAGCGCTTCTCTGCCACTCTCGCCACTGTTGAACTCCTGCGGACGGATCAAGGCACCGACCTGATCATGACGCATCAAGGCGCGTACTTTGAGGGTGCGGACGGTCCTCAAATGCGGGAACAGGGATGGAATACCCTGCTGGACAGGTTAGGCAAGGAGCTGGCCCGGTAGAACCGGCCCATGTCGTGTCAAACCGGCAACATCGGCCGGGTCTTCCACGCCTTGGGAGACCCCACCCGCCGGGCGATCGTGGAGAAGCTGAGCGAAGGGCCGATTTCGGTATCGCAACTGACCCAGCCCCTTGACATCACTCTGGCGGCCGTCCTCCAGCACCTGCAGGTGTTGGAGGAGAGCGGGTTGGTTCGCACTGAAAAAATCGGGAGGGTCCGCACTTGCAGCATCGAACCGGGCGGACTCTCCGCGGCCGAGAAGTGGATCCGCGATCGCCGCACCCTCTGGGAACGGCGGCTCGACCGCCTGGGCGAGTTGCTGGCGGAGTCCGGCGAAGAGTGAACCCACAGTTGTCGCGCGCCGTCTTACGGCTTCGTCACGCTCAAGCCCGTGACGGTGGCGTCGGTGTTATGCGCGAAGCGGATGCCGTAAACCCCGTCGGTCGATTTCAGCTTTCCGGCGGCTACCACGGCGGCCTTGTCATAGGTGGCAACCACGGTTCCGTTGATGGCGCATTTCACCTTGTCGCCCGCCACCGAGAGAGCAATCTCCTGCGTCACCGGCTCCCCTTTGCCGGCAGCCTTGTGCACGGCGGCGTTCACTTCCCGGCGGCCATTCATTTGAAACGGCTCCGGACCGAATCCGCGGACGATGAAACTGCCGTTGCCATACGCGGCACAATACAGATAACTCTGCCCCTCTGTTCCCATGTCATTCCCGCCGATGAAAACGCCATACGGGTGCGGATGGCTGTTAAGGTCCATAAACTTGGCCTCGGTAAAGGTGGCCGTGACGGTGTAATCTCCGCTGGCTTTATTGGCGGGATTCCAATACGCGACGGCCGGGCCGGTTGTAACATGCAGGGCTTTGTCGTCGCCGGCTAGTTTGGCGTTCTTCAGCGTGAGGCCAGCCTTCTCCTCGCTGGCATCGATCTTGCCAGTCCACCCAGGGACCGAGATGCCGCCGTTTTCGATGCTTCGTGAAGCGCCTTCCTGCTGCTGGGCAGGCGAAGCGAGTGGATTGAGAATGACGAGGGCAGCCGCAAAAGCGGGGCCGAGAACAAAACGCATAGTGTGTCCTTTCATGGGAACGGCGGGTAAGAACGCGCACAGGGCGTTCAGCCGAAGGGTGCCAGATTATCGGCGCCCCCGTCAAGAGCCTCTCGCCAGAGTCTCCCGTCCCTCCATACTAATAAGAACGTGTCTCTCGCTTCGCCTGCCACCCGCGCCACCGTCCGTCGCGAATTCGGTCCCATGTTTCATCTGGCCGTCCCTGTGGTCTTTTCCGAACTGGGCTGGATGGCCATGGGCGTTGTCGACACCATCATGGTGGGCCGCCTGGGTGCCGAAGCCATCGGCACGGTCGCGCTGGGCAGCGCCTTCTTTTATTCGTTCGCGCTCTTTGCCCTCGGGCTGCTGCTCGGGCTTGACACCATGATTGCCCAGGCCTATGGGGCCGGCGATCTCAAAGCCTGCCACCGGGCGCTGCGCCAGGGGCTCTATCTGGCTCTCTTCGCCACGCCGTTCGTCATGCTCATTTGCTGGGCGGAGCCCTTCTTCCTTGTCTCCTGGGGCATCGCCCCGGGGGTCGCGAAAGGCGTGGGGCCGTTTCTGAACGCATTGAGTTGGGGCACGCTCCCCTTACTGCTCTACGCGGCGCTGCGCCGGTACCTGCAAGCCACCGGGCACGTGAAGGCGGTCACCTTCGCGCTGGTCACAGCCAACCTGGTCAACGTCGCGGGCAACTGGGCTTTCATTTACGGAAAGCTTGGCTTCCGCGCCATGGGGACGGAAGGCGCCGGCTGGTCCACTGCGCTCGCCCGTATCTACATGGCCCTCCTGCTAGCCTTCTTCGTTTGGTACTTTGACCGCAAAAAGAGCGCCGGGCTCTTCCATGAATTTCCACGCTTTGAGTGGCCGCTTCTCAAGCGCCTCATCCGTCTGGGTTTTCCGGCCGCCTCTCAGATCGCCATGGAGGTGGGCGCTTTCGGCGCAGCCACAGTCCTTGCGGGACGGCTGCCTGCCGCCTCGCTAGCCGCTCATCAAATTGCCCTGAATTGCGCCAGCGTCACCTACATGGTGCCGCTCGGCATTTCATCGGCGGCCGCGGTGCGTGTTGGCCACGCCGTGGGCCGTGGCGAGTACGATGTGGCCCGCCGCGCCGGTTGGATTGCGGTCTCGCTCGGCGTGGCTTTCATGTTTTGCGCGGCGGTGCTCTTCATCGCCGCCCCGCGACTTGTTCTGCGCGCCTACTCGCCCGATCCGCGGGTGATCGAAGCCGGCGTCGGCCTGCTGGCGCTGGCCGCTCTCTTCCAGATGTTCGACGCCATTCAGGTGGTCACCACCGGCGCGCTGCGCGGCCTCGGCGACACCCGCACGGCGATGTTGGCGAACTTCGCCGGCTACTGGATTTTCGGCCTGCCTCTGGGCTATGTGCTCTGCTTCGTAGCCCATTGGGGATTGCTCGGATTGTGGTGGGGACTGTCACTCGCCCTCATCGGCATCGCTATTGTGCTTCTGTTCGCGTGGGCGCGTGAATCGAGGAGCAAAGCATAGCGACGCGGTTAGCCCGGTCATACCTGGTGGTGACGATACGGCCGGAGGGATAGGTTTCGTGTAACACAGATGTCAGCGCGCCCGACCAAAATTAGTCAGTATTGAATCCGATCTCGATGATGTCGAGGAACTTGCGAACACCAGATGTTTTGCCAAAAGCCGCGTATTGCCATCCTTGCGCACGTTAACCGACCATTGTTCTAGCTCTGGGCGGCGGCCCACCGTCATTTCCAAGATGTCCACCAGAACCAGATAATGATCCTCGTCGGCGTCACTTACCGTGGGCGCAAGTCGCCCTACGCTCCTCGCTTTGTAGGCGTCCCACCATTGCCTGAAATGCCGTACCTTCTCGGCTCCAGCGTCCCGCAATTCCGCATATCCAACGAAATGATCCTCGACCTTGTGTCGCAGCCGCAGCTCGTCGTAAACAATATTGTTCGCGTTCCCATAGACACAGTCCATGTAAAAGCGTGTGAAGCTCTCTGCTTGACTCGCGTTGCCGATCTCGACCTTGGCGTCCGAGATCATGTTGTTAAATGCTGCTTCTCCGTCAGCGAACCCCTCTAGCCCGTAGGTCTTATCACCGGCAACAGAGACGGCCACAAGCCACTCATGCGCGGGTCTAGAATACGTCACTTCGCTCGGCGTGATTTCGTATCCACCATCGACAACGTTGTAAAAGGAAACGGCTTTTTTGATGTGACCTACGATTTTGGTTTGAAAGGAGAAGAAGGTGTCCTCAAGCTCTTCTCGTCGTCTTGTGTGCAGTGGATGCCCCGGCGTACCAATGATTTTGACAACTGCATTTGCCGCGAGTTGTCGCGCCTTGTTCGTCCTTCAGCTCATTCTGTGTCTTAGCCGTCGTCACATTTGAGAGTGCCAACGCCGCGAGCACGCATAGCTCAGCGCCTTTCATTCATTCTCCTTCTTCTGTTTCTTCTCCAGCTTCTCCTCTTTCTTCACCTCCGTTCGCACACTGTCCGAGAACTGAATCGCGCGCTTTTCTTGGGACCGGTCATCGTGCAGCTTGTTTGCTTCACTCGCATTTTCATCGAGGTAGGCCTGTGGGGATTTTGCGGCGTCTTGGGCATGGCTGGCCTCGTGCGCCAGAACACCCTCCGTCTGCTCCTTGCCCTTGCCTGCATCGACGCTATTGTCGATTGTGACTGTGGTGTCCTTCAGCTTCGCCGGAATCGTGGTGCAGCTGGTCGTCATGCGGTTCGTGCCGAGGTGATCGTCACTCAGGAAGCAGGTCGTACACGGCGGTGGAGTCGACGGGTGGATCTCTTGCGCCAACTGGCCCATGCCGTCATAAATGAACGTGTTGGT
>CAJCIT010000304.1 GCA_903970405.1 Acidobacteriaceae bacterium | reverse complement strand
TGGCCGACCTGGCGCGGGCCATTGAGCGCCACTCGGTGCGCATTGAGTTCATCGGCATTTCAAGCTACGGCAAGAACAAGACCAGTTCCGGCCAGGTGCGGGTCACCAAAGACTTGGACGTCGCGCTGGAAGGGCAGAACGTTCTGATTGTCGAAGATATTGTCGATAGCGGCGTCACGCTCACTTACCTGACGAGGATTTTCGAGCAGCGCAAACCCGCCTCGCTCAAGATTGTGACGCTGCTCGACAAGCCGGAGCGGCGCATTTCCCCGGTTCATGTGACTTATACCGGATTCCAGATCCCGGACGAGTTTGTGGTCGGGTATGGACTTGATTTCGATGAGGACTACCGGAACTTGGCCGATATCTGCGTGTTGGAGCCGGGGAAGTAAGTCAGCTTTAATCCGGTAGCACCCTGATGCTGAGGTGACGAAACCAGGCGGCGTCGCCGTGATTCTGAATACTGATGTGGCCGCGTGGCGCGGGATGACCGGCCAGGAGTTCGTAGGTGTGAGACGACGCACCCCAGCGCTTGGCAGTGTGTTCCTTGACTTCCGGAGCATCCAGGATGCCGTCCACCACCTTCTCACCGTTGAGCCAATGCTCAATGCGGTTGCCGCGAACGATCAGTAAAGACTCGTTGAACTGGTCCACCGGGCGCATAGCGTTCTTGCTGGCTGGGATGAGGCTATAGAGAGCGCCGGTCTGGTAGAGGGGGCCGCGAAGCGCGTCTGGATGAGTGCCGGCGATGGTCTGGTATTCGTAACCGACGACGTAGATCTGGGCGGATTCGCCCGGCTGAATCAAGCGGCGATCGAAGGCTTTTGCGGCGAGCGCGGCTTCCACCTGTTCCTCAAAACGATGCGCGCCAGGGAGGCGGCTGGCCTTACAGAGAATCGGCAGCGCCTGGATGCGGTATTTCAGCCCGCTGTTGCCATTCGGGGCCACGCGCCACTCGAATTGGAGGGCGAAGTTCGCGTACGCGTCATCGCTGACCAGGTCCTCCGAAATGCGGGGATGCGGAACGGCTTTGAAACACCCGTCTTCCATGGTCCAGGCGTCGCCCGCGGGATCCAGCTTGGAGGGATCCTGCCAATGGGCCATCGTCTTGCCGTCAGAGAGCGAGACCCAAGGAAGCTTCGCTTCTGCTGGCGAGAAAGGGGCGGGCTGGTCCTGCGTGAAACCGGGGACCTGAGTGAGGACGGCGGCAAGAACGATAAGCGCCGCGAAGAGCGGGATTGAACGCGTCGGCCGGGTCGGGTTCATGTGAGCATCGTACCTCTTGAGGCGGGGCGAGCGGAATTGTCAAATACAAACATGTCCGGTTGACACCTAGGTCTCGATTCGCTATAGTGGATCGCGATATATGTTATCGCTCGATCACGCACGGAAGAACGGCAGCGCCGAACTCCTGATCCTCGCCCAGCTTGAGACCCGCTCCCGTCACGGCTACGAAATCGCCTCTGAGATTGAACGCCGCTCGGGAGGCTCGGTGAGTTTCAAGCCGGCATCGCTTTATCCGGTGCTCTATCGCCTGGAAAGCCGCGGCTGGATTGCGGGACGGTGGGTGGAAAAGGCGGGGCAGCGCAGGCGGCGCTACTACCGGCTGACGGCGTCAGGGCGGAACGAGCTCGCTCAGCAGCGGTCGAGCTGGTCTGAGTTTCTAGCCGGTCTTCGGCAGACCGCGGGGCTGCAAGATGCCTGACTTCCGCGCCTATGTGACAGCGAGTCTGCGGTTGCAACGGGTATCGGGCGCGAGAGAAGCGGAGATTGTGGAAGAAATCGCCCTCGACCTGGAAGAGCGCTACGAGCACTTGATTCGCGGCGGCTTGGAGCCCGGCCCAGCGTGGCAAGCGATTCAGGATGGCGCCGACTGGCCGGCAATCGCTAGGGAGTTTGAAGAAGCTTTGCGGCCGGATCAGGCTCAACTGGAGCTACGAAAGCGGTCCAACCCAATGCTGAACCTCCTGAACAACTTTCGGTTTGCCGCGAGGCTCTTGCAAAGAAATCCCGGCTTCACGGCCGCAACCGTGCTCACGCTTTCAATCTGCCTGGGCGCGAATCTGACCATCTTCGCGGCAGTGAACTCAATTCTCTTGCGGCCGTTGCCGTTTCCCGATGCAAGCCGGCTGGTCACCACGGTCAATAGCTATCCTTTGTCCGGCAGCCCGCACTCCGCGGCCTCGCTGCCGAATTACTATGACTATCGGGAGAGGATCAAGGCATTCGCGTCCACTGCGATCATCAGCCGTGTCAGCGAGCACGCGATTGTTTCCGCAACGGGTTCTCCCTACCGGGTTGAGCGCGATCGCGTATCGCCTGAGTTCTTCCAAACCCTTGGCGTCCCGCTTCTAATGGGCCGTCCCTTCAGCGACGCCGAAATGGCGTATGCGCGAAGCGGAGTGGCCATTCTCACCTACGAGTTCTGGCAAAGCTACTTCAATGGCGATTCGAAGGTCGTGGGCCGCACATTTCAAATGGATGGTGCCACAACTACGGTGACCGGCGTTCTTCCGAAGGGTTTCCGCTTTCTCTCCCGCCACACGCAGCTTTATATTCCGGCGGCATCCGATCCGGCCGAGCGGGCGGTCGACCAACGTCATAACAATCGATTTCAGTTGGTCGCGCGGCTCGCTCCGGGCGCCACGCTGGCAACGGCGCGCGCGCAGGTTGCCGCACTTAGCGCAGAACAAATGAGGGACGATCCCTTCGCCGTCACGCTCCGCGCCGACGGCTTTCGGGCCATGGTCAACGAACTGCATGGCGACCACGTGGAGGGCATCGCACCGACGCTTGTTCTTTTGCAAGGCGGCGTATTGTTGCTGCTTCTCATCGGTGGCGTCAACGTGGTGAACCTGATGCTGATCCTGGCCGGCAGCCGGGCCAAGGAATTGGCGATTCGCCGGTCCCTCGGCGCTTCGCGATGGCAGATCGCAAGCCAGGCTTTGGCCGAGACGCTGTTGCTCACATCGATGGGCGGTTTAGGCGGACTGATGGCCGCAGGCGGCGGGATCCAGTTGCTTCAAGCGTTGGGCGTGGATCGATTGCCGCTCGGTGAATACATTTCGTTCGATTGGCGGCTCTCGCTGATGGCGCTGGCAGCCTCTATTGTGCTTGGCTTACTGATTGCGGCGCCTATTGCCTGCTTCAATCTTCGTGGACATTTGGCCGGCGCGATCCAACCGGAATCGCGAGGCGGCACCAGTGGCCGGTCGGCGCAGCGGCTCCGGCATGGATTCATCTTCGCCCAAATCGCCCTCTCGTTCATTTTGTTGTCCGGCTCGGGATTGCTGGGCGTCAGCCTGAAACACGCGCTTGAGACCTCACCCGGTTTTCAGGCGGATCGCTTAGTCACCGGTCAGATCACTTTTCCGTATAAGAAATATCCAGATCCGGTGGCAGCTCTGACATTGATAAACCGGCTGATGCATGAACTGCAGTCTCAGCCGGAGGTAGCTTCGGCCGCCGTCACTGACCTGATGCCCTTCGGCGAACATGACGCGAGCGGATCGACCGCGGTGGAAGGCGTCGCGCCGTCCGAGAGCGGCACGCATTCTCACTATCGCAATGGAATCGCTGGCGGCTACTGGCAAACCATGGGGATTCCCGTGCTTGAAGGCCGCCTGATCGATGAGACAGACAGCGCACTGGGACGGCGCGTGTGCGTGGTAGATCGGGTCTTTGCCGAGAGGTACTGGCCGGGCCGCAGTGCGCTCGGTCACAGGCTCAACGATGGACCGGTGTTCAACAGGGATGAAGCCTTCACGATTGTGGGCGTGGTGGAGGCAGTGAAGCAAATCGGCCTTGATGATACTAAGCCGCTGGGGACAGTCTACTATCCGTATCGATATTGGCCGTCGTCAGGCATATCGGTTATTGTGCGCTCGCCCTTAACCACTGAGGCCTTAGCGCCGCTGCTTCGGAGAACCGTCCTTCAGATAGATCCC
>CAJCIT010000303.1 GCA_903970405.1 Acidobacteriaceae bacterium | reverse complement strand
TTTTCGGCGCTGCACATCCGTTGGCCGCCCAGAAGGCGGATGCTGAATCGGAAGCGAAGCCGGCCGCGGTTCCCCATTACCCATCCGCTGGAGGCGCTCTGATTACCCCTAAGTCCAGCCAGCCGCAACCGGTCCCGGCCGGACATAAATTTGCGGCCCATACGAACCTGCGCCTCTATGTGCCCTATGGACTTAAGCCAAACGAACTGCCGCCTTTTTCAGATTACGCCAATGAGACACCGGCGTCAGTGGCCTGCCATTATGGCCTCGTCACAACGGCCGCGGCTCCGGCCTGCAACCCCAATTCAACGACGGTGAACCCCACTGGCGGCAGCAAGACCATCGCGATTGTGGATGCCTTTGACGACCCGGACGCCTCAGGCGACCTGGATTGGTTCTCTACGCAATTTGGGCTTCCGCTGACGGTGGCGCAGTTCCACGTGGTTTGGGCCAACACGGCGAACAGCTCCTGTTATGGCTACGAGGTCCCTGTAGATACCACGGGAAGCTGGGAACTGGAGGAATCAACCGATATTGAGTGGGCGCACGCCATGGCCCCCAGCGCCACCATTTACCTGGTGGAAGCCTGTTCAAATTACGATAGCGACTTGCAGCAAGCCGTCCTTGTTGCCAACAATCTGGTCCGCTGTGGAAAGACGGAAATCAATTCCACCACCGGCGCCCTCGGCACTTGCCCCGCGGGAAGCACCGGAACCGGCGAAGTTTCAATGAGCTGGGGAGGCGAGGAGTTCCCGGCCGAAACCCGAGCCGACAACTGCGCCAATCTGGACGATTCCTGTTTCGTCACGCCGGGAGTGGTCTACTTTGCGGCAGCCGGGGATGGCCCAGGAGTCGGCTGGCCCAGCGCTTCCCCGAACGTCGTGAGCTCGGGCGGCACAACCGTTCGCCGCAACGCGTCCACCGGAAACTTTGAGCAAGAGGTTGCTTGGGTCACCTCCGGCGGCGGCCAGAGCGCCTATGAGACCATTCCTTCCTATCAATCCACCATCGCCGGCACTGTTGGCGCCTGGCGCGGTGTTCCGGACCTATCGTTCGATGCCGATCCGAACACGGGCGTATGGGTCTATGACACGTTTCCCATGGACGGCTACTACTATCAGTGGTGGATCGTGGGCGGCACCAGCGTTTCGGCGCCATCGCTCGCGGGGATCGTCAATCGGGCGGGCACTTTCGCTGCTTCGTCCAACGCGGAACTCACCAAAATTTACGCAAATAAGGCAGTCACTGCGGATTTCACCGATATCACCACCGGCTGGTGCGGCGCTTATATGGGCTTCACTGTTGCCGCGGGTTGGGACTTCTGCACTGGCGTCGGCGTTACTAACGGTTATAGCGGGAAGTAGTAGCGGCTGGCGCCGGCTCGGTGCTCGTCGTAGACGGTTCCGCTGGATCACGGCCGCTTGCTCCGCGCGAGGTTCAGAAGGACAGGCTGCGATTCAACGATGGACGCGGGATTTCAGTCCAGGCGTTCAGGTCAACCCGGTATTGTATGAGGAGTGGACCAGAACGAACGCCCCAATCGACGAACCTTCTTCAAGACGGCGGCATTGGCTGCGGCGGCCGCCGCGGAGCCACTGGTAGCAGAGCCGCCCGCTCAAGCTGAGCACACGCCGCCTTCGGGCAACGCGCCGGTTCACGCACAGCTTCCCATCTCTTATCCCCGCGTCTTCGAAGGCCCTCATCTGAAGATGATCGCGTTCCCGCTGGGCGGTGTGGGGGCGGGCAGCGTCAGCTTGGGTGGCCGCGGCCAACTCAGAGACTGGGAGATTTTCAACCGGCCGAACAAGGGCTTCTCCTTGCCCTATGCGTTCCCCTCCATCTGGGCGCAGGCGGGTGCCGCGAAGCCGGTGGCGCGCGTCCTGGAAGCGCGCATCCTGCCGCCATATGAGGGGCAGGACGGTCTGGGGTCGGCGAACGCCCCTGGGCTTTCGCGCCTCGAAGGGGCGCGGTTTACCGGCGAGTATCCGTGGGCGCACATCGATTTTCAAGACCGCACCCTGCCCGTGCATGTCTCGCTCGATGCCTTTTCGCCCTTCATGCCCCACGATGCCGAGGACAGTGGCTTGCCGGGGACCTATCTGCGATACCGCGTCACCAATCCGAATCGAGTCCCCGCGAAGGTTTCCATTGCCTGGTCAATCGATAACCCGATCAAAGTGAGCGAAGACCGCGGCGGTGCGGCCACGCTTCACAACGACGACCGCACCAATGAGATTCGCACCGCCGGCAACCTCATCGCGATTCGGTACAGTAACCCGGCCCTCCCGGCCGCCGACCCGATGAAGGGCACTTTTGTGCTGGGCTTCACCGGGGCTGGGAACGCAGAAGTAAGTGCGTGGCGCGGCTGGCCGCAGGGGCGCTGGTGGAACTCGCCGATGTTGTACTGGGACAAATTCTCGGCGACCGGAACGCTCGGCGCCGAGCCGGAGAAACGGAATTCAGTGGGAACGATCTGCGTGCAGAGGACCATCGCCCCGGGCGCGACGGCTGAGTATACGTTTGTTCTGGCCTGGTACTTTCCGAATCGCACGCCCAACTGGTGCGGCTGGAGCGCGCCCAAGGGTGAAGGCGACACCGTCATCGGCAACCGCTATGCCGCGCGTTTTGACGATGCTTTCGAACTGACGGGATGCCTGGTGGATAACCTGCCGCAATTTGAAGAACGCACCCGCCGCTTTGTCACGGCAATGCGCGAAAGCACGCTGCCGGCCGCCGTGAAGGATGCGGCCACGGCGAATCTTTCGACGCTTGCTTCAACCACTAGTTTCCGCACTGCCGACGGCGAGTTCCACGGCTTTGAAGGCGTGGATGACCACCGCGGCTGTTGCTTCGGCAACTGCACGCATGTCTGGAACTATGAGACGGCGACCGCGCACTTGTTCCCGTCGCTGGCGCGATCGTTGCGCGGCGCGTCGTTCGGCTTCTCCATGGATGACGCGGGTGCGATGCATTTCCGCCAGTTGCTGCCCGATGGAAAAGAACGTTCGGGTTACGCGGCTGCCGATGGGCAGATGGGCCAGATTGTTCACGCCTATCTCGATTGGAAGTTGTCCGGCGATGAGGAGTGGTTGCGCCGCCTGTGGCCGCGCATCAAGAAGGGTCTGGAGTTTGCATGGGTTCCGGGCGGATGGGACGGCAATAAAGACGGCGTCCTCGAAGGCGTGCAGCACAACACCTATGACGTGGAGTTCTACGGGCCGAATCCCATGTGCGGCATTTACTATCTGGCCGCGCTGCGGGCGGGCCAGCGCATGGCGGCGGCGGTGGGCGATACCGCGTCTTCGGCGGAGTACGGGCGGCTGGCGGATCAGGGCGGACGGTGGATCGATGCGAATTTATTCAATGGCGAGTACTTCGTCCAGAAGGTGCGCGGCTTCCGCAAGGATCAGATCGCGAATTCGCTGAGAAGCAATATGGGCGCGGAAGAAACCGAACATCCCGAGTATCAGGTGGGTGAGGGCTGCCTGGTGGATCAATTGGTGGGGCAGTATCTGGCCGAAGTGGCCGGGCTTGGACCGTTGGTTTCTCCCGAGCATGTTCGCAAGACGCTCCAATCGGTTTACCGATATAACTACAAGCGATCGCTGGCTGAGCACGACACAGTGCAGCGGACCTTTGCCTTGAATGACGAAGCGGCGCTGGTGATCTGCGACTACGGGAAAGCCGAGCGCCCGAGGATTCCCTTTCCCTACTATGCGGAGGTGATGACCGGCTTCGAATATTCGACGGCGGCACACATGATCTTCGCGGGGCTGGTGAAAGAAGGCGTGGAGTGCATTCACAACATCCGCGCGCGCTATGACGGCGAGCGGCGCAATCCGTGGGACGAGGCGGAATGCGGGCACCACTATGCGCGAGCGATGGCGTCGTGGTCGGCGGTGTTGGCGCTGAGTGGGTTCCACTATGATGCGCCGGCCCAATCGCTCGAAGTCGCGCCGAGGGCTGAGCAGCGCCCATTTCAGTGTTTCTGGTCGACAGGCACGGGCTGGGGAACGTTCCAGTTGTCGGGATCGCGGCTGACGTTGAACGTTCTGTCGGGAAGTTTGAAGGTGAAGGACCTGGCTTTTGCGTCACCAGGGGCGTCAGCCGGGCTCAGCGCGACTGTCGGCGCCACGCGGGCAAAGGCCGAGTTCACATCCGCGAAAGGTCAGACCAAAGCCACGTTCGCGGAGACAGTGGAATTGGAAGAAGGCCAGGCGCTGGTGGTGAGTTAAGCACAATACGGTTCACTTAACACACTGAAGGGGCCGACGGCTCTCTTCTCCAGACGGTCCACACTCCCATCCTAGCCCTCCTCGGCGGTGTTTCGGAAATGCCGGGAAAAATGCGTTGAGAAAATCCCCGCCTCCGTCGTAGCGGCGCTGAATCGGCGGAAAGTGATACCCGGTGGTGGGAATTCCGCTGCCTGTGACGATAAAACGCCGTCCGGCTGCGGTCCGCCTGAACGCCCTGCGATATAGCCATCGAGAGATTGCATCATTCCCAAGATGAGCCTGCCCATAACGCCTCCTAACGATTTTGCAGAGAAAAGGTACTGGAAACGGGCATCTCGCCGCTGGAAAACTCACGCTGGGACGCGGAGCAACTGCAAACGCTTCGCCAAGCCTGCCCCTAATGCTTGTGAGACTCGCTCGTGGAGTTACCATCTCCGTTCACGGGTGTTCCGTCTGACCAGTTACCCATGACAACGTAAAACTCGGTAATCGGCGCTGGATTTAGCTGCTGAAAATAGATGGGTACGCCGGGCAGATTTGCGCCCCACGCCGCGCCATCCATGCGTGGAAGGTCATACATAAGGTGGTTGAGGTTATGGGGCGGCTGGTCGCTAAGGTACCCTTCCTTCGACATCATGTAGATCAACGAGCCCGAGGCCGGAGCTCCCAATTCCTTCTTGTCGACTGCGGCCTCGATCGCATCGAACATTTGAGTCTTAGAGAATCCAGCCAACACCATCCCGGTTGTTTTTAAAACGTAAGGCAGCACGGAAAGCGCGGCTGGCGGGTTGAAGCACTCAGGGCTCCGATTCTTTGGATTCCAGAACTCCGGGTTTTCAAATGGCGCTCCCCACGATCTGCCCACCAGACAGACGAACCCGTTCGTGCCTTCCACCGCGATCTCATAGTTCTTTTTTCCCATGACCATGACCGTGGCATCCTTCGAGATGGACGCAGGGGCCGCGGAGCGCGCCAAAGCTATTTCGACATCACGGTCCATCCGGTATTGCTCAATCGGGGCCATCGCCGGGTACGGCGTTTTCGCGTCCCGTGCCTGAATCTGACCCGTGCCGTTCAGCACGGAGACGAGCACCAGGCTGATACCTACGATTGTTCGTCGCATTATGCAAGTTGTTTGAACATAACCCAAACTCCATGCATACTGCAAGTGGAATATGATCGAATTTCATGAAGAAAATCCATACCGGAAACGAAATGCGCTCGGGCTGTCCTATCAATTTGACGCTGGATATGCTCGGCGACCGTTGGAGCTTGATCGTCATTCGGGACATCATGTTCGGTAATCGCCGCCACTATGGAGATCTGCTCAGGCTATCCGAAGAAGGAATTGCGTCGAATATCCTGGCGAACAGGCTTGCCCGCTTAGTCCAGTCCGGTCTCCTCTTGCGTACCGGCGACCCAACCCACAAACAAAAGGCGATTTACAGTCTCACTGAAGCGTCTATTCAACTCGTCCCCTTGCTGGCCCACATGGGCGCATGGGGATGTCGGTTCACTCCTGCGTCCAGGCAACTCTCGATCCGCGCTCAGCTTCTTGAAGAAGGCGGCGAGCGAATGTGGAAGGCATTCATGGCTGAACTCAGAAGCATTCACATGGGAGCGCCCGTGCCGCGCCGGTCGGTCTGCGCCGAGCTTCAGGCCGCTTTTGAATCTGCGATGAGTCGCGAAGGCAACGGTAGAAGCCTTTTCTCGAGGGTGCAAGCAAGGTCGGCTTTGAAGCGGAATCCCGCGAGTTGAGAGATTCAATGGCGCTCCGATCTGTGCGGAATTGGCGTGAATCGTGAAAATGAGGGTTCGACGAAGGGCTTCCATGCGCTCAAAATGCTCCGCACGGAAAAAACAACACTGCATTCAATTGCTGTTGGGACTTTGCTACCTCCACCGTAATCACTCATCCCCGTTTCGTCGAAAATCCGGTTGCTATTCAGGAAATCGGATATTGGCTTCAAATCGGCTCACCATTCCAAAAGAAATTTGCTGGCGAGCATACATAGTTAGTCAATTCCATTCAGTTCGAATGGCCCACAGATAGAACGGTCAACCTTTGATTGCGGTTGGATAAGGCGGACCTGGGCCGAGCCCCATATCGCTCTAAAAAACGAGGTCGAGCCGCCATGGGAATTAGCTATGCCCACAATGGTACTGTGCTCATATTTAGTTAAGCGTGTGATCTATTTAGAACAAGTATGCCTCTGTTATCTCCTTAACATCACACTAATGCGCTAAGCCTGGTGGGTCAGGGCAAAAACTGCGTTAGCAATCAGTCGGTCATCAGGTCATTCAGATTGATTGCGGAAA
>CAJCIT010000302.1 GCA_903970405.1 Acidobacteriaceae bacterium | reverse complement strand
TACCGGAACATGGTGGAACTGACGCTGCGCTTCCTGATTGAGCAGGTGGGCGGCGTGGAAGGCGTCTACCCGAAGGAAGGCGCGCTAGGGGAGAACTTCCTGCTGCGTTCGGGCGCCAGCAGAGGGATTGAACTCCTCGGCCTCATGACGATTCATGTGTCGCCCATGTGGGTGCTGGCGGCGCTGGCGGATGCCACCGGGGCGGGCCATTCGTTGATCCAGGAGATTTCGGCGGCGATGAAGGAGGAAGGGCTGCTGGACAAGGACCTGCGATTTGGGACCGCTGATGAAATCCTGGATGGCCTGGAACGGACCAGCGGCCAATTGGCGTCCACACTGAACTATCCGCCGCTCGATGTGAAGAGCCTGCGGTCGGACTGGCGCAAGCTCAAAGAGGCGCTGCCGAAAGTGCCGAGGGAGAATCTGCCAACTCCGGAGATGCTGGAGCGCGTGTGGAATGGGCTGCAAAGCACGGCGCGCGAGCAGAAGAAGCCGGTGTTCGTGATTTGCTCCTCGATTGCAGCGTCGGCGGTTCTGAATATTCCCGCGAATTTATGGTGGCTTTCGCGCGCCACAAAGACGGCGGTAAAGCGGACCGCGGGCGTGGTGCTGGGCGATGTCCTGCTGACGCACTACATACAGGCGACGGAGGAGATTCGGCGGAAAGGATTCCTGAGTTACTGGCGGCAGCAGTTCCGGCCCTATTTGCGTGCCGCGGCGATGCAGTTCGCTCCCGGACGACTGACGTTGACGGAGAAGATTCTGCGGATCCGCATCGGCCGGGCGAAGAAGCCGGCAGGGTGAAGCGACGACGGTCGCGGCTCAGTAGAGCCTGCCGCTATTGAAGCTCCACCAGGAACACGTAGCTCGCCCATGGCGCAAAGTCCAGATACAGCCCTCGCGCCGCCAGATCCGGACCATCGCGAACATACACCTGGTCACTCAGTAGGTCCCGAAACGTTACCTTCCCCGCCGGCTCCGGCATCGGAAGTCGCACATAGCACTGGCTCTGATGTTCGCTGAAGTTGACAGCCGCCAACGCGGCAAATCGCCCGTTCACGCTCCAGGAAAAACAGAGAAAGGAGGATGCGGTTGGATTGCCTCCCCACGCCGGCACAGTGTCGAGCAGACGCCAGTCCCCTTGAAACGCCTCGCTTACCAGCGCCCTCAGCAGCCGCTCATAGAAAGCGGCGATTTGCGGATCGGCCGGTTCCACCGCTCGCCTCCGCAAGTGAACGGATGGCTTGATTCTCGCGCCTTCCAGTTGTCCGTCATGAAAGAATCGCAAGCCCGGTACAAAGAATGAGACCACCGCCGCCGCACGGCCCACCTCGCCGGGGAAAACGGCCGCGGCGCGCGGCTCATCGTGATTCTCCAGAAATCGCACCGATTTGTTTTGATACGCCCATTCCGCGGTCAGGTGGCCGCGCACTTCGTCGGCGTTTCGCCGCACCAGCCGGTCATAGAGATTCTTGTCGTAGGTGTAATCGAAGCCCTGTTGTTGCAGCTCCCACTCCATCTCCCAATACGCCTCGGCCATCAACAGGAATTGCGGATTGCGTTTTCTCGCGCGTGCGGCGGCCACGGGCCAGAACGGCTTCATCACGCGGCCCCAAGTCCGCTGAAAGATCTGGGGCAACATGAGCATCGGCATGTCGCAACGGACGCCGTCGCACTGTCCGGCGATGCGCTCCAGAATCGCCGCCATCGCTTCCTGCAGATCCGGATTTGAGTAATCCAGTTGTAGCGTATCGGGCCAAGCCGGCATATAAGGATCGCGCCCGTGGGCATAGATCCTCGATGCATCGCCGGCCTTCAGCCGAATGTAATTCGAAGGCTGGCCGGCCAGCAGGTCCTCGCTTCCCTCCATCAGAAACTCCGGATGCGTCCGCGCCCAGTCATGATCCAGCGCCACGTGGTTCGGGACGAAGTCGAGCACTAATCGAATGCCGCGCTTGAGAAGCCGCGCGCGCAGGGCCTGCAACGCCTCTGGTCCGCCGAACTGCGGGGGCACCTCATACTCGGCGATTGCGAAGGGAGACCCGGTGATGTCCTCCGGCGTCAGATCGGGCAGCGCGCGGCGGAACGACTCCTGCCAGTCCGCGCTGCTTTGCGAAACCTTGGCGCCGGCTTCGCCCGTTTGCCAAATACCCATTGGCCACAGAAAATCGAAGCCGCGCTCCGCCAGCCGGTCAAGACTCGCGTTCGGAATCCGGTCCAGCGTAATGGATTCACCGGCTTCCGCGCCGCAGCGATAGAGCCAGTCCCGCGCATCGACTTCGTACAGGGAAGGAAAACGCTTCATGCCCGGTTGCCCGCGCCCGCTTTACGTGCCTTGGTTGGGCAGCCAGACGCCCTGGTTGCGCAACGCGTAATTTGCGACATGACCGGCGCGGGCCGCCGCCACTCCGGCCTCCACCGGTGCGTTCGGAATCTTTCTCGAACGCGTGCACTCCAGAAAGTTCTTCATGTGGTCCAGGCCGCCGTCATGCGTCGAGCGCACTTCGAGTCTTGGTTTCTCCGGCTCGAAGTTCTCGCTATAGGTGGAAATCTCGTCGTAGACTGCGAACCCCCGCCTGTGCAGCCGCATCGCTCCTTTTGTCCCGCGGAACATCAGGCCGCCGCCTTCGATATACCCCAGCAGCGCGCTGTCGAACTCCACCACCGTGCTCGGATAAAGCAGCGCTGCGCTCATAGTATCCGGCGTTTGCCGCTGCCTGAGGATGGCCTTGCGCCCCGTCGCTGTCGCCCGCAGCGGCATGTTCTCGCCGGTGAACCAATGAGCTACGTCCACCCAGTGAACGAAGAGATCGGTCATCGCCCCGCCACCGAAGTCCCAATACCAGCGCCAGTTGGCGTATTGATCGGCATCGAAGGGCCGGTCCGCCGCCGAACCCAGAAAGCCTTTCCAGTCCAGCTTGGTGGTGTCAAAGTCCAAAGTATTTGAGTGATTCGGAATGTGATTTTGGTACCAGTAGGTGCGAATGAACGTCACCTGTCCGATGCCGCCGCCGTTTATGATGTCCTTCGCCTGCAGATAGTGCTCCCAGCTCCTCTGCTGCGTTCCGGTCTGCACGACGCGCTGGGAGTCCTGCACCGCCTTGATCAGGCCGTCGCCCTCTTCAATCGCGTGCGTAACGGGCTTTTCGCAGTACACATCCTTGCCGGCCGCGACAGCCGCAATGGTGATGGGCACGTGCCAGTGGTCCGGCGCGCCGATGACCACGGCATCGATATCCTTTCTCGCCAGCACCTCCTGGTAGTTCACGTATTGGGCCGCGTCATGCGTAAACTTCGCTTTCGCCTCGTCCCGGTGCGGCTCATAAACGTCGCAGACGGCGACAATTTCATTGCCTCCCACCTTGTTGAGAACGCTCATCAGGTACTTGCACCGCGAGCCTGTTCCAATGGCGCCCACCCGAATGCGATCGTTCGCGCCCAGAATCTTGCTGTACGAGGAGGCGGTGGCCAGGGCGGCGCCCATGAACACCCGGCGATTTAACTCAGTCATCCGCTCATGGTACATGACGGGGAGCAACCCGCGTTCGAACGCCACTCTCCCGGTTAGCGTCTCGATGCTCGCCCGTCCGCCGTTACCATGGCTCTTGGAGGAGTAGATGGCACAAAAGAAAATATTGATGTTAGCCGGCGATTACGTTGAAGATTACGAGGTCATGGTCCCCTTTCAAGCGCTTTTGATGGTGGGCCATCAGGTGCACGCCGTCTGCCCGAACAAGAAAGCGGGCGAGCACGTTCGGACGGCCATCCATGATTTCGAAGGCGACCAGACTTACAGCGAAAAGCCCGGCCACAACTTCGTCCTGAATGCCACTTTCGATGACGTGAACGAGCACGAGTATGACGCGCTGGCGATTCCCGGCGGCCGTGCCCCCGAATACCTCCGCTTGAATCCTCGTGTGCTCGAAATTGTCCGCTACTTCTCGAAGGAGCGGAAACCGATCGCGGCCATTTGTCACGCCGCGCAGATTCTTGCCGCTGCCGGAGTCATTCAGGGTCGCACATGCAGTTGCTATCCGGCCGTCTCGCCGGATGTGGTGGGCGCCGGGGGCAAGTTCGCCGACATCCCTGTAGACCAGGCCTTCACCGACGGCAACCTGGTCACCGCGCCCGCCTGGCCGGCTCATCCAGCGTGGCTCGCGCAATTCCTAAAGGTCCTGGGCACCCGCATCGAGCCATAGCTTCTGATTTTTCGGGTGGCACAGCGCTTTAGCCTGTGGAGGCTTAACTGCTTAACCGTTCATCGTGATCAGCCGCAAACAATTGATTCTACAAACAGTCAAGGCTTGTAAGCTGTCCCTACTGGCCCCAGCGACGCTCGACAGCGTCGTCGCCCCCGCCGGAAAGCTCTGAACGTCAAAAAATCCCCGTTCGACATGGAGATTCCCCCAAAAACTGCAAGCACCCGATATCAGACTAAATCGGTCTGATATCGTAAAAACGCAGGGTTCGTCAGCGAGAGATCGCTTGGCTCCAGTCTCAATCGGAAATCAAATTCATGAAGTGTATTGCCATGCGCCTCGTCACCGTCGCAGTGATCGCTGCCGCTCTGGCGTTTGCCAGTGTGGGCGGCCGCATCTCAGGGAGAATCGCCGATTCATCCGGCGCCATCATTCAAAACGCTGAAGTCACCGTCACCAACCTGGCTACTCAGGTCTCTCAAAAGACGTCAACGGGAAGCGATGGCGCCTATGCCTTCCCGGTGCTGCCAGTGGGCACTTACACCCTGACAGTAAGCTTTCCGCACTTCGATTCTTATTCGCGCACTGGCATCGTCATTGACGCCAACAGCGCGCTGGTCATCGATGCTTCGCTGCAATCGGGCACACAGACGCAACAGATCTCCGTCAACGACAACGGCATTCACGTGGAAGCAATCAGCACCCAACTGGGCGAGGTGGTCTCCGGCCGGCAGATGACCGCCGTTCCGCTGCTCGGGCGCAGTTTCACCGATCTGCTCTCCCTGCAGCCTGGTGTCGCGCCTGCCACATCCATCAACGCCAATACCGTGCAGGATGTGGGAGCGAGCGTGTTTTCTCCGTCCGGAAATTTAAATGCCGGCACCATTTCGATTAACGGTCAGCGTGAATTCGCCAACGTCTTCATCGTTAACGGCAGTGACGTGGAGGAGGACGTGAACATGGGCACTTCCGTCATCCCCAACCTGGATTCCATCGCCGAGTTCCGAATTTTGACAAGTAACTTCGACGCCGAATATGGCGAATTCAGCGGCGGGCAAATCAACGTTGTTACGAAATCGGGCGCCAACGAACTGCACGGCAGCGCTTTTGAATTTCTGCGCAACACTGATTTGGATGCCCGGAACTTCTTCTCGCCCACGCGCGGGACATTTCGCCAGAACCAGTACGGCGGCACCGTGGGCGGCCCCATTCGCCGCGACAAGATCTTCTTCTTTCTCGATTATCAAGGCACCGGGCTCACTCAGGGCGTGGATACCGGCTCAATTCCCGTGCCCTCCGTGCAGGATCGAGCGGGCAATCTTTCTGACATGGCCTCCTCGCTGACGGGCGCGGTGAGTGGGCCTTACCTGGCGAATTTGCTCACTCAGAAACTGGGATATACAGTCACTGCCGGAGAGCAATATTACACACCGGGCTGCGCCGTATCCACTCAATGTGTGTTTCCCGGGGCCGTCATCCCGCAGCGGGCGTGGTCTGTTCCGGCCCAAAAGCTCCTGCAATACATTCCCTCTCCCAATGAAAACGGCAACAGCTTTGCCACCTCTTCGTATAACGAAGTCTTGAATGACAATAAGGGCGGTTCGCGCCTCGATGCCAACACCGGGCTGGGCACGCTGTCGGCTTATTACTTTCTCGACAAATACAACCTGAACAACCCTTATCCGGTGGCTCAGGGCGGCGCCAGCGTTCCCGGCTTCAATGCTCAGTATTTGGGCACGGCTCAGCTTGTGAACCTTGGCGACACGAAATCGTTCAGTCCCAATGCGGTGAACGAGCTGACCCTGAGCTTCATGCGTAACAAGAACATCCTGGGCAAACCTGTGGGCGGAGTGGGCGTCAGTCTGGCATCGCAGGGATTCTTGACCAATGCGGGCACGCCGAGCATTGTCGCCCTGGCGCCACAGTTGGAGGGCGTCGAGAGCCTGGTCTTCAACAGCTTTTCTCTGGGCACGGATACCAATGAGCTGAGACAGACCAATAACACGTACCAGGTGACGGACGGCTTTTCCTGGAATATCGGAAGGCACGCCTTGAAGTTCGGCGTTGAAACTCACTACGACCAGGTAAATGCCAATCCGATCGCCCAGTTCAACGGTAGTTTTGTTTTTACCGGAAGCGAGACGGGCAGCGACTTCGCGGATTACCTGCTGGGCGTGCCGAGTCAATACAACCAGAGCCAGTTAAACTCCTTTTACAGCCGCAATAAGTATGTGGGCGCCTATCTTCAGGACAGTTGGCGCATCACGCCTCATTTCAGCTTGAGTTATGGATTGCGTTGGGACCGGATCGAACCCTGGTATGAGAAGTACAACCAAATTTCCACATTTGAGCCCGGACAGCAGTCCCTCGCGCTTCCAGGCGCTCCCGCGGGCATTTTGTATCCCACCGATCCCGGCGTTTCGCGCACCATCGCCCCTCCCGGCGACGAGTTCTCACCGCGCATCGGGATTGCCTACTCGCCCGGTGGGGACTCGGGCAGCTTCTGGGGCAGGCTGCTGGGCGCACCCGGCCAGACCAGCATCCGCGCCGGCTTTGGAATTTTCTACACCGCGATTGAGGCCCTGACCGTTTCGGTTGCCGCAGCGAACGCGCCCTACGGAACCACCTACTCCAGCCCCGCGCCGTCGCTGTTTAGTAACCCATTTGTCACCGCCTCAACCGGCCAGGATTTCGGACAACCCTTCCCAGTCAGTCTCGCGCCGCTGAACGTGACGAGGGGAAACCCGGATACGTCCTTCGACTGGTCGTCGTACCTCCCGATCAGTGGAATTCCCGCCTACATGACGTCCAACAAGATCCCTTACACCGAACAATTTATGTTCTCAATCCAGCGGCAGATCGGCCAGAACACCGTTGTAAGCGCGAACTACGTTGGCAATGAGGGGCATCGTCTGCTGGTCCTGATCGAGAATAATCCCGGAAACCCGTCCTCCTGTCTCAGCCTGAGCCAACAGAGCGAGGTGGCGCCTGGCAGCGCCACCTGTGGACCCTTCGGCGAGGGCAACGTCTATACAAGTGCGTCCGGGCAAACCATCAACGGCACGCGCGGGCCGCTGGGCTCAAACTTTGGCAGTAACGCGAATCAATCCACCACGGGCAATTCGAATTACAATTCGCTGCAACTCAGTCTGCGCCATTTGAGCGGGCGGTCACAAGTCATCGCATCGTATACCTATGGAAAATCGTTCGATCATTCATCGAACCTGGGTGAGGAAGTAAATCCAACCAATGCCGCCCTTAGTTATGGCATATCGTCCTTCGATATCAGGCACAATTTTGTTGTCAGCTATGAGTACCAGCTTCCGGTTGACCTCGCATTCCATAGAGCCAACCGGTGGACGAAGGATTGGACCATCTCAGGCATCACTCACTTGAGCACCGGATTCCCGGTTACGTTGGTCAACAACAGCGACAACTCCTTGCTCGGGACCAACCCAAATGGAGTGAACAACTCGAGCGTGGATGAGCCAGATGTCATAAGCGGGCCCCTTGAGATCAACCACAATCCGCGGAACGGCAACGCGTACTTCAATACTTCTCTGTTCAGCTTTCAGGCGTTAGGGACTCCAGGCAACAGTCCGCGGCGTTTCTTTTACGGTCCGGGTTCGGAAAACTTCGATATGGCGCTCAGCAAGAAGATGGCTCTGAGCGAAACGAAATCGCTCCTGTTCCGCGTAGAAGCATTCAACGTTTTCAACCATGCCCAATTCTTCGGGCCGCTGTCTGTTAACGGAACTCTAGGCAGTTCGACGTTCGGAGATGTGGTGAGCGCCGCTCCGCCAAGAATCCTGCAGCTTGCGCTGAAGTTTGCGTTTTAGAGCTTATCCTATTCGTTTGATGCTTCCGTCAATACGCCTGCGAAGGCTGCTCTCTTTACCACGCGCTCTTCTTTTCACCCTCTTGGGGTTGTCGCTGACGGCTCAGATTCCTCAGCCCGATGGCGGGCCGGTGGAAGCGGGTACGCTGCCGTTGACCTGGCAAACCGGCGGTCCCAACTGCATGACGGTGCCCGACTGGGAGATTCACGAATACAATCCAACTTTTTTCATCCTCCGCGAGTCCGGGTGCACCAATTACGAAAAGCCATTCCTGTACCTGATCTTCGGGAAGACGCACGTTCTGCTGGTGGATACCGGCGCCGGGAAGGTAAAGACGCGGCAGATTGTCGATGACGTTATCGGGCGCTATCAAAAGAAGCACAATGTTGCGAATCTTTTATTGGTGGTCGCCCATTCGCACGGCCACGGTGACCATATCGCAGGCGATTCGCAGTTTCTTGACCGGCCGGACACGCAGCTCATCGAAGGCAAGGAAGACGCAGTGCGCAGCGCCTTTCACATCGCTTCGTGGCCGGATGGCATCGGCCAGATCGACCTCGGCGACCGCATCGTGGATGTGCTGCCTCTGCCAGGGCATCAGAAGGCCGCGGTGGCGTATTACGACCGCCGAACCGGCATCGTCTTGAGCGGCGACACGTTTTATCCCGGCCGGCTCTACGTTGCCGACTGGCCCGCCTATGTTCAAAGCATCCAGCGGTTGGTCGATTTCACGCAGGGGAAGGCGATCACGCATTTCCTGGGGTGTCACATTGAGCAACGCCGCCAGCCGTTTGCCGAGTACCCCATCGGTTCGGCATTTCAGCCGGATGAGCATGACCTTTCGCTGGGCCGGGGCCAGTTATTGGAATTGAACGCGGCGCTGAAAGAAATCGGGGAGCAGCCGCAACGCCGGGCGTATGCGGATTTCACAATCTTTCCGGTGAATGACGAGGTCTGGAAGGAGTTGGAGATCGTCCTCCGGAAGACTCAAGCGGCTGCAAAGGAATAAGCCGCGGAAAGCCAAGGGAGCGCCATTCCCCCGATAGGTGCCAAGATTCTCATCTCCCCGTGCACAGCGCCGCACCGGAAATACCCGATCACAAACCTGGCCAACAAATTGTTTTCGCTGTATGTGTTTTCGTTTCAATCGATTAGCCTCGCTATTTGCGATGTCGCCAATCTCAGCCAGAACACTCCGGTCAATTCGTGCTACTAGACTCCGGTTGGGAAGGGGGTTCATCGATCGAATGAAGGCCAACACGCTCTATCCACGTCAGAAGCGGCCCGCGGGCCGCGGGGAAGAAGACAGCCTCACCGGGCGCCTTTCTCATTTGCTGATTGGACAAGATGACGCCATCGCCAAGGTGGTGCCCTACATTCAGATGCACCAAGCGAATCTTTCGCCCGAGGGGCGCCCGCTTGGTGTCTTCTTACTCCTGGGGCCCACAGGCACCGGAAAGACCCGCACTGTGGAGGCGCTGGCCGAAGTGCTGCATGGAAGCGCAAAGAACCTGCTAAGGATCGATTGCGGAGAGTTCCAGATGGAGCACGAGGTGGCAAAGCTCATTGGCGCGCCGCCCGGGTACTTGGGCCATCGGGAAACGCAGCCGATGCTGACTCAAACCAAGCTCAATGCCGTAATTACGGAACATTCCGCCATCTCGCTAGTGCTATTTGACGAAATTGAGAAGGCGGCGCCATCACTGACCCGATTGCTGCTGGGGATACTGGACAAAGCTACGGTGCGTCTAGGCGACAACACCACGGTCAGCTTCGAGAAGAGCTTGATCTTTCTCACTAGCAATCTGGGTGCGAAAGCCATCCAGCGTGCCTCAAAACCGGACTTCGGCTTCGAGGCTATGGTCCCCCCGGGCACCGATGACCCGCAACGGCTCCAAGCGGTCGGCATGTCAGCGGTGAAGCACAAGTTTTCGCCGGAATTCGTGAACCGGATCGACTCAGTGATCACGTACCGGCCTCTGAACGCGGACGCTTATGACGAAATCCTGGATCACATTTTCGCGGCCTTCGGACGCTTGATCTTCGAACGCCTAGGATTGCGAGCCTTCCGCATCCAATGCACTGCGGCGGCCCGCACGCTGATTCTGCAACGCGGTACGAGCTTGGAATTTGGCGCCCGCGAGCTAAAACGGACCGTTCAGCGTCATTTCATGCAACCGGTGGCCGCGCTGGTTGCGCAGGGGCGCATTCCTCCGGGAAGCACGATCGTGTTAGACACCAGAGGCGGTGACTTTAATTTGTTGTTGCGCCATTAGCGGTGACTAGCTTGCCGTTCGACAGAAGCACGGCGAGCGAGACTTCAGCAGGTTGTTCATCCATCTCCGCGCGAACGTAGCCCAACGCCAGGTCGCTGGGCTCTAGAGCCAGCTCCCGAATGGTTTGGTGCGTCCTCTTGTTCGTGATGCTCAGGCGTGCACTAGCCGCATCCCATGCGGAAGAGCTCCGGTAGCTCCAACGAATCTCAAGAGCCTGGCGATGATTCGGCAACCCTGTCTCTTTAGCCACTGTCACGGCCAGATCCGGAGTTGACCCGGCAAAGATTTCCGCCGTAAAGCGACTGCCCTGGCGTTGCCATCCCCAAACAACGAAAAGCAGGGACAGCAGGGCGATAGCGCCTACGCCCATCCATGCGGCTCGTCTGACTCCTTTCGCCGTCGAACGCGGGAGAACGGCCGGGTCTGGCGCATGGGGGGCGGCGGACTGGCCACCGATAGCTCCCTCATCCGCCTGCGGTCGAGCCACCACTGGCGGCGCAACCGCCAGCAGCTTCGTCTGGCTGGCGCTCAGTTTTTCCATCTCAGCCACGTCGAACGGCATCGTTGCCGGGTCTATCCCATTCCTCACTATGCCGTTGACAGACACGAAGTACGTGGCCAGATGGTGGCGCCCCTCCGAAACCGTCGTACTTGAGTAGTCCGAGCCGATCAACAGCGCCACGTGGATTGCGTTCTTGAATTCCGCCGACATCAAGTCACGGTCCGACAGCGCTAGATCGAACGGCCCGCTCCTCAGGTGACTCCGAAAGAATCCGACCGCGGAGAGTTCGCGCGTCGCAACCCGCTTCCTAACCGCCGTAAACCTCTGTCGTTGCTCGGCCAGAAGGATATAAGGCAAACCGTCTCCTCCCCGGCGCGCGACCGTTTCAAAATCCTCAATCCGCAGCACTGGCGGGCCAATCGTTTGCGGAAATGAGCCGATCAAAACGCCTCCGCCCTCAAGGCCAAGCTGCTCTGCCGCCTGGAGATCGGCGAGGATACGCGGCACGAGGTCGATTTTCAGTTCAACCAGCAGCGGCGAACGCTCGTCGCTCCAACGGTAGTAGACTGGCGACCGCTCCAAAATGCTGCTCTGCTCTTGAGGGTTCGACGACATCTTCCCTGCAACGATACACTGCCTACAGTTTGGCTGCCATTCTTTATCTGATTGCCACGCCCATCGGAAACCTTGAGGACATAACCCTGAGGGCGCTTCGGATTTTGCGCGAAGAGGTGGCGGTGATTGCCTGTGAAGACACCCGTCAGACGCAGAAGCTGTTGGATCGCTTTGAGATCCGGAAGCCGCTGGTCAGCTACCATGACCACAATGAGGCCGGCCGCACCCAAGACCTCATTGCCCGCCTGGAGCGCGGCGAATCTGTGGCCTTGCTCAGTGACGCCGGCACACCACTGGTTTCCGATCCTGGTTATCGCCTTGTTCACAGCGCTATCCAGGCCGCTATCCGGATTGTTCCACTCCCCGGGGCATCCGCGGCCATCGCCGCGTTAATCGCATCCGGCCTGCCCTGCGACACATTCCGGTTCATCGGATTTCTGCCGCCCAAGCAGCATGGGCGCCTCAAAGCCTTTGGGGATCTCCAAACCGAGACCGCCACAGCCATCGCTTATGAAAGCCCCCACCGCATTCTGGATTGCCTCGCCGATATGGTTCAGACGCTTCCCGGCCGCCGCCTTGTCTTGGCTCGCGAGATGACCAAACTGTACGAGGAATTCCTGCGCGGTTCTGCCGGAGAAGTTCTGGAACAACTTAAACAGCGTCCGTCGGTCAAGGGCGAGATCACGCTGGTCATCGGCGGAGCCGTTCCTGGCGAACAGCGGGACATCGATCCTGTCGCCGAAGTGAAGCGGCTTCAGGCGGAGCAGGGTCTTGAACGCATGGAAGCCATCAAAGCCGTCGCCAAGCGGATGAATCTGCCGAAGCGGGAAGTGTACCGCTTGGTGGAAGGCGCGTAGGCTCACTTCGATCCTCCAGAGCCGTCCGGCTGGAATCCGGGAAGCTAACAATCTGCGTCCGAAACTCGCCGTCCCTATGGCCAAAATCCGGTGATATGCTCTCCACGTGCAGCGGCTCATCGACGCTCTGACCAACGAGAACTCCCCGGCGACGCTCGATGTGGCGGCTCTCGATCTGGCTCGCGTCGAGTTTCCCGGTCTCGACCACGAAGCCTCTCTATCGCGCCTGGAAAGCCTTGCCGCCCAGATCCACGCTTCGCTGCCCGATCGCGCATCGGGGCTGCAGTTCATTGAGGCCGTCAACAACTGCCTCTTCCATCACCTCCAGTTCCGCGGCAATGAAGACGATTACTACGATCCGCGCAACAGTTGTCTGAATGCCGTGCTGTCCCGGCGCCTCGGCATCCCCATCTCGCTCTCCGTGGTTTACATGGAGATTGCGCGTCGGCTTGGCCGGCCGGTCTCAGGCGTCGGCCTACCGGGCCATTTCATCGTTGTCTATCAGGATGCCGGATGCCGCTATTGGGTCGATCCATTTCATAATGGCAGGATCCTCTCCTTCGACGATTGCTGCCACCTGGCCCGGCAAGCGGCGGGCGTCGATCTTCGGGCGAACCCTGCCGTGCTCGCTCCGGTTTCGAAACGCCAGATTCTGGTCCGCATGCTGAGCAATCTCAAGGCGATCTATCTGCGCGGGGAGGCGCTCAATAAGGCTCGATTGGTCCTGGACATACTGATCGTGGCCATGCCGGATTATGCTGAGGAGTATCGCCACAGGGGGCTCATTCATCTCCGTCAGCTTAACCATCGGGCGGCCAAGGCGGACCTCGAAACCTATCTCCGTTTACACCCCGATTCTCCGGAACGTTCCGAGGTCGAGAGCCAGCTTCTGATGATTGAAAGGTGGAAGGCCGGCCTCAACTGACGGCTATTTCGAGGCCGGACCCTGTCGAACGGCTTCGCCACCGCTCGCTCGGGCAGCAGCCCTTTTTTCTAAGAATTTTCGAGGTCGAACGCCACTACGGTCAAGGGGACGGAAATTGGCGGACCAGAATACGCTCGCTCAATTTAACAACTTGATCCAGGAGGTCGCCTCCGGTCGGATGAACCGTCACTTGTTTGAGCCCTGGGAACTGGAGCTACTGCTGGACATCGAGTCTTGTTGTGTGCGGCAATCGTCACGCGCCGGCCTCTTGCGCCGCTACCAGCGCGCGGCTGCCAACCGGGCCGATGCGGGCTACGTACCGCTGATGAAGTTCTCAGAATTCCTGTCAGACCAGCGGAACCGGCGGAACCGAGTCAAGGTTGCTGTCGCGGCTGCCGCAGCGGGGTATCCTCGATCGAGTTATCCTCAAGACTAGAGAGCAGGCCATTGAGCGCGGGTCAGTGACGGCGATTCATAGCCGACAGCCCATTTGTCGCGTCCGCGCCGCCGATTCCCGCCTCTTTTTTTGCTGGATCGATCCGAAACAGGATCGGGAGGATTCCCAATGAGCAATACAGCAACCTCGGAACGAATTGTGCACTGCGTCAAGCTGAACAAAGACTTGCCTGGCTTGAAGGAAGTGCCCTTTGACGGGCATCCGCTGGGCCAGCGCATTTACGAAAGCGTATCGCAGGACGCCTGGAAAATGTGGGTTGAGCAGATGAAAATGATCATGAACGAGTATCGGCTGAACCTGGCCAATCCGGAAGCGCAGGAGTTCCTTCTGAAGCAGATGGAGGCATATTTCTTTGGCGAGGGGGCGGTTCATCCGCCCGGCTACGTGGCGCCTGGCCACTAGCCGGAATGAGCCAGGCGCGCCATCGATACAATGTGGCGTGGCAAGAATTCTCATGGTCGCCTCAGAAGCGGCGCCGTTCATCAAGACCGGTGGACTGGCGGATGTGCTGGGCGCCCTTCCCAAGGCGCTGGTACGCGCCGGCGAGCAGGTGGCGGTTGTCATTCCGCTGTATCGCCGGGTCAAGCTTCGCGATGCGACGTTGGCCTATGAGCGGCTGCGCCTCTCATTGGGACCACGGACTTTCGAAGCAAACATCCTGGAGAAAGCGGAGCACGGCGTTCGCTATTTTTTCGTCCAGATCCCTGAGCTATACGATCGCGACGGACTCTATGACGGTCCGGGAGGCGAATACACCGACAACCACATCCGGTTTGGCGCTTTGTGCCAGGCGGCGCTCGGTATTGTACGGCACCTGTTTCCCGCCGATATCGTTCACTGCCACGATTGGCAAGCCGGCCTGCTACCGGTGTTAGTTCGGGACATCTATGCGGGTCACCCTGCCTACTCCCGCATCCGTTTGGCATTCACCATCCACAACCTGGGTTACCAGGGCAGCTTCGGGCGCGGGGCGATGGCCGATCTGGGATTGCCGGAGCGGTTGCTCCGGATCGACCTGCTGGCTCACTTCGGGAACCTCAATCTAATGAAAGCCGGTTTGGTCTACAGCCACTTTCTGACCACGGTGAGCAAAACCTACGCCGCGGAGATCCAGACGCCGGAATTCGGCTTCAATCTGGATGGCTTGCTGCGCGCCCGGCGCGACGTTCTTTTCGGCATCCTCAACGGCGTGGATTACGAGGCTTGGAACCCGGCCACAGACCGGAACATTGCCCAGAACTACGACGTCATCCATCCCAATGGTAAGCAGGTCTGTAAGGCCGCCTTGCTCAAGGAGATGGGCCTGCCCGAGTCCTTGATGACCCGCCCGGTATTCGGCATCGTTTCGCGCTTTGCGTGGCAGAAGGGATTCGATTTTCTGGCTAGCGTGGCCAATGAATTCGGTTCGGAGGACATCGGGTTGGTGGTGCTCGGCAGCGGCGACGCGGGCCTGGAAAACTTCTTCGCCCGGTTTGCGGAGGCCTACCCCCACAAGGTGGCGGTGAAGATCGGCTATGATGACGGCTTGGCGCATCGGATCGAGGCGGGGTCGGATCTGTTCTTGATGCCGAGCCGGTATGAACCCTGCGGCCTGAACCAGATCTACAGTTTGAAGTACGGAACACTGCCTCTGGTGCGCGCCACCGGGGGCCTGGAAGACACGGTGGACGACGCCACGGGCTTCAAGTTTTGGGGCTACAGCGGTTACGAACTGCTAAACTGCATTCGTTTCGCCGCCGATCAGTTTGGCGGGGAACGGTGGAAACGGATGATGGAGACGGCGATGCTGCGCGATTACTCCTGGGATGTTTCGGCCAAAGAGTATATTGGTTTGTACGACAGACTGATGGCAACCGTATGAATGGAAGGGCTTTTGAGGTCCATTCCGGACCTGAATCGAAAGGGCTATAGCCTACATCGATTAATAGGAAGGTAAAAGAACATGGCAGGCGATAAGACGCTGACGTTTTCCGACGCGAGTTTCGATAAAGACGTGTTGAATGCCGAAGTCCCGGTGCTGGTGGACTTCTGGGCGGAGTGGTGCGGTCCTTGCCGCATGATGAGTCCGACCGTGGACCAGGTGGCGGCCGACTACGCCGGCAAGGTCAAGGTGGGCAAGCTGGACGTAGATTCGAACCAGCAGACGGCGATGCGATACGGGATTCGCGGTATTCCGACGCTGCTGCTCTTTAAAGGCGGCAAAGTGGTGGACCAGAAGGTCGGCGCAATTGGGAAACCCGAGTTTCAGAAGATGCTGGATGCGCATCTGACCGCGCCCGTGCCTGTGGCGGCACCCGCGCCGGTGTCCGTGCCGGAACCGGCGGCCCAGGGCCCGGTCACGGCGTAGAGGTTTAGCGCCTAAACCGGACACGATTGACCCTTAAGGGCGGCCCTCACGCGAGGGCCGGCCTTTTTTGTTTGTCGGCCGGGCCACTCGAACCCCGCAGCCGCCTGATACGCTGGCGACATGTCCAGGCTGCAGGCACTGCTGGCCCTGCTGCTTCCGCTGCTGGCCGGCGCCTCGACCGATCAAGGCGTCGAGCGGTTGCACGAAGCCATTCATGCCGGACACTTCCAGGAAGTGAAGCAGTTGATCGATTCGGGAATCAGTCCCGACGCGCGCAACGCTCTGGGAAGTACGCCGTTGCATGACGCCGCCTGGATGGGCAACGCCGAAATCGTCAGGTTTCTAATCGCGCGGGGAGCGAGCGTTAATGCGCGGCACTCGGAAGGCGGTTCCACGCCGCTGTTCTACGCCATCATGACGGACCATGCCGAGATCGTGGAGTTGCTTCTGAAAGCAGGGGCCGATCTCTCGCTGACCTATCGCGAAGGCCAGTTGGCGATTCACCTGGCGGCGGCGCGGGGTAACACGGATATCCTGAACATTCTCTTGCCGCTTACGAACGACGTCGACGTTCTGGATGAGCGCGGCAACTCGCCTCTGGATGAGGCGGTGATTCACGATCAGCCGAAGGCCGTCAGGCTGCTGATTGAGAAGCATGCACAGGTGAAACGCGTTCACGCCGATGGCCGCGGAGTTCTGCATGAAGCGGCTGTGAAAGGCTCGGTGAACGCGATTGAGCCCCTGCTCAGTGCAGGCGCCGACCCCGGTGTGACGGATCGCTACGGCCAGACGCCGCTGGATCTTGCTCTGGCGTATAAGAATGCCCCGGTGGTGGCGGCGTTGCTGCACAGCGGCCTGGAGTTAAAGAGTTCACAAGCGGCGGCCGATGCGGCGATGGAGGCGGCGACGCTCCGGGGCCAGACTGAAATTGCGTTGACCCTGCTGCAGAATGGATTCGATCCGAACCGGCCAACAGCCGGCGGTTCCACCTATCTACATGATGCGGCGCTCAAGGGCCAGGTGAAGATGGTACGGCTGCTGCTTGAGCACGGCAGTTCGCCCTCGGCGCGCAATCGGGAGGGCGGCACGGCGCTGCACGATGCGGCGCTCGGCGGATCGCCGCAGGTGGTTAGTCTTCTGCTGGACCACGGGGCGGAAATCGATGCCGCGGACAACGAGGGCGCTACGCCGCTGATGCTGGCCGCATCGCTGAATCGGGTGGATGTGGCGGCGTTGCTGGTGCAGCGAGGGGCCGGCCGGGGGCGAAAGGACAGGGCGGGGCGAACCGCGCTCGACCGCGCGAGACAGGGCGAGGACGAGGACCTGATCAAGCTACTGTCGGCTCCCGCGGCGCCGAGACCCTAGCGGCGCCGGCCTCACAGCGGTTGCTTTGGCCTCAGGTAGCGCCTCATCCTAAAGGATTTCCGCACACCAACCGATAAGCCCCATGAAAGGCGAAAGACCCACGGCCCGACGACGGAGCGAGGTCTTCTCCCCACGAGGACGAAGTTGGAAAAGAGAGCACCCATTCGTATCCTGCTAGCTGACCACCAAGCCTTGTTTCGACAGGGGCTGCGAACGCTGCTTGCTCCCGAGCGAGATTGCGATGTGATCGGCGAAGTAGAAGATTACCAGCGCCTGTTGGCGGCGCTACCGAGAACGGCCAACGGCGCACTGGACCATGAAAGCCTGGCCCAGGAAGGACTGACAGGCGAAGCACCCGGCCCCGCGCAACTCGCGGCCGCGCCCGATGTCATCGCGCTGGTTGACGATCTTCCTGGCCTGGATGCCGATCATAACCTCGACAGCCTGCGCGCGCTTACGCATGCCCAGGTTCTGGTGTTGAGTTCGACAGCCGAGCTCAAACCCGGGTTGGCCAACGGCTGGCTACCGGCGCGAATCAAGAGGTCCGAAGCCACGTCCCTGCTTGTCCCGGTGCTGCGTCAACTGGTGCGGCAAACCAGCGCCCTGAGCCTGCAAAACCTGGCAGCTACGGTTGACCGTCTGCGAGCGGCCAATTTTGCTCCCGCGCCCGCCACCAACGGTCCAGCCCTGACCGTCCGGGAGAATGAAATTCTTCAGCTTCTCGCTAGCGGCAATACCGTGAAGGACGTTGCCAACGAGCTGGATCTCAGCGTCAAGACCGTGGAAGCCCATAAGTTCAATCTGATGCGCAAGTTGAACATTCACACCCGCGCCGAGTTGGTGGAGTACGCGCAACGAGCGGGAATCACGAAACCGGTACCGGCCTAGCCTAGCGCCCCGCAAGGCCCGCGGAGGCATCGCCGAGCCCGCTTCCCGGCTTGATAGTGCGTGTGGCGCGGAAACCAGCCGCAGACGTTGCCGAACATGAGCGCGTCGGGCACGCTTCGGGTACTTTAAGCCGCTGGTCGTCTCAACGCAGGCCGCGCGCACGAAGTCTCACACTCAGGTAACACCTCGCGCCGGTGGTGCGCTAACCCCTTCAGTTATATGGCGGAACGATTGCTCTTGACTCAAACCCGGTGTACACTTGGGTTTCGGATAAAGCGCACAATGATCATCTCAATGAAGTTGCATTCGACGCGCGAAGAAATCGATGCCGTCAGGGACCGCATCAAGGACTTCGGCTATACGGTCCATTCGATTGAGGGCGAAGAGCGCGTCGTCATCGGCGTGGTGGGTGTCGGCGACGTCACCGCTTGCCTCGAATCGCTTGAAGCCATGCCCCAGGTGGAAAAGGCCGTCCGGATTTCCGCGCCCTATAAGTTTGTCAGCAAGGAATTCCGCCCCGCCAAATCGGTCTTCCGCATCAACGGCGTGGATGTTGGCGGCGACGAGTTTGTGGTCATGGCCGGCCCCTGCTCGGTCGAAAGCGAGCGGCAGATCCTCGAAACCGCGCACGCCGTCCGCGCGGCTGGCGCGAAGTTTCTTCGCGGCGGCGCCTTTAAGCCCCGCACATCTCCTTACGATTTCCAGGGCATGGCGGAAGAGGGTTTGAAACTGCTCAGAAAAGCTAAGGAAGAGACCGGACTCGGCATCATCACCGAAGTCATGAGCGATCGTGACGTAGAGCTTGTCGCCGAATACGCGGACATCCTCCAGATCGGCGCTCGCAACATGCAGAACTTTGCGCTGCTCAAGACCCTCGGCAAAGCGGGCCGTCCAGTGATGCTGAAGCGCGGCCTCAGCTCCACAATCAAGGAACTCCTCATGTCCGCGGAGTACGTGGTCGCCCACGGAAACCCTGAGGTTATCCTCTGTGAACGGGGCATCCGGACCTTCGAAACCGCGACTCGCAATACCTGCGATATTGTCGCCGTCGCCGTCCTGAACGAACTCTCGCACCTGCCGGTCTTCCTTGACCCCAGCCATGCCACCGGCAAGCGCAGCCTGGTGCCCGCCCTCTGCCGCGCCGCGGCCGCTATCGGCGCCGACGGTCTCCTGGTCGAATGCCACCCGCAGCCCGAGAAAGCCGTCAGCGATGGCGCTCAATCTCTGACGCTTGACCAGTTCCGCGCCATGATGTCGGAGATTCGTCCATACGTCGGTCTGTGGAAAGAGGCTCGCGCCCACATGGCGGTTCCCGCATAAGAACTTCCGCCTTGTGTTAACAATAAACAGGGCCACTTGTTGCGGTGAAACTGAAACCTTGGCTTTTTGTCGGCATTGCCGTGCTCATGGCCGGGGCGGCTATTCTCGCAGTTTGGCAATACCGCAGTTTCTCCGTCCACTCCGCCGGCGACATGGTGAATGTCTTGCCGCGCAAGGATGCAGCGCTCTTCTTCATTGACGTCTCGACGCTGCGCCGCACAGGTTTTCTCGAAAAGCTGGCCGCCAACAAGGTGACCCAGGACCAGGAATATCAAGCCTTCATCGCCCAAACTCACTTCAGTTATGAACGCGACCTCGATCTGATCGCCGGCTCCGTCGGCCGTCAGCCGGACGGAAGTCCGGTCTCCTATTTGGCCCTCTATGGCCGCTTTGAGTGGGGCCAGCTTGAGCAGTATGTAAGGAAACATCACGGCGATTGTGCCCACAGTGTCTGCTGGGTTCCCGCAGGCAAGCCAGGGTGGTGGATCTCTTACCAGCCCATTCACTCGAATCTGATGGGTCTCGCCTACAGCACGGAACAGGGCGCGGCCTATAATTTCAGTGTCGCGCGCAACCCTAAGCCTCAGCCGGTCCCGCCTGGCTTCGCGTGGCTGACCATTCCCCAAGCCGCCCTGTCGGGCCTGCCGTGGCCAGCTTCCACGTCGTCGTTCGCCGCGCTTCGTTCCGTTCTCTCCATTCCGAAGGAATCTACCTTCTCGCTCACCTCGGCCGCCGACTCCGCGTCCGCCGCCGAACTTCACTTCCAGGCCGATCTCGCATCCGAAGAGGAAGCACTCGCACTCGAAACGCAGTTGGTTCGAGCAACCGAAGTCATCCGTCAGACTGCCTCCGAAAAGGGGGCGTCGAAGGACCCGGCGGCGCTTTCGAACGTCCTCTCGTCCGGCCGCTTCAGCCGCTCCGCCATGCAAGTAACAGGCACGTGGATGGTTAGCCCGGCGTTCCTCGACGCACTTACCGAGTAGGGCTAGACAACTGCGAGGCAACTACACCACGCTGAGCACGCGGGCCAATCCACCCGCCGTCTAGATCTTCGATGACTCGGCCATCCCCGCCGGGTTCATCGAACACAGAGAGACCATCAACCACAACCGCCGCAACATCCTCATCGCCCTCAAACGCGGCCAGGATGTTCCCGGCTGCCGTCTCACGAGCCTAGTTGTCAGATAGCCCCAAACTCGCCCAACTAAACTGTAGATAGAATCCAGGTCCATGCCCGAAAGCAATAACCCGGAAACCAACGGCCAGAGCCCCCTCGACCGCTTCGGCAGACTCGACGAAATCACCGCGGTGCTCATGGAGCAAACCCGGCAGAACGCCCAGCAAATCGCCATCCTCACCCAACACGCGTTCGCCACGGACGCCCGCATGGACCGCGGGCACGTGGATGGTAAACCCGGCGTTCCTCGATGCAATTACCGAATAGCGCCGGTGGGTCACGTTTACCACGCGCACAACGCCCACCCAACTGCCGGTTAACAACTCGATTGCCTGGGGTAAGGTGATCTCTGATGCCTCCTCCCGTGTCACGGCGCGGTTTCAGCGCCGCCCTTGCCGGTCTTGCGGCCAGTACGGCTACCGTCCGCGCTCAGCCGCCGGCGGAGGCGCATGTCGATTCGCCCCTCGGCAGCCTCTACGCGCCCGTTCAGAGCCTTGCTGACTCCTCGCCGCTTGAACTTTCGTTCCTGCGGCCTGAGTTCGGTGACCTTGCCGCCTGGCAACAAGTGGCTCGGCGGCGCTTGTTCGACCTGTTGCTGTATTCGCCGGCCCGAGTGACGGCGGACGTACAACTGGTCTCTCGCAGGCAGCGGGAAGGTTACCGCGAAGAACGCCTCACGTTCCGCACAACACCGCAGTTTCGCGTGCCGGCGCATCTCCTGATTCCCGACGGTCCGCCGATGCCGCGCCCGGGAGTCGTTTTGCTGCACGATCACGGCGGCTTCTACTTGTGGGGCCGCGAAAAAGTAGTCGCGAATGACAACCAGCACCCCGCGCTCACCCGCTTCAAACAGCAGTACTATGCCGGCCGCAGCATTGGCGAGGAACTGGTGCGCCAGGGTTATGTCGTCATCGCCATCGACATGTTCTATTGGGGCGAGCGACGGCTGATCCTGCCAGCGAGTTCACTCGCGCTACGCGAACGCTCCGCCGCGCTGAGTGAACAACAAGTGAACCAGTTCAACGGTTGGGCCAGTCAGAACGAACAATTGATGGCCAGAAGCCTATTGACCGCCGGCGTCACTTGGCCGGGCATCGCCCTCTGGGACGACATCCGCACGCTTGACTACTTGGCATCGCGCCCGGAGGTGGATGCAAACCGGCTGGCTTGCCTGGGCCTCTCCGTGGGCGGCTATCGCAGTTTCATGCTGGCGGCGCTGGACCCTCGAATTAAAGCAGCCGTGGATGTGTGCTGGATGACGGCCTTCGCCGGGCAGATTGAAAAACACGTCGCCAACACGATGGGCGAGTCGTTCTTGATTCCGGGGATGTATCGCTACTTCGATCTGCCGGACCTTGCCGCCGCCATCGCGCCCAGAGCTCTGATGACGATCATGGGCTCCCGCGACGGCTTGTTTCCGGCCTCTGGAATAAAGACGTCGTTCCAGAAAATCGGTCAGTGTTATGAGAAGGCGAACGCTTCTCACAAGCAACTCTGCCGCCTCTTCGATGCCCCGCATGAGTTCAACCTCGACATGCAGGGCGAAGTGTGGGAATGGTTGAGGAAGCAGGTTTAAGCAGGGTGGGCATGGACCGCCCCGCAGGTAACCTCGCTTACATTCGGGCGCGGGTGCGGTTGTGTCGAAGATTTTTCACACGGTCGCGGCTCAGTAGGGCGTTGGCGTAATTCGGGTGACAATTAGGCGAGACGATCTCTCGGGTTGGCCGGGCTGGAAACCTTGCCGCGAAACCTGCTCCCTGACTGCGGATATTTCGCCTACAATGAGTGGATTCTTTCCTAATTGGGTTTGAATTGAGCCGTCATGCCGATGCCAGCCCAAAGTCCGGAGTACGCGGGCGAATCCATTACTGAGTTGCTTGTCCAATCGAGCAAGGGCGACAGGCAAGCAGAGGCGCGCCTCATCTCAAGGGTCCACAACGAGATTCACCGGGTGGCTAGAAGGCTTATGGCGGATGAGCGGCCCGGCCATACCCTGCAGGCCAGCGCGCTGGTGAATGAAGCCTATATTCACCTGTTTGAGAAACCCGAGGTGGAATGGCAAAACCGGGCTCACATCTTTGCCGTGGCCTCCCAGCGGATGCGGCGAATTTTGGTGGACCACGCGCGAGGCCGGATCGCCCAAAAGCGCGGCGGCGCGCGGAGCAGGGCGACCCTGACGGAAGCGATCGCTACGACCGAAGACCACACTATTGACGTGCTGGCCTCGGACGAATTACTGGAAGAATTGGCGAAACTGTCGCCGCGGCAGGCCCGCGTGGTGGAATTGCGGTATTTCAGTGGTCTGGATTGCGGCGAAATTGCGCTTTTAAAAGGTGTATCGTCCAAAACCGTGAAGCGCGATTGGAGGATGGCGCGGGCATGGCTGAGAATGCGGCTCGGGTCATGAGCCTGACCCCGGAGCAATTCGCACGCCTCGAGAATTTTTTCGATGAGGCGCAGGGTCTATCTCCGCCTTTTCGTAAGGCGCTGATTGAGCGCGTCCGGAACGAGGAGGGCCCGGAAATGGCGCGCTGCTTCGAGGAGCGCCTGGCTGCGCAAACCGACGAAACGGACACCATGCTCCAGCCGTTGGTTAGACGCGAGGATCTAATCCCTTCTGCGCGGTGCGCTTTTAAGGAAGGCGATTCGATTCTGAACCGGTTCCGGATTCTCCGGTTGCTGGGCCGCGGCGGCATGGGTGAAGTGTACGAAGCGCAGGATTCAGAAACCGGCCGCGTGGCTCTAAAAACGATCCGCCATGACATCCGGGGCGACCGGTCTTTGGTCCGCCGCTTTAAGCGCGAAGTGCAACTGGCACGGCTGGTCACCAGCCCATATGTCTGCCGCATTCATGACGTCTTCACGAAAGAGGCGGAGAGTAACAGGCCGGCCGTCGTCTTTCTCACGATGGAGTTTCTGGAGGGCACTACTCTTGCCGACCGGATTGAGGCGCAAGGAGCGATACCGTGGCGGGAGGCCGAAGCGATTGCCCTCCAGATGTGTCAGGGATTGGAAGCGATGCATCGGGCGGGGGTGATCCATCGCGATTTTAAGTCGCGGAATGTGATGCTGACGTCAAGAAACGGGCAGCCCGCGGCAGTAGTGATGGACTTGGGCCTGGCCTACCGGGCCGATGACGAAACGCCGCAAGCGGGGAATCCATTGTCTCTGGCCGGGGTCATCATGGGGACGCCGGCCTACATGTCTCCCGAGCAGTTTGAGGCGACTGGGGTAAGCCCGGCGACCGATATTTACGCACTCGGCGTGGTGCTGTATGAGATGGTGACGGGCAAGCTGCCGTTCGAGGCCTCAAAGCCGATGGCGGCGGCGCCGCGAAGAGTGAAGACTCCTCCGGCGGCATCGTCGATTCAGCCCGGAGTGCCGAACCGCTGGGATAAGGCGATCGAGAAATGTTTGGCCTATGAGCCGGCGGAGCGTTTTCAGTCGGCGGGGGAGGTGGCGGCGACGCTGGCAGGCGCCGATGGCGGCAGCGCCGGAACTGGCGTCCTGACTACCAGGCGCAAGCTGATTGTTGCAGGTGTGGCAAGCGTCTGCTGGGTTTGCGGGGCCGCGCTAGAGCGCGACGAGATTGGGTCGCTGTTCGATCGACTGGCGAGCCCTTTGCCCCGAAAGCGGTTTGTGGCGGTCCTTGCCTGGCCGTCCACTACAGACCAACGCGTTCGCGACACGCTGAGCGGAATGATCGACGTCATCGAGGCCGAGCTGTCACGGGCCGAGGCTTTTGACAAGGAGTTTTTTGTTGCCGCCTCCCACCAGGCTGACGCAGGAGCTGACGCCGCTAAGCTGGCTCAGGTCAGTGAGTCGCTTGGCACGAATCTCGTCCTGGCCACAGTAGGGGCTATGAGCAGCAGAGGCTTCGAACTGACCCTCAAGGTGCTGGATTCCTTAGGTAAGACGTTGCGTACGAAGCCAGTCCCAACGGCTGGAAGCCAACTCACGGATTTACCCGCCAAGGCCGTTCAGGCGGCGGCGGCGCTGCTTGGCGTCGATTCGTATGTGCATCCGGGCGACCGTTTGCGCCGGGCGACCGGGTCTCCGGAAGCCTTCAAGGCTTTTCAGGCGGCGGAGGCTCTGCGGAAGAAGCCGAATGAGGAAGGTTTGGAAGCGTCCATCGAGAAGTACAAGGAAGCCATCGACCTGGACCCACACTTCGCCGAGGCACATTCCAGACTTGCGCTCGCGTACTGCCGTCTCCATGAGTTGGGTCACAATTCGGCCGCGCTCGAGCTGGCCGAAGGCAACGCGCGGGCGGCGCTGGATGCGGATCCAAGTCTGGTGGAGGGGCATCTCGCCCTGAGTTGGGTATTCCGGAGTCGCGACGATCGTGAGGCTGCGCTCGAGGAGATCCTTAAGGCGGTGAAGCTAGATCCCTCAAACCCAAAAGCCAGGTCGTGGCAAGGAGACGTTTACATTTGGCTGAATCGTCTGCCCGACGCTGAATCGACATACCGCTTCGTTCTCAAGTTGAGGCCTACATACTGGCTCGCCCATAACGGCTTGGGCATAGCGCTGGATCGGCAATGCAAGTACACCGAAGCACTAGAGGAATTCCGTGCCGCCAGTTTAGCCCGTCCCAGGATGGCCTTGCCCGTCACTAACATCGCCATGGTGCAGCTAAAGTTTGGACTGTACACGGAAGCGAGAGAGACCTTCCGCAGGAGCCAAGCGCTAAATCCCTCGGCCCCGGCGGCCGTCGGCTCGGCCCAGGCTCTCCGCGCGGCGGGGCGGCTGAAGGAAGCCCTTGAGTCAGCGCGGCAGGCCGTTGCAATCGACCCCGGTTGGGATCAGGGATGGCTTGAACTCGGCGATTGTTACAGCGCGATGGGGAACCACCGGTCAGAGGCGAAGCAGGCATACCTTCGAGCGTTGAAGGCGGCTGAGTTCATTCTCGAATCTTCTACCGAACCGCAGACCTGGATGTTCCTGGGCCTTTACCGGATAAAGACCGGCGCCGGCGGTCCAGCGGCCAATGGAATCGCCAAGGCGGAATCGATGGGTGCGATCGATCCAGATTCCCAGTTGTGTAAGGTTCGCATTCTTGAACTGACAGGGGAGCGGGGCAAAGCGCTGGCTACTCTTGCGTCCTGCCTGCGCTCGGGCGTGACCACCTTTCAGGTAGACTTGGTGCCTGACTTGCAGATGTTAAGAAAGGATCCCCGCTACTTGGAAATCTCTAAATCGAAATCCGCGTAGACGGCGATCTTGGTTTGCTGACTGGGCAATTAAGGGGGGGGCGAATGAGAGCAAATAGGCTGGCGGTTCTTTTGGTTTGCGCGATGCTCGGCGGGGTCTCCTGCAAAACGAACACCCATGCTGTGATTCAAGGGTTCGACTCAGCGCTGGCGAAGAAGGGCGACAAGGTCTCGTGGACTAGCTATGACGGTAGTGACTACGATGTCACTTTCAAGAGCAGCACGCCGGTTTGCTCCGAAGGGAATACAATCCACGTGCTCGGCCGCGCCACACCCGCAACCTGTACCGTGGCCGTGGATGCCGCAAACAACACTACCTATTATCTGTATCGGATTGTCCCGGTAAACAGCGTTCGGAGCGCAACGTCACTCGCTGCTAACCTCGCCTTAGTTGTGCCATGTCACACGTGCGATGACTTGAAAACTGGAGGGCCGAGCAGATCACAAGCTCCGGCGAAGGACATAGGCGCGGTGATATACCTAAGCTGGTCTGGCGGGACGGGCACGGCCGAAGCGCAGGTTCCCTGCTCTACGCTTCCGAACAACGCCTGCTCAAACCAAGGTCAGACCGTAGAGTGGCTGCCGGGAAATGG
>CAJCIT010000301.1 GCA_903970405.1 Acidobacteriaceae bacterium | reverse complement strand
GTTTCGGAAGACCTCCAGACTGGTGGCCGGCGCCGGGGATTGAGCTAAAGTGAAGCTGGCATTCGAACCATCCAGCGTGCCGCCTGGCGTTTCGCCGTCAATAAACGCAGCGCTCACCGAGTTCCCTGATCCTGACCCCGATGAGAGATTCGAAACAGTGGCGCTCAACTGCGAGACCGTTGTAGTAAGTGCCGACAGGTTCGAGGACAGCGTGTTCACGGTGGAATTCATCGTAGTGGCAGTGGCGCCTTGTGCCGAAACCGTGGTAGTCAGGCCCGCCAAACTCGTCCCCTGAGTCGAGAGGGTCGAACCCTGTGTGGTCACCGTGGTCCCCAGTGTTGAAAGCGTTGAGCCCTGGGTCGTAACGGTGGCATTGAGCGTGTTAAATGACGTCCCCTGTGCCAATACCGTGCTATTCAGCGTCGTGTAGTCGGTAGTCAGTGAAGCGAGCGTCGATGCCAGGTTCGTCACATCGCTGATTGGAATCGGCAGCGTCGAGCCTCCACACGGGGCTGAGGTGCCGTTGACCAGCACACAGTTTGACGGACTTCCACTTACCGAGCCGATATTGCCGGATGAATCGATCATCGCGGCGGTTCCAGAGGTGTAAGTTGTTCCGATGTTCGGCTTCGAAGCAAGGATATTTGAGAGGTTGGCGACATCCGAGATAGGAAGGGGCAGCGTGATGGACCCGCCTCCACTGGCCGCTTGCGTGGTGGCGTTGGCGCTGTTAGACGCCGGCGACTCACCCGCCGAATCTACAGCCGTGACCAGGTAGTAGTAAGTGGTTGACGCCCCTAATCCCGTGCTCTGATAGCTGGTGGAAGTAAGTCCACTTGCCAGCCGGTTCATTGCAATGGCGCTGACCCCGGCGCTCAGGCCGCCGTACACATTGTAGGTAACACCGGCCGTTGAGCTTGCGCTCCAGGAAAGGTTGATTTGGTTGCTGGCCCACGCTGTTGCCACCAACCCCGATGGCGAAGCGGGCGCGCTCCCGGATGCGGTCTGCGTTGTGGCGTTCGCCGAATTGGATGGTGACGACTCTCCGGAAGAGTTTACGGCCGTGACCAGGTAGTAGTAAGTGGTCGATGCCGATAAACCAGCGCTCTGATAGGAGGCTGACGTCAGTCCGTTGGCGATCTGAGTCCCGCCGTTCGGCGTGAACGTAGACAGCGTGCTCGAATATACGTTGTAAGTCACGCCGCTAGTGGCCGCCCAGGTCAAGCTGATCTGGCTGGTGGAAACCGGCGCCGCCACCAGATTCGTGGGAGCGGTTGGCGTGGTCGCTCCGCCACCGGACCCGCCGTTGACGCAGGCCGCATTCGGCGTGGTGACCTGAGCGATGGTCAAGATCCCCGAACTCGGCGGAACATACCAGTTCTGAGTCCACTGGGAGGTGCCGTCAGTGCTCGTGAATTGGGCGGTGTAGTAAGCGCACGGAGTTACCGTTGCCGTGGGTACAAGCAGGGCCGTAAAAACGCCCGAATACAGATTTGCGCTCGTCGTTGTGGGGGAAATGGAACTTCCGGCGCCGCCTACCCACGTCAGTTGCAAAGTGCCGCTAAAGGGCGATCCGTCTGGATTCGTAACTTCGTCTCTAACTGTCGTGAGAGTCTGCCCGGACAAAAGAATCGAAAATGTCAGGAAGCAAAAGATGGAGTTTGCTAAGGAATGGCGTCGCTTCACCATGTCGCCTCGTTTCGGTATTACCCAGTTCTCCGGGCGCCTTCAGTCAAGCACCGGGGTCAGCCAATTGGCGCAACCTGCCGCAGTTATAGCTGGTAAAGCGTTGTGCTCTCATACAGTTGCGGCTCACCAGGAAATTTAAGAAATTTGTGATCGGCTATTTCAAAGCCCGCATGCCGCCCCGCTGCGCACAGCCTGGTGCGAAAAGAACTCATGCCTGACTGAACCGCCGCCCTTCAGAGCCGCAACCGTCAGGGGAGCGCCCGGTTGTATCTCTCCACGTTCGGGCAGTTCCTCGCTGCCGCAGGACTTCCCTGACACTGAGATTTTTCCCACCTTCTGCGCGCGGCAGCCGGCGAGTCCGTGTCCCAGATTACTTTGCTCGCCTTCCGGGTGAGAGATCTCCCGGCCTCCCACCACTTTGTAGTGGCGGGCGTGAAAGGGGATTGGCAGGCAATGAAGGAAATGACCGATCGGCAACGGCAGATCTTGAACACCCTGGTTCAGATGGACAAGCAGTTCGGCAAAGGCTCCATCATGATGCTTGGCTCCCGGGCGGCTTTGCCGGTTACCGTCATCTCCACCGGTTCCATCTCAGCCGATGCCGCGCTCGGCGTGGGCGGTTTCCCGCGAGGGCGAGTCGTGGAGGTGTTCGGGCCGGAGTCCTCGGGTAAAACCACAATGGCCTTGCACGCGATCGCGGAAGCGCAGCGCGCCGGCGGATCGGCGGCCTTCATTGACGCCGAGCACGCCCTGGATGCCGCCTACGCGAAAAATCTAGGTGTCGACACCGCCAATCTCCTTGTCTCGCAGCCTGACTACGGCGAACAAGCGCTTGAGATCACCCAAGCTTTGATCTCGTCGGGCACTCTGGATATCGTGGTGGTGGATTCGGTGGCGGCTCTCACGCCAAAAGCCGAAATCGAAGGCGAAATGGGCGACAGCCACATGGGCCTGCACGCCCGGATGATGTCCCAGGCGCTTCGCAAGCTGACGGCGTCGGTTTCAAGAACCAACACCTGCCTCCTCTTTATCAATCAAATCCGCGAGAAGATCGGCGTCGTCTTTGGCAATCCGGAGACCACAACGGGCGGGCGGGCTCTGAAATTCTTTTCCTCCGTTCGGATCGAGGTCCGGCGTATGACGGCCATCAAGGACGGCGAAACCGTTGTCGGCAACCGTACCAAGATTAAGGTAGTGAAGAACAAAGTCGCCGCTCCTTTCAGGGAGGCGGAGGTCGACATCCTGTACGGGCATGGCATCTCACGGGAAGGCGATTTGCTGGATTGCGGCGTTCAACACGAAATCATCGAAAAAAGCGGCTCGTGGTACAGCTTTTCTGGGGAACGGATTGGCCAAGGCCGCGAAAATGCCCGCCAGACCCTGATAGGGCGGCCCGAACTTGTGGAGAGCCTGACCTTGGTGTTGAGAAAAAAGATGGGTTTCCCGGAGGAAGTTGTGGCCCGGAAGGACCCGGGTTCGCTGGTCCCGGAGCGGCGTCAGGCCGCGAGTGCCTGATCCAGATCGGGCTGGGGCGGATCTCCTGATTGGCACGGGCCAAGCCAAGTCCGCGGCGGCGCACCGGCCTGGGCGCGGGCCACATCCAGTCTTGTTTACCCCTCCTGACGCGCCGTGTGGCCAGAGCAGCCCGTCCCCAGACCACCGCGTTCCATTCCTGCGCGCGGCGCCTCGCACTCGACGCACTCGCCACCCATGATGACTAACTCATTCGGTCGGGTCCACACCTTTCCGGTTGCCGGCAGCGGCGCACCGCGCCGCTCCGAGCGGGCTATATTCCACTCGCGCGCATCGACGGAAGGGGGACTGGCTACTCTGGCCTAGGCGCGAGCCACGTCCAGTTTTGTTTACCGCTCCTGACGCGCCGTG
>CAJCIT010000300.1 GCA_903970405.1 Acidobacteriaceae bacterium | reverse complement strand
GACCAAACACGGCACTGACCGTTTGGCGAAGCGCCTGGCGCGTGCGGGCGTCAAAGCCATCGGCATTCACGGCGACCGGACTCAGAACCAGCGCAACCAGGCGTTGCTCGGTTTCCGTGAAGGCTACTACCGCGTGTTGGTCGCCACCGACGTCGCGGCTCGCGGCATTCACGTCGACGGTATCGCGCACGTTGTGAACTTCGACTTGCCGCAGCAGGCCGAAGACTTCATCCACCGCGCGGGCCGAACCGGCCGCGCTGGCGCACGCGGCGTTGCCACCACGTTCTATACCAGGGACGAGCGCGGCGACATCAAGAACCTGGAGCGCATGCTGAAGTTGAAGCTGGTGCGCCAGGAAGTTCCGAGCGAACTGCCGGTGGATCCGGCGGAAGCGCCCGCTGACCACCGGAGCCATACCGGCGGCGCCTACTGGGAACCAGTTCGAGAATCGGCCCCGCCGGTCCGTCACCACAGCAACAGCAGCAGCTTCCGCGGTCCCCAGCGTGGGCCCGCCCAGAACGGCAGCCCTTCCTCTCGCCGCCGAGTGAACTAAAGAACTTTAGCCACATTGACGCCGGCTACGTTCCGGCATCGCGAGACCGGAATTGAGACAGATCGAGTTGGACTATCCGATGCCTTTTGCTCTGATCCGGCGAGAGCGGTGCAATGGCGGGCGTTCCTCCGGCGCAGCCGGTTCCCTGAAGAGCCCCGGGCTCGCTGCTGAGATTCGCCACTTCGTCATACTCCCGTTGACTGCTGCCGTGTCCGGCAACCCATTCAATGCGGCTTGGCATGTCGGCGGACCATGGAAATGAAATGCAACATCGGCATTCTTAATCGCCTTAAGACGTGAGGAGCACCAAATTATTTAGTTCCTCGCTTGCCTCTTTTCGTTGGGTGTCAGACTGGTGTCGATGGGTTTCGCCGTTTGGATCGATCGCCACAGCCGCGTGGCGTGGGCGCAGGGAACGCACGAGTACCGTCCGCTGGGCACGGCGGTTGTGGCCATTACCGATCGCTTTCGGAACCGCGATTTTCGTCCTGATCGCCGCGCTCCCGTGCATCTGGATCGCGCCTTCGTAGGGTTCTTCGGTTCGCTCGAAACGGTGAATGAGTTTCTGCACGCCGGTGGGCAACGGCGCTTCCGGCCGACACCGGCACATTTGCGGTGATTTTAAAACACAATGAACACTCACAAGTATGCCGTTGTCATCGAGAAGGGTGAAAGCAGCTACGGTGCTTACGTCCCAGATCTTCCTGGCTGCATTGCCGTTGCAACCAGCAAGCCAGAGGTGGAGAGTTGATTGCAGAGGCGATTGCGCTTCATATTGAGAGTCTGCAGGAACATGGAGATGCCGTCCCACAACCAACTTCCGAGGTTGAATACGTCCAGCCCATGCCCGTAAATTAAGACCCGCCACACCCGGTAGTGAACTCGTTGGAGGCAACGCCGTTTGCTACAACTTGGATAAATGGCTTCCCCGTCCGTCACCTCAAATCTCCCTGTAGACCGCCTCCCGCCGCCGGCGAAACAACGTGTCCTTGTTATCGACGACGAGATCGACATCCGCGAAAGCCTGGAGATCCTGCTCAGCGGCGAAGACTACGACGTCGACCTGGCGGAAAACGCCACAACCGGCTTCCAGAAATTTGAGAGCGGCAGCTACGATCTGATCCTGCTGGACCTCATGATGCCCGATCGATCGGGGATGGAAGTGCTGGCCGACATTCGCGCCCGCGACAAGGAAACGCCCGTCTTCATGATGACCGCGTACGGGTCGGTGGAAGTAGCCGTCCGGGCGCTGAAGAACGGCGCGAATGATTATTTTCCGAAGCCGTGGGACAACGAGAAGCTGTTGATCGAAATCGATCGCATGATCGATAAGAGCCGCCTGGAGCGCGAGAACACGCAGCTCAAACGGGCCCTCAAACAGCGCTACAGTTTCCCGAACATCGTGGGCAAAGCCAAGAGCATGCTGAAGCTGCTGGACGATGTTGCCCAAGTGGCGCCCAGCCGCACCACCATTCTGGTGACGGGCGAAACGGGTACCGGCAAAGAGCTGATCGCGAAAGCGATTCATGCGAACTCGGCGCGATCGGATCAGGCGTTTGTACCGGTGAACACCGGCTCCATTCCTTCGGACCTGTTGGAATCCACGCTGTTTGGACATGTAAAAGGATCGTTCACCAGTGCGCTGGCCAATCGCAAAGGACTGTTTGAGGTGGCCAATCGCGGCACCATCTTCTTCGATGAGATCGGGACGCTGGGCATGGATCTGCAAGTGAAGCTCCTGCGCGTCATGCAGGACCGGGAGTTCATGCCGGTGGGTTCGAACGAAAGTATCCGCGTGGACGTGCGCGTGATCGCAGCCACCAATGCCGAGTTGCGCCGGCGGGTGGATGAAGGCAAATTCCGCGAGGATCTCTACTATCGGCTGAACGTGATCAATCTCCAGTTGCCGCCCTTGCGCGACCGCAAAGAAGACATCCCGCTGCTGATCCAGCATTTCTTCGACAGGTACTGTCAAGAGAATGAAAAGTACGTCGATTCCGAGGGCCGCGGCAAGCTCACCTTTGAGCCGGAAGCACTGCAGGTGATCATGGAGCACAATTGGCCGGGGAACGTGCGTGAGTTGGAGAATGTGGTTGAACGCGCGGTTGTGCTGGCCACCGGTCCGCTGGCGGCGGCGCATACGCTGCCCGATTATTTGCAGCAAGCGGGCGGCCTGAAGATTCGCCGCGACGCAAGCGGCACATTGACAGAGGACGCTTCGTTGTTTGAAATGGTGGCCGATTTTGAGCGAAGGAAGATTCTGGAGATGCTGGAGCGTTGCCATTTCAGCCAAACGGACGCTGCCGAGGCGCTGCACATTCCGCTCTCGACGCTCAATCAGAAGATCAAGCGGCTAAACATCGATCCAAAGCGCAGGCCAGCGAACTGACATCTAATCGTTGGAAGCCTTTTCCTGGCGCGTTGTGATTAAATAACGTTGCTCATGAAAACAAGCATCTACCGCGTCACCATCTCCTTTGCCATTGCGGCGGCAGCGGCATTTGCCGCGCAGGCGCCAGGCGCCACTGATGCCCGCATCAAGATCGATACGGAGCGCGTGATCGGGAAGGTGGATCCGGCGCTGTTTGGGAACTTTACCGAACATCTGGGACGCTGCATCTATGGCGGCATCTTCGAAGAGGGCAGTCCGCTGTCGGACTCGGCCGGGTATCGCAAAGATGTACTGGAAGCGGTAAAGAACCTGGGTGTGTCGGTGCTGCGCTGGCCCGGCGGCAATTTCGTGTCCGGCTACAACTGGAAAGACGGCATCGGTCCGCGCGACCAACGGCCGGTGCGGCCGGATCTGGCCTGGGGCGCGCTGGAATCGAATCGCTTCGGCACCGATGAATTTCTGGAGTACTGCCGGCGCACGGGAGCGGAGCCCTACCTTTGCATCAATGCGGGCCTGGGCTCCATTGACGATGCCCGCCAGTGGATTGAATACACGAACGAAAAGCGCGATACCTATTGGTCGCAGCAACGGCGGAAGAATGGTCATCCCGAGCCCTATGGCGTGAAGTATTGGGGCCTGGGTAATGAGATTGACGGGCCGTGGCAGTTGGGTCACAAGAACGCCGAAGACTACGCGAAGTTTGCTCTGGAAGCCGCGAAGGCGATGCGGCGCGTGGACGATTCCATTCAACTGATTGCTTCGGGTTCTTCCAACTTCGGCGCCGATTGGATCGGATGGAACCGAACGGTTCTCGACGCGCTCAAGAACGATGTCAATCTCATTTCGCTGCACACCTATATTGGCAACCAGCCCAATGACCTGGAGCGATTCCTGGCGGTGTCGCGCGATCTGGAAGACCGGATTGCGGTGGTGCAAGGGCAGATTCGCGCGGCGGAAATCACGCAGTCGAATCGCCATCCCATTTACATCGCATTCGACGAATGGAACGTCTGGTATCGCACCGTCGTCAGCGGCGGCGAGTTTGCGATTGGCCGGACGGGCCTCGAAGAGCAGTACAACTATGAGGATGCCCTGGCCATGAGCGTGTTTTTCAACGCGTTCTTTCGTCATGCCGACATTGTGCGGCTGGCGAACCTGGCTCAACTGGTCAACGTCATTGCGCCGATCTTTGCCAATAAACAAGGCATCTTCCTGCAGACCATTTACTTTCCGGTGCTCGAGTATGGAAAGCAGCGGGGCAACCTCGCGCTGGATGCACTGGTGGAATCACCTCAGTATCAGCCCGCGGGCGGGGGACGGAAGACCACTTATCTGGATGTCTCGACGACTTACGATTCGAACGGGCATTACTTGTTTGTCAATGTGTTGAACCGCAGCGCCGGGCGCGACTTGACGGCGAGCATTGAGAATACAACGGGGCGGGTTGGCGCACAGGCGGAGGTTTGGCAACTGGATCATGCCGATTTGAAGGCGACGCATGGGTTCGGAGATGACCAAAAAGTGCGCCCCACAGTGAAGAGCGAAACGCTGAGCGTGAGCGGGAACAGCTTCGCGTACAGGTTTCCGAAACACTCGCTGACGATATTGAAGATCAAGGTTGAGTAAGGGACGGAAGAAATCTGACTGTGGGGCGGGCTGCCAGCCAAGGGTGCCAGCCTGCGGCCGATTGGCAATCGGCCCCCATGCGCAATGCCTGACCTAATCGCCGACGCTTCAGAGCCGCGACCGTCAGGGAGCGGCCGCGGTGGTGGTGATGTTTGGCAACCGGTCGCTCCCCGACGGTCGCGGCTCTGAAGTGCGTGTGCGTCTATCTGTCCGCCGCAGGACTTCCTTCCGCGGTCGTCGCGGTAGGGACAACCCGCATGCTTGGCAAGCGCGGCTCGCGAAAGTCAAGGCGAATATCTATCGGCGCTTGAGTGCAATAGAGGTTCGTTGACATCGCGAAGGGCGTTTGCTACCTTCGCAAAAGTCTCGATGCGATCTGTTCCTCCACCCCTGGCGACTCGCCCAGCTCTGATCCTCCTGGTAGACGATAATCGAAACGGCATCGTTGCTCGAAGCGCCGTTCTTCGCAGTATTGGATACGAGGTGGTAACGGCCGGCAGTGCCGAAGAAGCGTTGGAACTGGTTGAACATCACTCAGTCGACTTGTTAGTAACAGATTTCCGCATGCCGGCCATGGATGGCGTTGAACTGATTCGGGCTCTGCGCGCCCGCAATTTTGAGAAGCCGATTATCCTTCTGACCGGTTTCGCTGAAAAGCTGGGCTTCACCGAAGACATCACTGGCGCGAACATGGTGATCCAGAAGAGCGCGAACGAAGTCCAGATTCTCTCGCGGGGCGTGAAGCGGCTGCTGATGCCGCGGAAACCGCAGGCGGCGGTCAAGAGTAGCAACGCGCCCCAATCGTCCAGCGGCAGCCAATAGACCCGGCGCCGTTCGAGATGACCCTTCGTATAGTAGAGACAGATGACCGCTTTGAAGTGTTTCGCTGTGGCGCTTCTGGCGGCCGCCGGCGCCGTCCACGCCTCGACAGTAAATCCCGCGGAACGACCTGCGATAAAAGCCAAAGTGCCTCCCGCCCCGGCGTCCACTGGGATCCCGTCTTCCCTGTCGCTGCGCGATCGGATTGCTCAACTGATCGTAATTCGCGCCTACGGCGACTACCTCAGCTCCCGTTCGGCCGAGTACCGGACGATGACTCACTGGATTCGCGACTTGCACGTCGGCGGCTTCATCATCGCCAACCGCATCAAGAACGGCAACGTCGTCAATGCCCAGCCCTATGAGATGGCCTCGTTCGTCAACCGCATGCAGAAGATGGCGAAGACGCCGCTGCTGGTGGCGGCCGATTTTGAACGGGGCGCTTCCATGCGCGTGGCCGGAACGCCCAAGTTTCCCACCATGATGGCCTATGGCGCGGCGCATGATCTGACGGAAGTGCGCCGGTTGGGCGCGGCCACCGCCGCGGAAGCGCGCACCTTGGGTGTCACCTGGGTCTTCGCCCCCGTCGCCGACGTCAACAACAATCCAGACAACCCCATCATCAACACGCGCTCCTTCGGCGAAGATCCGAAAGCGGTGGCCGATGCCGTCGCCGCTTTCATTGACGGCGCGCATTCCGATCCGGCAAATCGCATCCTGGTCACGGCGAAACACTTTCCCGGGCATGGCGACACGGCCGAAGACAGCCACCTGCAGCTCGCCCGGCTCGATCAACCAAAGGACCGCATTGAAGCCATCGAACTGCTCCCTTTCCGGGAAGCGATTGCTCATCATGTAGACGCAGTGATGACCGCGCACATGGCCGTACCCGCATTTGAACCCGAACAGAAACCGGCCACGGTCTCGAAGAATATTCTTACCGGACTGTTGCGCGTCGAACTGGCCTTCAGCGGTATCATCGTCACCGATGCGATGGACATGCAGGGCGTCAGCGCGCTTTATTCCCACGGCGATGCGGCTGTCCGCGCCATTGAGGCCGGCGCCGACGTACTGCTGATGCCCGCCGATCCACAGGCTTGTATCACGGCCATCGAAGCAGCGGTGAAGAGCGGCCGCCTCACCCGTCGCCGCATCGATGAGAGTGTGGCTCGCGCGCTTGCCGCAAAGCGCCAGTTAGGCCTTTATCGATCTCGCTCAGTGGATCTCGATGCCATCGCCGACCGCCTCGATCAGCCGCAGTTTGAGGAATCCGCGCAGATCGTTGCCGAACACGCGATCACCGCCGTCAAAGACGACAAGCATCTGTTTCCAATCGCTCATCCCGATGACGCCTGCCTCGCGGTCCTCAATGGAAGCCGCTTCCTGACGAATGGCCAAACGCTGCTGAATGAAGTGCGGCGGCGCGCCCCGAAGATGCGAACGGTGGTTGTGGACGCCACTACGTCAGATCCTGAACTCGGCGCGATCAAGACCGATTTCGAATCCTGCCCACAGATCTATCTGGCTGCATTTACGACGGTGACCGTGGATCCCGCCGATGCCGCCAAAGGTTTGGGCGGCTTCGTCAACGCGCTGGTGCAAGGCAAAGCGCCGGTCGCGCTCATCTCCTTCTGGAACCCGTACATCTACCGCACCTTCCCCACGGTCTCCGCCTACGCTACGACGTTCAGCACGTCGATTACATCGGAGGCCGCCGCGGCCAGAGCGCTGTTCGGCGAGATCCCCGTTCAAGGCAAGCTTCCCATCTCCATTCCGGGCCTTGCCAAGATTGGCGATGGCCTTTCCATACCGGCAGAAAGCAAAGCGACAACACTAGGAGCGGCAACACCATGAAAATCACCTGGCTTGGACACGGCACTGTTGAACTTCAGATGGATTCAGGCGAAGTGCTGGTGCTGGACCCCTGGACCGATGGCAACCCGGCGTATCCGAAGAGTTACGAAATCAAGAGGGTGGATGCGATTGCGGTGTCGCACGGCCACTTCGACCACATCCACGATGCACTGCCTCTGGCAAAACAATTCAAACCGAAGATTGTGGGCATTTTCGAACTGACTCACTGGCTGGCTTCGAAAGGCGCGGAGAATACCATTGGGATGAACAAAGGCGGCACCCTGGACCTTGGCTTCGTGAAGCTGACCATGACGCATGCGGTTCATAGCTGCGGCATTTTGGACGACGACAAAATCATCTACGGCGGTGAAGCGGCCGGCTATGTGTTGACGCTGCGGGATGGACGCCGCATCTACTTCGCCGGTGACACGAACGTCTTTTCAGACATGAGTTTGATTCGCGAGCTGTATGAACCCGAGCTGGCCTTCCTTCCTATCGGCGATCACTATACGATGAGCCCCTACGAAGCCGCGAAAGCTGTGGACCTGCTAAAGGTGAAGAGAGTGATCCCGATGCACTTCGGCACATTCCCGGCTCTCACCGGCACTCCGGCGGCGTTGGCGGAGAAGATCAAGGGGACGGTAACGTCGGTTTGGGCATTGGAGCCGGGGAAGACGGTGGATTGGTAGGCTCCAGGCGGCGAGACACAATCCCCGTGACCACCCCGTACGCAACTTGTTAGTGTGAAAGCGTGCGCAGGGATGCTGACTTTTTTCAACGGTCCTCGCCTCATGCCGAAGCCGGACAGCCGAATGACGGAATGGATCTCGAAACCGCCAATGGCACAGACCCTGACCCCACGGCAGATGTGGAACTGCCGCTTCTGTACCTCTCTAAACGTCTGCGCGAGGCTCTGAAGCTTGAGGATCTCCTCACCGCCAACGACATCGACTACCTCGTCGAAGCCGGCCCCTACACCGGCGGATTTCTTTTTCGCCGTCAACTCACCGGGGCCTATTTCTACGTCGCCGAGGCGGATCTGATCCGCGCCCGCGAACTCATTGCGGCCAATCGCTACAAACCGTACACCGAGCCTTGAGCAAGCGGGCTAGCTAGCACGCACATAGCGCGCGGCTTGGGACGCGGCGGCTGCAACACCGTGAACGCCCCTACCGCAACTCTTCGTATCGCACGAATGCGAAGCGCTTTGAATCGGGCGACCATGAGTTCACGTTGATCGTCCCCTGGCCGCCGAAGAACCTCGTGACCGTCGTCACTGTCCCGCTGCCTGCTTTCGTGCCCGGCAGCGGCATGATTCGCATTTCGATATTTGTCTTGCCGTTGTGATTATCCGTGCCGGGCGGGAAAGACAGAAACAGGAGCCATCGGCCATCGGGAGAAGGATGCGGAAACCAGTCTTCCCAATCGTCGCTGGTCACCTGCTCGGCAAATTGGTCCTTCGGGCCGGCGCCCGTAGCGGGCATGCGCCAGATATCCCAGCTCCCCGAACGATTGGAATTGAAGTACACCCAGTTGCCATCCGGCGAATAATCGGGCCCGTCATCATAGCCGGGGCTGGTGGTCAGCCGGTGCTCTGGGCCGCCGCCCGCCGGTATCCGGAACAGATCAAAGTTTCCGTCGCGCTGCGCCACAATGGCCATTGATTTTCCATCCGGCGCCCAGCCATGGAAATAGCTGGGACCCACCGTCGTCAGTTGTTGCGGCTTTCGTTCGGCCCAGTCCATCGCGAACACCTGTGAGGAACGCGACGACGGAACGGACGCCGAAAAGGCGAGCGTCTTGCCATCCACCGTGAAGCCGTGATCGTTGTTGCAACGGTACCCTTCGCCGAGTTCAATCTTCTCCGGCGTGACGGCGCCGTTCGATTCCACCGGAATCCTATACAGCGCGCCACCCGAATTCACCAGCAGGAACTTACCGTCCGCCGACCAGTTCGGCGCTTCCCAGATGGCGTCCGCCGAATACACAACCTTCGTGGTTTTCGCGCTCAGGTCAAAGATGGAAATATGACTGCGATATTTCACAGTCGCGCCGGGCGTGGCCTGCTCCAGCGTCACGTGCGAAAAGACGGCGGTCTCCAATACCTGCGCGTCGTGCGAAGAAACGCCCAGGCCCACGTAGACAGGGTCGCTGAGCTGAACCACCGCGACGGCCACCGGCTGCAACCTGCCTTCCGCTCCACTGGCGTATGCCGTGAAAACAGCCCCGCGCCGTTCCAGGCGGATACGTTGCGGCGCCTTGATGTCGGCGCGAACTTCGGACGTATTCGCGCCGGCGCCCGGCCGGTACTGCAGCGAAGTCAGGCCGTCGCCGTGCAATGCCACATCGGCATACGCCGCATTGGCCTCCAGCGATTGCCGCGCCATGAGGACTGCCTTGCGATGCGCCACTGTACCGGCGCCCTCAAAGCGGACATCGGCCGTGAGCGTGAAATCGCCTCGAATCAGCTTCGATGAAAATTGGAAGGCGTCGGTCGCGAACCAGATGTTCGCGCCGCCGCCTGTGATCCGGTACTCACCTCTGCTCGCGTCGAAGGCAGACGCGCCAGCCTTTGGACACTCGCCAATGTCCTGGTGTGCGGCAAACATGCCCAGGTCGGCTCGGTTGCCATCGATTGACGCGGCCTGGTTTCCCGGCAGCGCAAGGCCCAATGGGTCAGCCGCGGCAAGCGCTGCCGCAAACATAGTAAACAGAGTGGGGTTTAGAATCCTAGGCATCGCCTAGGAGCATATCGCGTTCGTGTAGGGCCGAACGCAACTGACCAGGGCTAATCCTATTCGGTGAGGGCTGAAATCTTATCTTCGAGGAACTGCAACGCTTCCTGCAGTTGTTCGCGATGCCGAGGGTGAGTGGCGCGCCCGATGTCGCTTTCGACCCGCATCTTCGACGAAATCAAGCCTTCCCGCTCCCGCACCCGAGCTGCCTGCTCAGGCGTGGGTCCCTCAGGCTTCGGCTTTGCTCTGCCGAGCTCGGCTTCCGCTTGCTGCTCTTCAACCGATTTGCTTTCCCAACCGCGTGCCACCCCTCTAGCATGGCACAGACTGGTAAATTTAGCGGGCCAAAGCGGCGGCTCCCAGTACTGCCAAGCTTCTGGAATCCTGAATGAAGGCCACTACCCGTACATTTTGCAACTCTTCAGGCCGCACCTTGAGGGTGATCTCTTTTCGTACGGCCCCCTCCCCGGCCGCAGGCCCAACGTCGTCTAACGTGCGGACGACGCCCACATGAGTCAACTGCCGGCCGGCGTTCTCACCCCTTCCGACGTTCGAGCGCGTCTCATTGGCGGCCACGGCAATGTATATCTTTGCGGAATGAGGGATGGACGCCCCTGCCTCTACCGTGACCGCTACCCGAGCCCGATTTCCGATTGGCGGCAGCGCCACGACATGAACCGGAATCTTTTCCAAACGGGCTGCCTTGGCGATGGCGCTACTCGCATCTTCGGCGCGTCCACCGACCAGTTCCTGCCGTCCATCCACCACTAATTCGGGGGTGTACGGGTCCTCGACGCGCAACTTTCGAGCGTAGATCTCCTGGCGTAAAGTGAATACTGGCGAAGAGTTAGGATCTTTCCACCCCAGCGAGTCCCAGTAGTCCACGTGCTCACTGAGCACCAGGATGTCCGCGCCCGCCACTGGCTGCGTCCGGTCGAGCGTCGCCAGTAACTGGTCCGCGGGCGGGCAGCTAGAGCACCCTTCCGATGTAAACAATTCCACCAGCACAGGGTGGCGTACCATCTCAGCGCTGATCGCTGTTTGCGCGGCCAGCGCGCAGCAGGCAAGGGGGAGGAGCGGGGACAAGCGGTCCAGCAGGCGCCTCCGGATTTGCCGGATTGAACAGATTGTGACTGCGGGGCGGGCCGAAGCCCGCAGGGGGTCCAGAACGGTCACGGGGTAGTGGAATGACATACAATTGATGTTTCGCCTTCTTCGCCTGTACGGTTACGCCAACCCATCTAAGCCAGTCTAATAGGGTTGTACCGGTTGTACTACAAATCGCACCGAAGCGACGGCCGGAGGAATGTCTAATCGGTCTCGTCTGTTGGTAAAACTACGTGAGATTTGTAAGACGCCGAACAGTACGCGGTCAAGTCGCTGCCTTTAATCCTGCTTGCTGAGAACAGCGTTGCAATCGCCCTTCGAAGCTATTTGGCAGCGAAACGCGATGCCGATGTGTTCTGAAATCAGAACCTGTTTTGGCTTTTTAGCAGGCTCTGTACTCCTGCACTCATATAACACCGTTGGCGTCTTCGCGCCGCGGTTTCCTCCGGGGGGAAACCGCATTCTTTCCCCGTCGTGGAACTCACCCGTCAAGCAATGGGTTGGTAGCTGCCGAGAATTTTCAAAGTGCTGGTCATTTCACTCAGGTGCTCAATTGATTTTGCGACGTGCCGATCGGTGGAGCGCCCGGCCAGGTCGAGAGAGAAGAGATACTCCCACGGCCTTCCGCGCAGTGGGCGCGACTCCAATTTCGTAAGGTTCACGCCGCGTAGAGCAAAGCACGCCATCGCTTTGAACAAAGCGCCGGCTTCATTCGCGACGCTGAAAACCAGAGTCGTTTTCCAGGGAACTCCGGCGCGCTCCAGGGCGCCCCCTCGGCTCAGGAGGAAGAAGCGCGTGAAATTTCGTCTGTCGTCTTCGATGTTGCGCTTCAGAATAGCGCCGCCGTAGATCCGCGCCGCCGCTTCCGAGGCAATGGCCGCCGCCCTCTCAGGGCGTTCTTCCTTCAACATCTTGACGCTGCCGGCGGTATCGTAGTGGGGCGTCATGGTCAGCCGCGGATTCGCCCGGAAGAATTCCAGGCACTGATTCAGCGCCACGGGGTGCGAGTACACCTTCTCCACATCCCGGAACCGGGTACCCGGCATTGCAATTAACTGGTGGGAGATCCGGATGCTGGTCTCCCCGGTAATCGGGATCCCATACTCCACCAAATTGTCGTAATTTTCCAGCACGCTTCCGTGCAGCGTGTTTTCAATGGGGATAACCGCATGCGTCACCTTGCCATCCTTCAGCGCGGCGAATGCGTCTCGAAATTGAGGACAGGGCAGGACGCGAACTCCCTCGCCCAAAAGCTTTCGCGCGGCCGCATGGCTGAAGGCCCCCGCCTCGCCCTGAAAGGCTGCCGTCGTACCCGGTCCCACACGCCGTTTCACCGCCATGGCGTTTACTCAGACTCGACGCCGGGCAGATCGTCCCAGCGTCTAGCATTCGAGGAAGGCAGGCCTAGAAGGTCCAGTACTCGATGAACGCTGTGGTCCACCAGTTCCAGTACTGTGGCTGGCTTGTAATAGAACCCCGGAATGGGGGGCGCCACAACCGCTCCCATCTCTGTGAGCGCGACCATTGAACGTAAGTGACCCAGGTGAAGCGGAGTCTCCCTCACCATCAGGATGAGTCTCCGCCGCTCCTTAAGCGTCACATCGGCGGCCCTCACAATCAGATTTGAGCTGATTCCCGAGGCAATCGCCGACATGGTATGAATCGAGCACGGCGCCACCACCATCGCGCTGGTCACAAATGAGCCGCTCGCCAAACGGCACCCAATGTCCTCAATCGGATACGAATGGCCAGCCAGCGCTTTCCAGTCGGCCGCCACCTTTCCAAGTTCGAGAAAACCGGTCCGCTCGGCCGCGCGGCTCAGAATCAAATGCGTTTCCAAGTCCTTGACGGAACGCAATTGTTCCAACAAACGATAGCCGTAAATCGACCCGCTCGCTCCCGTTACACCCACCACGATGTGCCGCTTCAACGCCGCTCCCTAGGCCCTCTGTTCTGTTTTCAGAACAAGCTACACTGATTTGTGTTACTCTACCGTTACCTGCATTGCCGAAACGGGCCCCCGTTACAGAGCCCGTTTTCCCACCCCGCGTGGGACACGCTAGACCCCAATCCCACTGGACTTCAAAAGCATACAACGGGCAGATTAGCCGATGACCGAACCCGGACAGAAACTCAAGCGAGCGCGTGAACGGCTGAACCTTCGCTATCGCGACGTCGAAGAGGCGAGCCTCGCCATCGCTAACCGGCACGGTATGGACGGGTTCGTGATCGCTCTCAGCCGCCTGGCTGACATCGAAAACAAAGGAACTGTCCCCTCGCTGTTTCGTCTCTACAGTCTTTGCGCCATCTACCGCCTAGATTTCTCCGAGGTCCTATCCTGGTATGGAATTCCACTGGGTGACTTGATGCGCGATTCCTCTCACGTCGCTTTGGAAGAGACGCACTTGGTGGGCTTCGAGCCGAACGTGGATGCGGGCGTCCGCCTCCCTGCTGCTCTGCTCGCAAACTTCGATCCGCGTCAGACCACTTTCCTGGCGCGGACGGCCCAACAATGGGGGGAAATGCCGCTGGCCCTGCTGCGCCAGTTGGATTTGCGAAGGTATCGGTACGGCTTCATAGGCAGCGAAGATTGGTCAATGTACCCGATCATCCCGCCGGGTTCCTTCGTTCAGATCGACGAAACGAAGCAGAAAATTGCCGATGAGGATTGGGCCTCGGAGTATGAGCGGCCGGTTTATTTTCTTGAGCATCGCAGCCAGTTTTACTGCGGTTGGTGCTCTGAGATGGAAGGCGCCATCATCTTGCAGCCTCATCCCGCGTCTAACGTGGCGGCGCGGGCCTTCCGCTACCCGGACGAAGTCGACGTTGTGGGTCAGATTGTAGGAGTGGCTAAGCGTATGTATCTAGGGAAGCGACGCCATACACGTTCTTAAGCAGGCCCAATATCGCCTCAAAATCGGAGAAGTGTTTCAAGCGTTCCGGACCTTGAATCGCAGCCGGCACCAAATTCTTGTAAGGCGTCAGGCGTAGCCAGGCGTCAATCAATTCGGCCTTGTCAACGTTCTCAAGCGCCGCGATGTAGAGCTCCACATCCGCCATTTTCAACTCGAGTGAAAGATCGATCCAGCCCTTAAAAGTGCTCTCGTGACTCTGGCGTAAGACTCGATTTGCTTCGGAGCTGGAGTGGCCTTGGGTCAGTCCGAAATGCTCGTAGCGCCCAGTGTCGGGATGCCGCAGTCCAGCGAGGTATACTAAGCGCCCATACGCACTGGGAATGTGCGTCAGGGAACGGTGCCGCAGGTCTTCCAGCACTTCCTGTTCCTTTTCGCTCAGATGGGTAACCGACATTACGCTTTAAGTCGATCATACCCCACAACTTGGGCCTCCCGAGCCTCCTCCGCCTGGAACAAGTACTACAGTGTTCCGATTCCGGAAAACATCTTTGGCGCCCTATTCCATTAGGATGCGCTTAGCTAAACTCGGCTCAGATTCAGGAGGGGGCTTCGTTAGCCAACTTACTGAATAATCTAGTAAATATTCATGCCAAAAACCATCGTTCTCCTTTGCTCCCTGGGAATTTCCAGCGCCTTATTCGGCGCTAGTGTGACACAATCGCCGGTCCTCCGCAGTACCGTTACCGATAGTACCTTTTCGTCGGCAAAGGTTGACCGAGCCTCGTGGCCGATACCCGACCCGGACTCACCGAATCCGCCCAGAGTAGCCGCATCTTGGCCAATCCCTGATCCCGACTCACCGAATCCGCCGGCGGTCTGTCGGGCTTAGAGTTGGCGTGTCGTCACACAGTAACCTGACCCTCATAGCGCCGTTTTTGTGGGACAATGAAAAGGTCAGATGGCAAGTTCGGCCCCAACGTCCGCCGCGGTGATTTTTTGGGGTATTGAATTAGCGCTGGCTGTCCTGCTCCTGATCCGAATTTACTTATTGCGGTTGCAGGGAGTCTATCGAATTTTCGTTGTCTATCTGATTGCGGAAATTGTAGGCCCGCTGGCCTACGCGGTGTTGCGGAAAGCGATCGGTCTTGACTACCGCGTTTGGTTCCTGCTTTCTCGGCCCTTGTACTGGTTCCTTTATATCGCTATGGTCTACGCGCTATCGCAGACCGTGATGCGAAGTGTTCCGGGTGTGTCTCGGCTCTCCCGGAAGGTTCTACAGTGGAGCTTTATTGCGGCCGCCATCGCGGGCATGGCCGCCTTTGTCCTGGGCGGCAGCCCCTACGCGGGCGCCGGAAGTCTTCGTTTTCTGACCCTTCTGGCGCGAAGTCTCGAGCGTTCATTCACGTTGACGGCTCTCCTGCTGCTGGTAGGTGTACTTGGGTTTCTGCTCTGGTTTCCCGTTCAAGTTCCCCGGAACCTTGCCGTCTTCAGCGCCGCCTATCTTGTATTCTTTGCGGTGACGGTGGCCACACTTTTTGCGGGCGACCTTTTTCCCAAGGGAAACTCAGCTCAGTTCATCTCTCGGGCCATAGAGACCCTCTCCGCTGTTTGTTACATCTGGTGGCTAGTCACTTTGGACAAGGCCGGTGAGCACCAACCGGTCCGCGTCGGTCATATCTGGAAGCCCGCTGAGCAGGAGAACCTCATGACCCAGCTCAACGCGATCAACGATGCGCTTCTATCCGGGTCGCGGCGCTGAAGGGGGCCTGTACTGTGAGCTACCACACGGAATAGGATTATTCGAAGAATTCTTCCCATTCGCCTCTAATTCGGTTGAAACACCCAACGGCATTCAGGTAAACTCAAGGATGGGGATTCGCATTGCCGTTGCCTCTTATTTTCTTTTCGATTAGCGTTTTGGTTTTAACAGTAGCCGTTGCCACTCCCATTTTGGGGCGCCTCTTTGCGCAGCCGTCGGTCGAGGAGATCACTCCCGAATGGCTGAAGAGCTTTTCATTGGATCGGTATCGAGCGATGTCCGGTCTTTTGGCGGACGACGATTTCGCCTTCCTTTCCCGACAGCCGGGCTTTGACTTGAGCCTTTACAAGAAGCTCCGCCGTGAGCGTCTTCAGATCTTCCGTCAATACTTCAACCGATTGATTGTCGATTTCAATCGGCTCCACTTTACGGCACGGGCGCTGGTGGCTCGGAACCACCAGGATTCGTCGGACCTTGCTGCCCTGTTGTTCCAGTCGCAAATGCGCTTCTATGCCGCTGTTCTTCGCGCCGAGTGCTCCTACGTCTTCTGCCGTTTTGGTCTCCGCGCTCCAAACGTTCAGGCCTTGCTTGAACCCCTCCAGGCGCTGAGCGAACAGATTGCCGGCTTGGCCGTGCCCAGTCTTGCTCCAGCAATGAGCAACGCATAAGTATCTTCCTCGCGACGGAACACTGCCAACTCCAGGAAGACCGGCGGCCGTCCCCTTACTTGCTCCCTGTTCGACGACGACCGCTGCTCTCGATAAATTGCTTGAGGGCGTCGCGCGCCGCCAAATACTCTGGAAATTTCTGCTCCGCTGCTTTGAACTCGGGCGTGTGCACACACCGGCGTCCGGCGCGAAAGTCCGTCGGGTATCTCACGTGCAGCATTTCGTGGAACATCACGTAGCGGACCGCCTGTTCGGGAGCGTCCGGCGAATCGAGCAGAGAACTTAACACAATCGTATTGTGCGAAGGGTCATAATGCCCCAGTGTCCCATGAGCCGTCCGCAGGCTCCAGCCCAGGTTCGGGCGCGCCATTAATCCATGAAAATGATCGAAATTGAGCGCCTCGAAGATTTCCGACAGGTTGTAGTGGCTCCCCTTTGGGTCGCGAACCTGCTTGCGGCCTCGCTCTTGCTTCACTGCCTCCAGCACCCGGCGCACGTCCGACAAGTTCAGATACCGCCGGTATAAGGATGTGTGACGCCGGTCCGGAATGCGCCGGTATAACTTTGAGATCAGAATGTTTGCCAGCGCTTCCTGCACCGGAATCGGAGATCTCTCCAGCAGATCGCTGATTTCAACTACCAGCCGTCCGTCCGCCAGCTTGATGCGGCTATTGGCGTTCGCATACCGCTTGAAGTGAACTTCGACCTCCGGCGGTGCGGAATGCGGGCGCACTTGAAGGAAAACGCGCCGATACATTTCTATGGGGCTCTCAAGAAACAACGCCGATTCTGCCCGCATTTCACCCGCCTGTC
>CAJCIT010000299.1 GCA_903970405.1 Acidobacteriaceae bacterium | reverse complement strand
TGCGTTTCCAGGACGCCGACGCCGGCCGAGAGCGCGGAACTGATGACGTTCCTCGACAAGCAAACGCACCGGCTGGAGCAGGGCTGGCTGAGCGCGTGGGATCTGGCCGGCTTGAATGAAAACGGCGCGCCTAAACTGGTGGACCCCAAGTCGCTGCCCTCCGGGACCACGCCCGTGCAGTTAGCCGCCTGGACCGCCGTGTCGCGTATCCTGCTGAATCTCGACGAGACCATTACCAAGGAGTAGCAAGCAACCATGAACTGTCAGGATCATCTCTATCGAGGCAAAGACCCCAAGGCCGTCACCCGGCGCTGGTTTTTTGAACAATGCGGCGTCGGCCTGGGCGCCATCGGATTGGGCGAGTTGCTGGCGCAATCCGGCTTCGCGGCGCCCACAACCGACCCCCTCGCGCCCAAAGCCCCGCAATTCACTCCCAAGGCGAAGCGTGTGATCTTCCTCTTCATGGCCGGCGCGCCCAGCCACTTGGAGATGTTCGACTATAAGCCTGCCCTGGCTAAGTTCAATGGCACGCTGCCGCCCCCTGAGCTGCTCAAAGGCTATCGCGCGGCCTTCATCAATCCCAACTCAACCTTGCTCGGACCGAAGTTCAAGTTCGCGAAGTATGGCGAGAGCGGCACCGAGCTTTCTGAACTGTTGCCGCATCTGTCGAAGATCGCGGACGACATCACCGTGGTGAAGTCGATGACCACGGACGCCTTCAATCATGCGCCCGGCCAGTTGCTTATGAATACGGGCACCATGCAGTTCGGACGCCCCAGCATGGGCTCATGGGTCACGTACGGCCTCGGGAGCGAATCGCGAGACTTGCCCGCCTTCATCGTTTTCAGCTCCGGACACAAGGGGCCCAGCGGAGGCAATTCCTGCTGGGGCAGCGGTTTTCTGCCAACCGTCTACCAAGGCGTCCAGTTCCGCGGCAGCGGCGATCCGGTCCTGTACCTTTCGAATCCCAAGGGCGTGGATGGCGAGTTGCAGCGCGATTCGCTCGATTCCATCAAACACCTCAACGAAGCCCGGCTCGAGGTTACCGGCGACCCGGAAATTGCCACTCGCATCAACTCGTACGAAATGGCGTACCGGATGCAAAGCAGCGCGCCGGACTTGATGGACCTCTCCAAGGAACCGAAGAGCGTTCTGGATCTGTATGGCGTGGAGCCTGGCAAGCCGTCGTTCGCAAACGATGTTCTGCTCGCGCGTCGCATGGTGGAACGCGGCGTTCGTTTCGTACAGATTTACCACGAAGCCTGGGACCAGCATGGCAACCTGACGAAGGACATCGCGATCAACTGCAAAGAGACCGATCAGGCCTGCGCCGCGCTCATCCTGGACCTGAAGCAGCGCGGAATGCTCGACGACACGCTGGTGATCTGGGGTGGCGAGTTCGGACGGACGCCGATGGTGCAGGGTGGCGACGACGGCCGCGACCATCACCCGAATGTCTTCACCATGTGGCTGGCCGGCGGCGGAACGAAGCCGGGGCTGACCTTCGGCGAAAGCGACGAACTGGGATTCAACGTAGTGAAGGACAAAGTGCATGTACATGACCTGCACGCCACCATTCTTCACTTGCTGGGGTTCGATCACACCAAGCTCACTTACAAATTCCAGGGCCGGAATTTCCGCCTCACTGACGTCCACGGCACTGTCGTCAACGAACTTCTCGCCTAATACTTCAAGCACAACCGGTCCTTCTGAACCCGGGCGAAGCATGCGGACCGTGATCCAGCGGAACCGTCAACGATGAGCGCTGCGCAGACCGCCATCAACACTAGCGCGTACTCATATGCGAACGGAAATAGGACCAGCCGTGGTTCGCTTGCTTAGCTTAGCGGTTCAGCGGGGCCTATTTCGGGGACCACTCAGCGTGGACTCGCCTGACATCCGGCAGGAACGCCGTGAGGATGCCAAGCGCCGGCAAGAAGGCGCAGAGATCGTAAACGGCGCCAATGCTGGTGCGATCCGCCAACAGGCCGAGCAAGGCCGCTCCCAATCCGCCCATGCCGAAGGCCAAGCCGAAGAAGAGACCTGAGACCAATCCCACGCGGCCCGGCACCAGTTCTTGAGCGTAAACAACGATGGCGGGGAACGCCGACGCAAGAATGAACCCGATGGGAATGCTCAGGACCGCGGTCCAGAACAGATCCACGTGCGGGAGCAGCAATGAGAAGGGCAGGACGCCGAGGATGGAGACCCAGATGACGCGAGTCCGGCCAATACGGTCGCCGATCGGTCCGCCAAGGACGGTGCCCAGCGCCACCGCGCCCAGAAAGAGGAAGAGATGCATCTGCGCACTGCGAACGCTGATGTGAAAGCGGTCGATCAAATAAAAGGTGTAGTAATTAGTGAGGCTCGCCAGATAGAAGAACTTCGAGAACACAAGGATCATTAGGACACCCAAGGCCCCCAGCGTGCGGAGCGGCAAGGCTTTGGATTCGTGGTGCGCCACTGCTTTTCTTACTGAAGCGTGGTTCTTGTACCAGGCGCCAACACGCGCCAGCAGGAACATGCCCAGGATGGCCACTCCGGAGAACCAGACGAGGCTACGTTGTCCCCCGGGGAGGACGATCAGCGCGGCCAGCAGCGGACCGAGCGCCGATCCGGCGTTGCCGCCCACCTGGAACACCGATTGCGCTAAGCCGTGACGGCCTCCCGAAGCCAGCCGCGCAACCCGCGACGATTCGGGATGAAAAACCGACGAGCCCAGGCCGATGAGTCCGGCCGCGATCAAGAGCAGCCCAAAAGTTCCAGCCACCGATAGCAGCACCAATCCCACCAGAGTGGAACCCATCCCGAAGACCAGCGAGTACGGTTTTGGCCGCTTGTCGGTGAAGGAGCCGACGATCGGCTGCAGGAGGGAGGCTGTGACTTGATAAGTAAACGTGATAATGCCCACATGGGCGAAATCGAAGTGGAAGGAGGCCTTAAGGATGGGGTAAATGGCCGGAATCAGCGACTGCATCATGTCATTCAGCAAATGGCAGAAGCTGATGGCCGCCAGAATGGGGACGGACAAGGCGGAGGCGGCCGTTCGCTGTCGAGCGTCGACTCGAGCCGCAGCGCTTGAGGGCGGTCTTTCGGTGGAGGGCGGCTCGTTAGTGGTTGGGGAACCGATCATGGAAGAGAAACTTGGCGTCGGCGGACCCGGCGCGATCCTTGGATGAATCTCACCCCGAACTGAGCCGCATCTTTCTGCGAATCATGCCGATAGACCGAATTGATGCTTCACCCACGCAAGGCTCGCTTCAAGATCTGCCCGTTGGCGCTCGGCCTGGTTGGGACCGCCCCCCGGTCTATCGGGGTAGGGCTTGCCGCGTTCGGCAATTTCCAGGAAGCGCTGGAATTCCCAGGCGGGGATATCGCGATAATTGTCCCAGAACTCCGGCTTCCGGAACGGAAACTGTCGCGGACCGTACACAATCGTTTCCTGCGACAGGGCCCGGCCGGGGCAGAGCTCAACGTACTTCTTCACATAGCTTGCGATATCGACGTTTCCCTCGCCCATCCGCACCCAGGTGACGGCGGCGCCATCCGGCGTTAACCATACGGCCGAATCGCGCACGTGGCTGGTGAGGACATAAGGATAGAGAATCTCAAGCGTGGCGTGCGGGTCTTCCAGGGTCCAGAGCGGATTGCCGGAATCGAGA
>CAJCIT010000298.1 GCA_903970405.1 Acidobacteriaceae bacterium | reverse complement strand
CATGGCAACCTTACATATTGAGATTCCCGATCAAAAGGCCGCTGCTCTCAAAGCCTATGCGCAGGCGCAGGGCCTTACTGTCGAGAAGTGGCTTGTGCAACTCGCTGAGCAGGCCGACCCGTCTATTTTGCTGGAAAATCAGAGTCTCGATACACGTCCAATCTGGGAAGTCATTCAGGACAACATGAAAGACGTTCCACCGGAAGACATGGCAGCTTTGCCTAGAGACGGGGCAAGCCAGATCGATCATTACGTTTACGGCCTGCCCAAGAGAGAAGTGTGAAGCCGGTTTTTTGCCGACACATTCTATTGGGCAGCTTTGACCAGCGCCGACGATACTGCTCACGTCCGCGCCCTTGAGTTCAGCCGGTCCGTACAGTTAGACAGGATCGTCACCACGGATGAAGTTCTCGTTGAATTTCTGGCATTCTTTGCCGGCGCACGTGCGAGCGTTCGCATTCAGGCAGGCAACACGGTTGCGCAGTTTCTCACCAATAGCCGCGTTCAGGTCATTCACCAATCCCGTGACTCATTTTTGAGCGGCTTGGAAATGTACCGAGCCAGACCGGATAAAGGCTACAGTCTCACGGATTGCATTTCGATGCAGACCATGCGGCGCGAAGGCTTGACCGACGTATTGACCAATGACCGGCATTTTGAGCAGGAAGGTTTCCGCGCTCTGTTCCGGGATTCCTGAGTCGATCCATATGAGAGGCCGCGCGGCGGTTTGCCGGGGCGCTTTATTCGTGCCCTGCCTAATTCTTCACCAGCACGATGGGCGCCTGCTCCGCGCTCCACACCTGCTGGAAGAACTTCTTCACCGAAGAGTACTCGCTCGCCGGCACCGTCATCGGTTCCACGTTCAGGTCTTCTGTAAACAGGAGTTCGTTGCCGTTGACCTTGAATTCGCAGCGGTAGGTCCCGAATCGGGTCTTCAATGACCCGTTGTCCGGCATCTCATCCACCTTGAAATCCTCCGGCAGCTTGAGGTTCACCTGCTTGTGAAAGCTCCGCGCATCCAGAACCACGGGCGTTGTGCGTTTATCTTCGGCCAGATACACCTGGTTGCGCGGGTTCACCACTGACGGCCGGAACACCAGCATCCGCCCCTGCATCGATTGCGCATAAGCAGGCGCGTTGAACTCCACATCGAGCTTGAATTCGCCCGTCGCAAAGCTGTCAACCGGTTCCACCTTTTCCACCACCACTCCCTTGGCGCTCCGCCCGAACCACCGTTCGGTGTCCTTGATATAGTCCGGACGCTGCCGGTGCTCAAAGTGACGGCGCGATTCGGCCGCGTCTTGCCCCTGAGCGCGCGATGAAAAACTGGCTTGCAACGCGCCACTGGCGGCCAAGGTTCCGTTTACCGAGATCTCCTCGTGGTTGGTTCCCTCCGGCGTCACGGGCATCCGCGCCAAAAGTCCTTTCTCCCCGGCTTCGATCAGTGCATAGCTGCCCTGTTCGTAAAACGGCAAGTCCCCCACCGGCGTATGTTCATCGGTGGGATCGAAGATCAGCAGACGGCCCAAGGCGGCGCCGTCCAAAACTGTTGGCGCTTTGGTGGTGTCAGAAATCCGCACCGCAATAATCGCGTGATTGAACTGCAATGGCGACGGCCAATCCTGACGCACATAATCCCGGTCGCCCGAATAAATACTGATCAGATAGGACGAAATGCCGGCCGCTTCCAGCATGGAGCGCATCAGGTTGGCCTTATCCTTGCAATCTCCATATTGCTTCTTGAAGACCATCCCCGCCGGATGGGGACGGTAGCCGCCGCCCCGCGCCAGACCTGTTTGAATCGAGACGTACTTCACCTTTTGCACATAGGTGCCGATGGCGCGAATCTTGTCGTATTCAGTGACTGCGCCGGCGGTCAACTCCTTGGCCTTTTGCACCAGCTCCGCCGACTGCTCATCCTGACCCGTGCTGAGCTCCGTCAGCCATCGTGAAACATCGGCCCAGCTGCGCAGCACGGGACCGCTGCCGGAAGCATCGCCCGGTGGAAAGAAGGTCACCGCCAAGCGAGGCGCCAGAGAGTCAGTCTCCGGTCCCTCCTCCTCCGTTTCGATGAAAGGCAGATTCTTCACTTCCCAGGTATAGGTGGAGCCCTCCACCAGCGGCTGAATGGGATCGTGATTGAAAAGCACGCCCTTCGCCGTCCAACCCGCCGGTAGCGTGAGCACGAATCGCGACTCAAGCGACGGCAACCGTTGCTGAAAGGCGAATAATTCCTGAGTGAACACGGACTTCTCTTCAACGTCAGCTTCGTAAGCGAATACCGAACCGACCTCCGGCAGATTCGCTCTGATCAGTTTCAGGCGGTACTCATCGTACATGTCATCGCCGAAGGAGCCCAGATCCACCACATCCTCCTTCTTGTAAGACTTGACGAAGCCTCCCGGCGTCAGCAGCCAGGCATGCATCTCTTTGACCTTGCCATCGCGAGTCAGATAGTGGACAGCGGCCACCGCATCGTCACGGCCATCGCGAGTCAGAATCTTGATGGCCCGCCGGTAGTGGGTCACAACCTTCCCGCCTGCGTCCACGGTCATGTGTTGCTCATTCAGCAAAGCGGCGGACGAAACCTTGGCGGAATAGGGCGGCGGAATCCGTGTGCTGCTCTCCTGGACCCACGATGGCGGGGAATCGGAGCCGGCGAAAAGTCCCAATGGGAATGCCGCAGTGAACAGGAGGATGCGAAAAGCAGGCATCCTAGTTTCCCGCTCCCGTTGCCGGCGGGGCGGCCGATGCTACTTTTAGCGTCAACAAGTGGCTGTCCGCTTCGTGAACCCGGTCAAAGATCTTTTTGACGGCCGGGTACATCTCCGCCGGAAACAACAACACCTCACCCCCTTCGCCGAAAACCAGCTTACGGTCGACCACCAATTTGTTGTCCTTCGTCAGGGCCATGGCGACAGAGTAGCTGCCAACAGGGGCAAATTTGAAATTGCTCGGCGCGTCTGCGTGATCGAGCTCAAACCCCTTCGGCAGCTCGATCTCGATGTGATCGTCTTCGCTCCAAGGGAATTCGAAGTAGACCGGATACCGGCGCGTACTCGCACTGAACCGGGCCTGCTTCGACGCTTCAAAGAAACTCGGCGCCACGAAGAGACGCTTTCCGGTCCGTTGTGCGTAGTTGGCCACCTTCAGTTTGTACGTAATCGCCACTGGAACGCTTACATCCTCTACCACGCTAAAGGCCATATCGGAAACGTCGGCATTGCCAAACTGCGAGTGAATTTCGTCTTTCAGATTCTGCTCCCGCTCGTCGGTGGGCGCCTTCCCGTAATCCAGCCGCCAGCGAAGACCGAACTGCCCGCCCAACGTTTCGCGGAAATTTCCTTCCAGATTCCCTTGATCGTCTAATGTAAAGGCCGCCACTCGCCGGCGGCTGGATTTGTCGGGCTGGGTCAGCGGCGTTTTCACAAACACCGGATCCTTCGGGTCGGACACCAGGGCCAGGAGTCCTTCCTCTTGCCAGCGCAACATCCCCGCCGGCACGTTAGGCGATGACGGATCGTAGAATCGCCACGCGCCATTCACGTTCACTGCAACATCCAGGTTCCTGAGGAAGTAACCCGTTTTGTAACTCTGCCGGAAAAAGGATTCGCCCCGGTCGCTCACCTGCACCATTCGCGCGTCGAATCCGGCGGCCGTGGCCAGCGATATAAACGCGGCTTGGATATCTTCGGTAGTTCCGATTCCGCGCTTCAGTGTCTCGGCAGAATTCTGGTTTGTTTTCGCGGTTTCGCGCTCCTGCGACGTCACCTGGTCCGAGTAGACGTTCCGCAACTTCGTCTGGCAATAGATCAACAGTCTCTTCAGCTTCTCGTCGTCGTTAGCCGCGCCCGAAGTCAATTCCTGCGCACGTTGTTTCACTTCACCGTTGATCTTCAGCTCGGCTTTCGTCTCGCTGTAAGTTTTTCTGCCAAAATCCTTCCAATATTTGTCGGCGGGCACGTTGTTGTCAGGTTCATAGTAGATCAACATCCAGCGCTTCGACTCATTCTCCGGTGGCATCAGCGGCTCCTCGCGATACGCGGGGACGTCTGTGTACGTGGCGACAAAGTACCCCTTCGACTCCGGTGTGAATTTTGGCTGATCGCAGTTAAATGACAAGCCCTTCATCTGGAACGGAAAATATGGTGAAACCAGAGGCTTGATGTGGTAGGTCAGTGTTTCAACCGGATACTCGCGCTGCAACGGCAAATGGACATATTGAGCGATCTCATCCGAGTGTATTTCTTTCCACATGTACTCGATGATCGCGCCAGGCTCAACGCCCGGCATGGCGAATGACTTATGCCGGATCTTCAGCCCGCCGCCTTTGGCCAGAACGCGGTCGAACACGGCGTCTTTAGTCAGCGGAATCACGGTCCCGTCCGCCTTAATAGTGCGTCCGGCGATCCCGGTTATCGCCGTGTGTTTGGCATATGGGATGTCAACCGTACCCAGTTTCTCTTTCCCGGTCTCGGTGAAGATCTTGATCCGGATATAGTGGCTCATCACGTTTTGGGCGCTGCCCGACGCCGATTCGTCGCCCACTCGGACTTCCCAGAAAATTGCCTCGGCATCGGCATCTTTTTCAACCCGCGGCGTCTTCAACGCTAATTCTTCAGGTGTAATCGGTTTCCAGTCAGCGGCCCATATGGGAGCAGCGAACAGCATCAAAGTAACGGCAGCGTCGGACCATTTGACAGACATCGGCATAGGTTAAGAGGATACCCTAATTGCGTGGTTAAACGCGCGACAGTTTCTCAAGTATGCTCTAATTTCCCGTTTTCCTGAGCCTCCCGGTAGAATTCAAGTGGACTATGCCTCACCGGCCCATCCTATCCCGCCCCGCTGTACCGCACCCTGGCCCGGCGCCCTCGGCCACCACCTTCGCCATGCTGGGCAAGTACCTCTCGCTGGCCTTGATGCTTCCGGCAGGTGCGTTTGCCGGCTTCCTACTCGGGCGCTTCGCCGAGCACTGGATTCATGCCTCCTGGCCGACCCTGGCAGGCATCGTCCTGGGCGTAATCGCCTCCGTCATGAAAGTCTTCGATGAACTCATGCGCGACGTGCGCCGCGAAGAACTCGAACGCAGCCCCGAACGCCTCGGAGCGACCGAGCGGAATCACCCTCCTAACATGCCCTAAGGAATGCCGGACATTGACTATGCTCGCGCCACGCGCCGTTTGTACTGGTTCACGCTCAGTGTGGGCATCCTCGGTATCCCCGTCGCCGCGTGGTGCGGGGGACTTCCCTCGGCCCTGGGCTTTTCGCTGGGCGCGGCCGGCGCTCTGCTCAATCTTTGGTTGTGGCAGCGCGTTACGGGCAAACTCGGCCCTGATCTCTCGGCGGCGCTGCCCGTAAACCCCGCCGAAGCGAACACTGCCGTAACCATGCGGCGCGGCCCTTCGGCCACGTCGCTGACCATCCGCGTTCTCGCTTTGTTCGCCTGCGCCTATGTTATAGTCAGAACTTTGAACGTCAATGGTTTGGCCGTGCTGTGCGGACTTCTGGCCAGCACGCTCGCCGCTCTTGCCGAGATTCTGTACGAACTCGTTCTACTTCGCTCCCGCCGCTAGGAAAGGCAAGCCAGGAAATACAAAACCGCTCTCATGGAACACGAACTCTGGACGACTGAGATTCTCAACAAAGCCCTCGCCGGGCCAGCCAATACGGCACTCAACGCCGTTGGCCTCAGGCACGATCCTTCGCATCCGTGGTCGAACTATCTCTCGATGGAGTTGCTGGTTGTTCTCATCATCGTCATCCTGTTCGCAATCCTGCGCGCTCAAATGTCGGTGGATCGTCCCGGCAAGCTTCAACATTTGTTCGAAGTCATAGCCGAATTCCTTGATTCGCAGGCCCAGGAGATTATCGGACACGACGCCCATAAGTTCCGTGTCTTCTTCGGCACCATGTTCCTGTTCGTTCTTTTCATGAACTTGATCGGCCTGATCCCGGGCTTCGAATCGCCAACCATGTTCACGTCGGTGCCGTTGGCTCTAGCACTTCTGACGCTGGTCTTTTACAACTTTCAAGGCATCCGGACCCATGGCTGGCGCTATATTTTCCAGTTCACGGGGAGTATTTGGTGGCTGGTCTTTCTGATGCTGCCGATTGAAATCATCAGCCATCTGGCCCGCCCTCTTTCGCTAACCGTCCGTCTTTACGCGAATATGTTCGCGGGCGAGCAGGTCTTCCTTACCTTTCTCGGTCTCACAAAGCTTATTATTCCGGCCATCTTCATCGGCCTGCACTTATTCGTTGGCGTGTTGCAGGCTTATATCTTTACCTTGATGGGCATGATTTATACCGGCTCGGCCGTTTCGCACGAAGAACATTAGGCATAATGCAGCCAGCAGCGTGAGCGCCCGGTCCCCCAGGACACGGTGTCGAACCACCTCCTGCCGGCAATTTACTACAAAAGAAGGAATACACAATGAAAAACAAAATGATCTTACTGGCCTTGGGCGCGCTTGCCTCGGCCGCGCCAATGATGGCTCAGGGCACTTCTGGCGGAAGCGATCTCAAGCTTCCTGCCGCTTACATAGCGATGGGCATCGCCGCCGGTCTGTGCGGCATCGGCCAAGGCCGCGCGGTAGCGTCGTCGGCCGAAGCCATGGCCCGCAATCCCGGCGCCACCGCCGCCATCCGTTTTGCACTCATTCTCGGCCTTGTGCTGATCGAGTCTCTCGCTCTCTACACCCTGGTCATCACCTACGTAGCAAAGGGTTAATTTTTTCGGTTCTTTCCGGGGCCTGTAAGTCATCGTAAGAGATGACTGCGGGCCTTGTTTCCTATCCGCCCTCATGAAACTCCAAGGCATCTTCCCTGCTTTGACCACACCCTTCGACTATCGCGGTGAACTCTATCGCGTGAAGGCGTTCCACAACGTCGAGCGTCTGAACGAAGTTAATCTTGCCGGTTACGTCGTCGGCGGTTCAACAGGTGAGAACGCGCTACTTTCCACCGAAGAGAAGCTGCAAACCTGGCGCTGGGTGCGTGAGGCCCGCAAGGAAGGCCGCCTTCTAATCGCCGGCGCGGGCGCCGAGAGTGTTCGCGAGACCGTCGCGCTTGCGAATGAAGCCGCCGCCATTGGCTTTGACGCCGCGTTGGTTCTAACGCCGCATTACTACCCCAACACCATGAAGAACCCGGAAACGCAGGCTCTCTTCTTTCGGGCGGTGGCCGACCAATCGAAAATTCCTATTGTCATTTACAACATGCCCGGCGTCACCGGCTACGATCTTCCAGTGGAAACCATCGCCCTGCTTTCAGAGCACCCCAATATCGCCGGGCTCAAAGATAGCTCCGGGAATGTGGAGAAACTCGCCGCCACGGTGAAGTCCGTGAAGCCTGGTTTTCAGGTGCTCTCCGGATCGGGCGTGAAGTTCTGGCCCTCGCTCCAGGCGGGCGCGCATGGCGCTGTCCTGGCCGTGGCCGATGCGATTCCTTATGCCTGCGTCACCATCTGGGAAGCCTTCCGGACGCGTGAATACGAAGCGGCCGCCGATTGGCAGCAACGCATCCTTCGAGGCGCAACGCTGGTGACGGCCACCTATGGCGTCCCCGGTCTCAAACACGCCATGGACTTGAACGGCTTCTACGGCGGCCCGCCACGGCTCCCGTTGGTGCCGGTAACAACTGCCGCCCGCACCGACATCGAAGCTGCCTTCGATGGCCTTCGGGGTTAACTCGAGGCCCTGGGGGGCAAACAACCTGCTTGCAACAACGATTCTCTTCCAACCAGAGTGAGCTTGGAAGACATCTGACTCTCGAACCGGCGGCGTTACTTCTCGGCATTCTGCTTTTGTCCGCTCCTGTACGCAGGCCGGCCGATGGACGGGAGCGCTTCGAGACTCTCATTGACCGGTTGTTGCCCGAGCGGACAGTCCTGCACCCTTATCCCATGGAGCGGGTTCGCGCCAAACATCCGAGATAAGAGCCGCGTGCGTTAGTAGCGCTCGTACGGATCTGTGCGGGGTGGTAACCGGCATCCCTACCGCGACCGGCGGGTTGGCAACCGGTTGCCGGCCCGCCTTACAAGGCTAGTTGTTGTTATTGGTGGAAGGGTCGCTGCTGGTGTCGCTTGGACGGCGCTTCAATGTCGGACGGTCTTCGTCGTCGCCCGTCGACTTCTTGCTGGGATCGGTTTCATCCTCAATCGGAGTCGTCGAGTTCGGGTTGCGGCGCAGGGTCGGCTTGTTCGGATCGGTATCCTTGGGATCCAGTTTCCGGACGTTATGCAAGGCCATCAGACGCGATTTGACGTCATTGAACTCTGAAGTGGTCACCACATACTCAGGCTTCGCTTTCAGGACAGCGGCAATTTCCTTCTGAGAGGCCTGGATGCGGTCATCCGTCATCGGGTGGGTGGAGAATACCTTGGCCATTGTGCCCGGCTTGCGCTTCTCCAACGTTTCGATCTTTTCGAAGAAGTCGACAAAGGCGGTTGGGTCATAGCCGGTTTTGTAGAGGTACTGCAGACCCAGGTAGTCGGCTTCACGCTCGAATTCACGCGAGAACTGGAGGAAACCCATGGGGACGATCAGGCTTGCTCCCTGGCGGATTCCGTAACCGGCCCAGCCGCCCATAAAGATGAGCGGAATGGTGGCCAGGTTGGCAATCTCACCGCGCGTAGCCTGGCGGGTGCCGTGGCGCGCCGCCACGTGGGCAATCTCATGGGCCATGACGCCGGCCAGTTCAGCTTCGGTATCCGCCTTCTCAATCAGCCCCGAATACACAAAGAAGAATCCACCCGGAAGCGCAAACGCATTCACTTCTTCGCCATCGATCACTTTGATGGTGAAGGGAACCTTTGCGTCCGAATTCCGGACAAGGTTTTGCCCAACCCGGTTGACGTATTCCGCAATGATCGGGTCGTTGATGATCTTCGACTGGCGCTCCACCTGCATCGCCAACTGCTTGCCCAGCGCGATCTCCTTCTCCAGGGAGTAGAAGTTGACCTTACCGGACACGTTCCGGTCGCCGATGGCGTCCGGATCCTTTTCCTTGTTGTCGCGGGAAAAGACCAGTGAAGGAACGGCCAGAACAAGGCACAGGGCCATGCTGGTTGTCTTCGAAATCAAGCCAGTCGGCTTCGGAATAGAGAGCAGATGCCGCATACAACTCCTTGCTTCGACCGGGCCGGCCAGGACACCCGGCGGTGACCTGCCCGCTCTGAGACGAGGCTCCTCCCAGTATAGGCCGTTTTTCGGGAGGCGGTTTCACCAGTACTGCCCGCGGCCAAGATTCACAAGTATTAACGTATGCTCATAGTGATGGGTTTCGAAGAAGTAAGCGGCGCCGTCCAATCTCCCGAGACGGCGCCGGTCCATGAGCGATACCGAGAAGAATTTCCGGTTACCCGTGAGTTAATTTACCTCAACCACGCCGCTGTGTCGCCCCTGCCGCGCCGGGCGGCGGAAGCCATGAAGTGGCTGGCCGACGATTCGCTTCACTACGGCAGCCTGCATTACGACGTCTGGATGGCGGCCTGGGAAGGTCTGCGGGAGGCCGCGGCGAAGCTGATCAACGCCTCGCCTCGCGAAATCGCCATCGTCAAGAACACGTCCGAAGGGATCGCGGCCATTGCGATGGGGATCCATTGGAAATCGGGCGACCGCATCGTTGCCTTCAAGGAAGAGTTTCCGGCAAACTATTACCCGTGGCTGCGTCTTGCCGGCCGCGGCGTCCAGATCACCTGGCTTTCGATCTACGACCCCGTCGACAAGATCATAGAGGCGATACCCGGGGCGCGTTTGCTTGCCATCAGCCATGTGAACTATCTCAGCGGCTACCGCGTGGACCTGACGGCTATCGGCCGCGCATGCCGCGACCATAACTGTTTTTTCTTTGTCGACGCCATTCAAGGCATGGGCGTCTTTCCGATTGACGTGAAGGCGTCGTGCATTGACGCGCTGGCCGCGGACGGGCATAAATGGATGCTGGGGCCGGAAGGCAACGGCGTACTCTTTGTGCGTGCCGAACTGCTCGATTCGATCGAACCGGTGGAGTTTGGCTGGACCAACTCGGCGAGCTACGCCGACTATGCCTCCCGCGACATGACTCTCCGTCCGGATGCCGCGCGGTTTGAGTGTGGAACGCTGAATACCATCGGCTGCTTCGGCCAGCGGGCCTCGCTCGAGTTGTTGCTCGAGGTGGGCGCCGAGGCCGCGTCAGCCGCCGTGCTCTCGCTCGCCGGGCGGATCTACGAGGGCGTTCGCGAGCGCGGGTACGAAACATTGATTGAGCGCACGCCGGAAACCGCGGCCGGCATCGTGAGCTTCCGCCATCCGACCATCGACTGCCGTGTTCTGGTGAGCGATTTGAAGCGCGAAAAGATTGCGGCCGCCCCGCGACAGGGGTGGGTGCGCACGTCGCCGCATTTCTATATCAGTCCGGACGATATTGACCGGCTGCTGTTTGAGTTGCCGAGGGTGTAGGCGCGGCAACGCCACGTCCAAGTGCGGCCGCCGCACCGTCTAAACATAAGTTAGAAATGGATAATGGCTCGCTCGTGGACACTGGCCAGTTTTCGCATTGAGCTGCTACTAGCCTTTGGTGGAAGATGACCTGACAAGCGGCGGCTACTATCTACCTCGGGCATCGTCGACTCAAGGTTAAGGTGGCGATGGTGACCGTATGCGGTCAGTGTGCGCAAACCAGCACCCCGGGCGGCCATTCACGGAAGAATCGGCCGCGTCCTCGGCAAATTTTGCAGCAACAAAAGGGCCCTTTCCCGCGTTGTGGCGCTAATCCCCGTCGGGCGGATTGGCGTTTACCCACTATTTGTTGTCTGTCCCTAAATTCCTGCAACTCATTGATTCCCCGATGGAAACATACGTTCTCTGAGTGCATGAAGTGAGCGATTTGGAGGTGAAAGAGCATAGTGGCTCCCTGTGTGGCATGAAAACTGCCTCTCGGGAATCAGGAGCGAGTGAGCCGAAATGACCAGAGAAGAGTACGGTAGCGCTTACCAGCGCGGATTCCCGCTGACAGTAAGGTTTCTGATATCGCGTGGGCTTGCCTATGATTCCGCGCTCGACACAGCACAGGCGGCTTGGACCAAAGGGTGGGAACACCTGACCCAACTGAGGGATCCCAGTCTCGTTCTCACTTGGACCAATAGCATCGCCTTAAACATCCACCGGTCCTACCTTCGCCGTGAACCGCAGACCCAAAAGCTTCCGGACCTGGTGGCGCCGCCCAGGATGAACCTGGCCGCCATCGATGCGGGCCGGATTCTGGACAATTGCCGGCCCAATGATCGGGTGGTGCTGGAAGGCCACTACATTGAAGGGTATAAAGTGCAGGAGATTGCCGAACGGCACGGATGGACTGAGACGGCCGTCCGGATTCGCCTGTTGCGTGCGCGCCGGAGCGTCGTCCGTCGTCTCAAGAAGGGCAAAACCGGCAAACTCAGGACAATCGGTGCGCCATCGGCGTACCCTGACAGCATCGAGATGGAATTGCTGGATAAACAGGTGGCGTAAGCCGTACTCGTGCGATCAGCCCCGAGCCGCCTTTCGCCCCGACTTGGGCGCAACGGGCTCGGCGGCAACCCGGGGAGCGGCCTGTTGAGCGGCCGGCTTTCTTTCCGGCAGTTCCCCGAGGCTCTTTTTCAGAGCCTGCATCAGATCGATGACTGGAGCGAGCCTGCGCGGTTCTTCGCCCTTCACTTCCTGGCCTTCGCGTTTCGCCTCGATCATCTGCAGCAGCTTGGCCTGATACTCGTCGTGGTACTTCTGGGGCTCGAAGTCGGCGGCCAGGCCTTCCACCAGTTGTTCCGCCAACGCGATCTCCTGAGGCTTGAGGTTTACATTGTCGGAGTGACCATATTCGGACACCTCGCGAACTTCCTCCGGGTAAAACATTGTATGAAGAGTTAAGCCGTTCGCGTGCGGGCGGATGATCACGGTATATTCCCGCTGGTGCATGGCGATTTTGGCCAGCGCGCTGTAGCCGGATTTCTTCATGGTTTCGAGGAGAAGTTGGTAGGCCTTTTTTCCGGCCTCTTCGGGAACCATGAAATACGACGAATCGAAGTAGATTGGATCCACCTGGTCGGCGTGCACAAACTCCAGGATCTCCATCGTGTCGCTGGAAGCGGGAGCGATCTTCTTAATTTCTTCGTCTTCCACAATGATGAAGCGGTTTTTTTCGGCCTCGAATCCCTTGGCCAGCTCACTGCGCTCCACTACTCTTTCGCAGGTGGGGCAAAAGATCTGCTGTTTGATCCGGCTGCCGCAGACCTCATGAATCTGGTTGAAGCTGACACGCTCAGAGCGGGCCGCGGCAAAGAGGCGGACCGGAATCGAAATCAAACCGAAGCTGAGATAGCCTTTCCAAACCGTCGACGCCATTGCCTTCTCCTGGGGGTAAAGGTGGACGGGAGCCAGCCCCTTCGGACGATTCCCTGCCTCTCCAAACAATATCGCTGAAAATGTAGTAAAGCAATGGGTGGTACTACCTAACCGCCTGGGGAAAATGCGCAATTCGACCTGTTATCGGCAGGTCAACTTCAAGGCACCCAAGGGTAAAGGCGAACGGAAATGGACCAGGGTTGCTGGTTCGGTAAAGCCCGTCGAAGAACACGAACGCGTGGTTTGCGTTCTCCTCGGCGAACTGGAATGAGGGCTTCCACGGCCCACTGTGCCATCCGCGATCTCCTGCCGTGATGATCTGTACCGGTTGGCTCCAATCGGCCAGAATTCCCGAGGGCTCCTCTGATCGGCACCACCACAATCCGGTCTCGGCGGGCGCGCTGCCTTCTCCGACCCAAACGCGCGCAAAGATCGCGTCGAATGAGCCTGCTCGCTCACGGACGCTGAAATCGAACATCTTCATCTCGGGTGCGGCGAAGATCGTGTGTGTGCTCCATCCGGTCATTCCATCGTCGCTCTCGGCGTAGCCCTGCACCAGGTGGTTTTCATGGTTCGACCCCGCCACGTACCACATCTTCCATTTGCCACCGTGAAAAATGAGGTTCGGTTCGTAGACGCTACCGTGTTCCCATTCCTCCGTCGGGCAAACACAGGTGTGGGCTGATCCATCCAAGCCTCCCCGTTCCACTCCAAGAAACCGATCGTATAGGGTCCCCATAAGTTCTCCGCCGCTCCCGCATAGTAGATTCGCTCAACCCATTCGAGCTTGTGCGGATCCCATCCCCTTACTTACGCGGGGCAGTGCCGGCCGCCATTACCGTCCCACGCGCGGCTCGCGCTCCGTCCCGCGAGAGGCATCAATTCGCCGGTTTCATCTCGAGTCAGTTTCCAGCCTGCCGGGGACAGGCGTGCGCCTGGATCGGGTGCAGCGCTGTAGATCTGCGTAGCGCCATATCCGTGAGACTGGCCTGCAAGATACATCCACCATCGATCCCCACGCTTGATCACGCTGGCATCCAGCACCTCGGCGCCCTTGCCTGAAGAAGGATCCTGAGGGTCGAAGAGCTTCGTCTCCTTTCCGCCGAGAAGATGTTCGAAATGCCCCATGCCGCTCCTTCCTAACGCTGCACGCCCCCGGCCCGCGCGAGAATCTTCTTCAATAGTGAAACCTGTAACGGAATTCGACGTAGATTTGCCGCGGGTCGTTATAGTGGAAACCCCCAAACGTCAGGCTGTTGTCGAGTAATACCCGGCGATTCGCCACATTCAGGGCGTTCAAAGAGATCCTGTATTTCTCGCCGAAGCTTTTCCCCAGGGCAATGTCGAAGGTTGTGTGCTGTGGCAGATAATTTCCTGGATATTGGGCGTCCGGCATCCCGTTAGTAAATCCTGAGCCGTAGTACACGTTCGTCGACGCGAACGCCTGCCAGGGAAGAGTAGCATTGAAACCCAGATTCAGTGTGTTTCTCTGATCGTGATCCACCGGTGCATATCCTCCGGCTTGTTCGCATCCGGCGGGTATCGGAATCGGGCAAATCAAGCCTCCGGTGAATGGCCCTTTGGCCTGGGCGATCTGATTCGAATAGGCCAGATGGAATTGGCCGCGATGCCAGAGGCGAGGGGAGCGCAGTGTGGTTTCCCAGCCCTGAATCAAAGCGGCGTCCCAGGTAAGCGGCCAGAAGATGTTCGATTCGCCGATATTGCTGTGGTCCAGCCAGTTCCGCGCCGTTGTTTGAAAGGTGTCTTCGTCAAGCACCCAACCGTGAAAGGGGATCATGACGCCGAATTGATACTCCTTATCGCGCTCTCCGCGGAGGGGCGCGAACGTCAGATTCTGGCTGTCGGCTAACTCGCTCACCGGACCGGTGGCGGTAAGGAGCGGAGGCGCTTGATAGAACTCGCCGTAGAAGGCGCGAAAGACCCAGTTGATGCGCGGGATTTTGACGGCGAGGCCATAGCGCGGGTCCGTCGCGTTCTCCACGTTATGCGGCTGGGTCCCCACGGCCGGCGAGCTGAAGTGCGATTCGCGAACACCCGCAATGAGCGTTAACCACGAAGTCACCTTGAACCGGTCGCTAAGGTACTCTTCCATCAGTCCGCCGGTCACGCCGGCCGAGGACGCGCCGAAGTTCTGGCAATCCGGCGCGCAATCGGTGAAAACGTTATTGAAGTAATTGCTCTGGTGCTCGGCGAAGCCATAGGCGCCTAGCTCAATATCGTTATTCTTGATGGACGTTACGTTTAAGCCGGCTTGCATGCCGCCATAGTTAGCGGTCTGGTGCACAGTCGAGATCACTGGCACGTCGTTCAGCGAGGCGTTATAGCTGGCCTGATTGTAGTGGTAGAAGGGTGAAACGGTCAGCAGCAGGTTTGGATTAAATGTGTGCACCCATGAGAAAGTAAGGTAACCATCGGGTTCACGTTCGCTATCGCGAAGGCCGTAACTGGGGTAGACCGCATTTCCTGAAGAATTAGGATCAGGATCGATGGGGATCTGATAATAATCCTGGCGCAATGAGGCCACCAGCCGAAATTGATTTGACGGACTGGCGTTAAATATGAAGGACGCGAAGCCCCCGTAGCCGTTGTCCGCGTCGTGAACAACCTGTCCGACCGGAGGCTGCAGACCGTAGTTACTGCGATCGGCGGCGACACTCACGTAATAAGCGAAGCGCTGAGTGTGCCCTCCGAAGTTCAATTGATCGTTGGTTTGGTACCAATTACCGAAAGAGGTCACCAGCTCAGCCTGGTTATCGCGTTCAAACCCGGTTCGGGGCACGATATTGAAGATTCCGTACGTGCGGTCTCCGTAGCCGGCGGCGTAGCTGCCTCGCTGCACTTCGAGATAATCGATGTCCTTGGGGTCGATCTGGGGGCCGAGATTGGTGGCGATATTGGTGTTCGGTACGGGCACGCCATCGATAAGCCAATCCACCTGATGCCCTCCGCGCATGTGCAGCATGTCGTGGGTGACGTACGCGGCGGGCACGTAATCGGTAATCATCGCCATGCTATTGGTGCGGTCGGCCCCGGGAGTCTGGGCGATGTCCTCACGATCGATCAGAACGGTAGGGGTTACCGAATCCATCGGAGCCTGTTCGGCCTGGCCGGCGACTACGGCAGTTTGATTCAAGGCCGCAATGGCCAGTTGAAAGTGAAGGACCGGCGACGAACTGGAAACCACCGTGACGGCCTGCTCAGAAGTCTCGAACTTGGATTGAACGACGGTAATCTTGTAATCCCCCACCGGCACGCTGGTGAAGGAAAATTCGCCGTTGTCGTTCGTTTGCGCGGTTTGAGACCAATCGGAGGTCACGGCCCGCAAGGTTACCGATGCTCCGGCCACGGGCCGGTGTTGAGGGTCATGCACGATTCCCTGAATTCTTCCAAAGATCGCCGCGTGAAGCGGGGAAACGTACAGAAAGGAGAAGGAGATATACAAACAGAATGCGAGCTTTCGCTCCAGGACGCATGGCGCCGCTGAAACCCGCCGGAATACTCTTTTCATTGTTTCTTCCTCTTAAAAAAGGCACACTTATGCTGGCTGGCAACTAGTGGTTAGAGATTTTCAGCTACGAGAGGAAGGAGGGAGGGCCGCGCTTGCAGCGGCTTCGTTCGAAAGAAAACCGCAAACGCGCGGTGACTTGAACACGGACGGCAAGGTGGCTGGCAGCGGCGTCAAACAATAACTGAGACACCTGGGGAGAAAAGACCAACGAGCTGACCGCGGCGGTCCCGGCAGCGGGAACCAAAGGGTACCGATGGCAGAGTGAATAAACGGCCGGTTCAGCCCCCGAGGCGCTGGAGTGAACCTGCATAGCGCATTTGTGTTGACCATGAGCGCGGCAACAAGAAGGAAGTGGCTGCACCGCACGCGCATTACTGGCGAGAGCCGGAGCAATCGACAGAAAGCCCATGATGTTTAGGAGCAAGACTATAAGGGCGCGCCGCACTCAGTCGATTGTAGCGTAAGGAATCGCAGGTACGGGTGGCCGGAGGCAGTTGGCAGAATTCTTCGGCGTGCCCCGAGGACAGTCCAACATTCAGGGTGAAGTAGTGACCGGCAAGCTCGCGAGGCTCTGCGCGGAGGCATCTCCGTTTTCTTAAGCCACAGTAGCCGGGATAAGCAGTCCGTTGCTGGCCCACCTATTGATCCCTAAGCGCGGCATTCGGGTCAATATGCGCAGCTCGCCACGCGGGAGCGAATCCCGCCAAAAGCGCCACCGCGATCAGCAGCACCGCGGCCGAGCACCACACCGCTGGGTCGTTCGGCTTCACTCCGTAGAGCGCCGATTGCAGATAGCTCGCGGTGCCGAGTACGCAAGGAACCGCGCAGACAACGCCAAGTACGCCCAGAACTCCCGACTCGCGCAACACCATGGTGATCACGCGCTCGCGGCTGGCGCCAATAGCCATGCGGATGCCAAGTTCACGCTGGCGTTGATTGACCGAGTATGACATCACGCCGTACAGCCCAACGATAGCCAGCAACGTCGCCAGCACGGCAAAGCCAAGAGAGAGAAAGCCCAGGCACCGCTCTACAAAGAGGGACTCGTCGATGACTTCGCGCAATGGGACCAGATCGTTCACCGGGATGCTCGCGTCCAGCCCATGCACTAAGCCCCGAATACTCTGCATCGCCGAGGATTCCATGCCGGGGCGCACCCGGACATAGAACGTAAGGGACGAAAGCTCGTCGCTCGCTAAATAAGGCAGATACACGAACGGCGTTATTTTCGAGCGAATCCCCATGTGCTTACTGTCGGCCACCACGCCGACAATCGTGTAGTCCAAGGCCACCTGACCGCCGCCGAAGCCGAAATGAATACCGATGGGGTCCTTGCCAAAAAGATAGCGTTTTACGAGCGTTTCATTCACTACCCCAACCTTCGAAGAGGGCAGGGAATCGGCTTCACCGAATTGGCGGCCGCTCCGAACCGGAATCTGCATCCCGGAGAAGTAGCCGGGGCTGACCAGGTTCTTGTCATAGGCATCGGAGTTGTCGTCATGGCCGGTAGGGGTTGGCGCTCCTTCCACGGTGATGTTGCCCCCTTCGTCCGAGTCCTGCAGCACTGGGACGGTGGCGATCGATGCGCTCACCACGCCTGGAGTAGTCGCGAGGCTCTGGCGAAGCGTCTCCGCGAAGGTCTTGATGCGCTGCTGCGAATATCCCGCTTGCAGCGGATTCACCTGGAACTTCAAAAGGTTCGCGGTGTTGAATCCCACGTCGATGGTCTCCAGATTTTGTAGACTTCGTGTGAATAGCATCGCCGCGGTGACCAGGATCAGCGACAACGCCACCTGCCCCACCACCAGGCCGCGCCGAAGCCAAAACGAATGGCCCGTGTTGCCCCAGCTTCCCTCGGACTTCAGAGTGGAAGATACGTCAGCGCGTGTGGATTGCCATGCCGGCAGAAGCCCAAAGCCGACCCCGGCCAGAAGCGTCACAGCCGCCGCGAACAGGACGACGTGCCAATCGGGACGCGCGGAAATGCTGGCCGAACTCAAGTCGAAGCTGAGAAGGTGAAGCAGTACGGGCGTGCAACTATAGGCCACCGCAACGCCAAGTGCGCCGCCGCATAACGCCAGCACAATGCTTTCAATGAGCAACTGCCGGATCAGCGCGATCTTTCCGGCGCCGACGGAAAGCCGGATCGCCATCTCACGGTGTCTCGCCACGCCGCGGGCCACCAGAAGGTTGGCAACGTTCACCACGGTAATGAACAGCACGATGCCCACCATCGCCATCAGGATTTTCAGCGGGTCGCTCAATTGATCGCGTAGATCGGCATACCCCTTGCCGCCGGAACTTAGCACGATCTTTTTCTGGGCGAATAACTTTCTAAAGGATTCCGTCGGTGATTTCATGAAGCCAAGATCCTGGTCGCGAAGGGGAGGATAGATCACGCTCAGCGCCGCGCTTGCCTGCTGCGTTGAGACACCTGGCTTCAAACGGCCCATGAGGCTGGACCAATGGTCCAGCCGGTCAGTGAGCTTCCGCTTGTCGTGCTCCAGATCGTCCTTCATCGAGATCGGCACATACAGATCTGAACGATTGCTCACATCGATGCCATAGAACTGCGGCGGAGTTACTCCCACCACCAGGTAGGGATGCTGGTTCAACGGAACACTCCGCCCGATGATGCCGGGATCTCCTCCAAACACCCGTTGCCACAGGCCATAACTCAGCACGGCCACGGGGTTCGCTCCAGGCCTTTGGTCGTCCGCGGCTGAGAAGAGCCGCCCGCGCCAAGGCGTCACCTTCAGCACGTCGAAGAAATTGCCTGAGACCATATTGCCGCTGATCGTTTCCGTCGCCTCGGGTCCCGCCAAGCTGACGCTTATCCCACGAAATGCCAGAATGCCTTGGAAAATACCTGTTGTCGCCGCGTTGAGATCCTGATAGAGCGGGAATGAGAAACTGCTCTGCATCCCATTGCCGTAAGTGTGGCCGGACTCGGGATCCTGGCTGTGCAGAATCATCAACTGGCTGGGTTCGGGGACGGGAAGATAGTCCAGCACAACCTGCTTCATCAGCGTGAAGACCACCGCGTTGGCGCCAATACCCAACGTCAGCGATAGAATCGCAACCACCGTCACCGTGCGCGCCCGGAACAGCATCCGGAAAGCCAGGGCAAGGTCGCGCTTCAGCGAGTCCAGCCAGATAATCAGGTCGGATTCGGCCGTCTTCTCCTGCAGAGATGTCAGGTTGCCGAGACGTCTCTTCGCCGCCGCCCGCGCCTCGTCCATCGGCATGCCTTGGTCAAGATACTCCCTGGTTCGCTGCTCCATGTGCCAGGCGAGTTCGTCGGCGGCATCCCGATGCAGAGTCCCGCGGCCGAGGCTATTCTTCAGTCTTGCCAGTAATCCCATCGCGTCTCTCCTCTAAACGAAATTCAAAACCCTGGTCACAGCAGCGGTGACCTCTCTCCAGTCGTTCTCTTCCTGCTCCAGTTGCCGCTTTCCTTTCGCGGTCAGCTTGTAAAAACGAACGCGCCGGTTTGTGCCGGAGGTGGCCCATTCCGAGCTGATCCAGCCCTCGTGTTCCATCCGATGCAGCGCCGGGTAGAGCGAGCCCTCTTCCACTTGCAGCACGTCATCCGAAATCTGCTGGAGATGATTCGTGATGCCGTAGCCGTGAAGCGGGCCCCGGCTGAGGGTTTTCAGAATCAGCAGGCTGAGCGAGCCTTGCAAAGGTTTTGACAGGAGACGCGCCATGTGTTTCGGATCATAGCATAGGTTTCTAGGGATAGAAAGCTATGGGTTGAGCTGACGCATTGCCGAATGTTTTCGCCCGTCAAGCTCATTTGCCGGACCGAGTTGACGTAGACTGGGGCATCTTGAACGAAGAATTGCCTCTGAGCGCACGTGGGCCGTATTACGCTCCTATAACGGCATGTCCGGAGGCCATTCGGCATTCCCTCCAATTAAAGCGCCATCCCCTGTGAAAAGTACTAATATTCCCTATTAGTTAGCGATTATGACTCGGGAGGCTGGGGCGCAGGTAGTTCAATGTTGTAAGCAGTTCAATCACGCGATCCTGAAACAGCTTCGCGTAAACCGCAGCCCCACTGATGCGGTAGCCCATGCGGAAGAGTGTGCCCGGGCGGTCCTCGCCGAGCGATAAGGTCTCTGCATCGTGAGCCAGTAGCAGGTAGTTTCCGCTCGCCCGGTTGTGAAGCCCGATGGCCGCGCAGGCCACCACCAAATCCGTCTCCAGGAAGAGCGCGTCCCAGTCCTGGTTCGAACTTTGGGTGGCGACCGTGTCAGCGTCTTTGCCTTTCCAGAGCGCGGCATATTGCGCGACCGCGGGCTGGCTGCCGGCGTACTGCTGAACCCAGGTGACGATCTCTTTGTAATTCGCGCGCCAAGTGGCTTGAATGAAGCCTCGGCCCCGGAATTTGAAGAAGTCGGCCTCCTGGATAAAGCCAGTGACGGCTGGGTTCAGGCTGGTGGAAAAGACGGCCCCGGGGTAGGTTGACGTGTTCCACGCCGCCCGCAGATCGGGGTGGCTCCGAACGGCGACGGCCAGCGGTTTTGTGTGGTGCGCTTCCCAGAAGGCGTTGTCGGCGAAAAAGAGGTCGCCCGCTAATAGGTTCAGGGGTGAGCTGTTGTAAGTCTGTTTCACGCCGCGAATAGTGCTGAACGGGTAGGCAAGGCCGGGGTATCCAGGGCGCCCGCAGCCCTCACACAGGGGTAGCAGGTCGCGGCCAACCTCATTGATCAGAATGCAGACCAGTGCGCTGAACTGCACCAGGCCGATGGTCCCGGTTCCGAAAATGGCAGGGATCTGGTCCCAGATCTTCGTGAAGCGCGCTCGCACATCAGCGGTATGGCCCAGCCAGCGGTTCGTCCAATGCGCATTTCCGGCAAGATGGCGATTAAACCAGTCAATGAAAGTGTCGCCGGCTTGAGAAAGGAAGAACGCATCTACATCGGCGCCGCAGCGAATAAGCACGGTGCCGGCTGTTTCGGTGAGCAGGTTTGAAAGGGTCATCCCGCGAGTGTCGAGCGCTTCGCGTCGGGGTTAGCGCGGCCAAGAGGGGAAGTGCCCAATTCCTCAAGGCTTTAGAAGGGCGGTTGGGGTTGTGACCGTCTTCAAAGCTACCGGCGAGGGGGCCAATCGGGAGACTGGCGGTATCGGCGCTGGTCTATTTTCGGCAGTCACAAATTCTGAAAAACTTATAAATAACAGAAACTAAAAGAGTTGTCAGTTCGGGGGCATCGGCTCGGAACAGCCTTATGACACAACTGTGTGCGGGATGGGAGTTTGGTGGACTCCCTGATGCGGCAATGTCTGCTCCCGGGAATGAGAGTGGCGTTTGGGATTTGGGCCCCAAACACCAGCGGCTCCCATTCCCGGTTCCCACTGAATTCGTGCCGGGATCCGCATGGTGGCACCCTAACGCGTCATGGCCAGCACCAGCGTCTCCATAATGACGCGGTCGTCCGGGCGGGTGTCGCGCAAACCCTTGTCTGCCTCATAAATCAACTTCAATGCGTTTTGCAATTGGTTCGGCGTGAAGGCTTCAGCCGTTCGGATCACTTGCTCCGCGCGGTCCCGCCACATTCGGACACCCTGCTTCAGGAAGTGGCTCAGGGCCTGTTGCGAATTTCGAATATTCGCTTCCTTCGCCGCTAAGGCGAGCCGAAACTGTGTGCCGAGGAAGGTCAGCGCCAGCGGCAGGTATTCGCCATCGCGCACCAGAAGATCCAGCGACTTCAGCGCTCCTCGGCGATCCTTGCGTCCCAACGCGCTCACCAACAGGAAGATGGTGGTCTGCGAGGCATTCGGCACTAACTGACGGATATCCTCCGCAGTGATTTTGCGGGCAGTCCCGACGTACAGGAACAGCTTCTCCATCTCCGCGGTCAGACGGCTGGCATCGCCGCCCACGGCGTCCAGCAGCAGCCCGAGCTCCTGAGTTCCGAGTTGGATCTTGTACTGAAGGGCGAGATCTTGCGCCAGTCCGCGAATCGTCTCCGGCAGCAACGGCCGGAACTCGACCACATCGGGGATCGCTTCATAGAACTTAGTGACGCGGTCCAGTTTGGCCTTGTCGTCACCTGAAAAGTCATAGCGGCTGCAATCGAACACGATGACAGTGCCGGGCGTCGGAGATCTACTGTAGGCTGCCAACTGGCCGGCGGGGCTGACGCCTTCCTCTCCGTCGTCTTCCGAGCCGGCGGCCGTCAGCTTCCGCGGCAAGGCGGTCTCGGCGCTCATCACCCACAGCACCCGCTCTGCCGCGAACAATGACAGCGATCGGGCATCGTCCAGCACCGCGGTCAGGTTGGTTTCACTCAGGTCCACGATGCTGAAGCCATCGGCGCGGCTGTTCCCCGGCAGAACCTGCTCCACCAGAGCCTCACGGCAGATGCGCCGCATGTACGGCTCAGGGCCGAGGAAGAGATAAATCGCCGCGACTTGCCGCCTCTTGATCCGTCCCAGAAATTGTTCGGGAGTCATCAGAACGCCTCAAGCAGAAGGCTGACCGTTCGATTGGCGATGGTCCGGCTGACGCGGTCCCAGGCGAAATCGGCCTCGTCGAAGTACTTCGAAGGATCCTCGGAGATCTCGTAGCTGTCGCGATACTCCTGGTCTTTTTGATACAGAACCTTACCGGTGGCGCGCTCCACCAAACGCAGGTTGAGCCGGACACTAACTTCGACGGATGTGGCCTTGGAGGTAGCCGGGTCATAGACGCCTGGAACAGCAGTGACAGTGGCGATATCGCCTGTGAGTACCAGGTCAGCGGCCGCGGGGTCATTGACGATCTCATATTTCGTGCGCGCCTTGAATTCGTGAATGAGCGCGTTCGGAATGCCATCGTTCAATTTGTAATAAATAGATCGATTGCGAAACGGAGGGATGGCGATGGTCTTCACCGATTTCGGAATGAGATCGCCTTGGCCGCCCACCTGGTAGCCGCAACTGGCCGTCAGAGCGGCCGCAATGGCAAACACTGCATAGAATCCGCGCCTGTTCATCGTGAAGCCTCAAGCCCAAGTAATATTTCTTCCACGGCGTCAGCCCGGAGGCGCAGGTTATCGGCCGTCACCCAGAGCCACGCCGCACGAGGATTGTTGCGGTCGATGCGAATGTCGCCTACCTGGATGCCGCTCTGCCCGGCGACACCCACATTGGTAGGTACTTCTTCGCCGGCACGGCGCACCTCGATTTGCGCGGAAACCAGCGCTTCACTGATTCGTTCCACGCTCACCGGCGCCGTAAACTCAGTCCAGACTGACGCCGAGTAGCCGTGAAACACCGGGGCTTGCGTCAAGCGCAACGAGGGCATGGGGATGGGCGCCGTTCCCGCGAGCCGGCCCAGAAGCGTGGCCAAATGCTTTTCGATACGCTGCTCCGCCGCCTCAAGAGCCGGCTGGGCCTGTTCGCCGAACGCGGGCAGAAGGTTGAAGCTCAACTGAGCATCGAAGACCTGTTTATCCAGGGGACGGAACGAAAGCAGGCTGGTGGTCTGTTGCTGCAATTCGGTGATGCCGCGCTTGCCGCGTTCGCTGGCCGGCTCGAAGATATTAATGACAGCACTGTCCAATTGACCCGCGCCCAACGTCCCGCTTACGGCCTGTGCGCTTGGGAGGCGGAGATTCGTCGAAAGGTTTGACAGCAGCAGGGCCAACATGGCTGCGGCGGGATGGGCCAGCACAAAAAGCCAGTCCGCGCGTTCGATCTCGGGGTCGATCAAGGGCGCGGCAATGCGCGCTTCGGGCGCCCCATCCAGCAATCCCGCGGCATCGATGAGCACGGGCTTGTTCCCATTCGCGCGAACCAGTTCGTAACATCGATCGGCGCCGGGTTGCGAGCCGGCCATCAACACCGCGTCAAATTCGCCGATGGACGACGCGTCCAATGGCTGCCGGAAGATGGCCTCCCCCTCCTGTTCGGCGAAGTTGCCTTCGGCAGTGGCGGAGAAAGACTGGATGGCCGCCTTGAGTGACGCTTTTTCGAGGACCTCCAAAAGCTCACGCCCCAACAGAGTTTCAGCACCGACCAAGGCCAGCCGGCGCGTGGAAAGTTTAGCCAACTTGATGCTCCGGTTGCGCAGCCGGCGGCGCTTTTCTAATCCGTCTCCGGATAATGCCGCTGACCCGAATGACGATGCCGCTGAGGGCATAGGTCAGGGACATCAGCAGGAGCACGACGTGCGGCCACCCCGAAATAAGAAAGATGATGCTGGCTAACACGATGAACACTAGCGGCGAACGGGGCTTCGAGACGCTGAGTTGCTTAAAGCTGGGATAGCGCCAGGTGGAGACCATCAGGAGCCCGAGGATGCCGACTGCCGCAAGCCAGGTGATGGAGACCGTAAGGTCGCGCAGCGGCGCCGAATCGAGAAAGAAGACCACTGCGGCGACAAAGGCGGCCGCGGCGGGAATCGGCATGCCGACAAAGTACTTGCGATCTGGCCGTCCCGGATTCTTGGGCTTCGGATTGGTCTGCACATTGAACCGTGCCAGGCGGGCCGCGCCGCAGATCAGGTAAAAGAACGCCGCGAAATAACCGAACCGGATCAGGTGACTGGCGATGTCCGGGCTCTGCAATGGCGCGGCGAACTGCACTCCCCAGACAAAAGCGAGAATTGCCGGCGCGATGCCGAAGGTGATGACGTCGGCGAGCGAATCCATCTCGCGGCCAAAATCGCTGACGGTGTTTGTCATTCGCGCGATGCGGCCATCCAGGCCATCGAAGAAGACCGCGAAGCCAATGGATTTCGCGGCGAGGGCGAAATGATCGTTTGGCCCGAAGTTGCCGGATTGGGCCAGAAGGGCGCCCTCAAAGCACTGCAGAATGGCCACAAAACCAAGAAACACGTTACCGCTGGTAAAGAGCGTGGGCAAAATGTAGGCAGCGCGCCGCGGCCTACGGTCTGGCGAGCGGGGATCGATCAGCCGCTCTCTGAGGCTCAAGCCCTTCATGGGCGCGGTTCCTTCATAGGGCGGAGTTCCGCGTGTTGCGCGTGGCCAGCACGCTGACACCGGCCTGCACTTTTTGACCAGTCTGGGCGGCGAGCGACCAATCGGGGCCGAAGAAAATATCCATTCGCGACCCGAATTTGATCAAGCCGATTCGTTCGCCGCGTTCAACGGCGTCGCCCGGTTGTTTGTAACAGACAATACGCCGCGCAACAAAACCGGCAATCTGGCTGAAGATCACTTCGGCGCCGCCGCTATCGACAGTAAAGACGTTCTGCTCATTCTGAGCGGAAGCCCCTTCGAGGCTGGCTATTTTGAACGCGCCGCGCCGGTAATCTATCGCGGTGATGGTTCCGGGCACCGGAGAGCGATTCACGTGCACGTTAAAGATGTTCAGAAAGATGCTGATGCGGGTCCGGTCCGTTGAGATCTGGCGGATGGAAACCACCTTGCCGTCGGCGGGCGCAACCATGACGTCGGCGGAGGGAACCCGCCGTTCCGGGTCGCGAAAGAAGTACAGGCAAAACAGCGCCAGCAGATAAAAGGGAATGCCCAGCCAGGGGTTGAAAAAGTTCGATAGCAGAAGACCGAATAGCGTTAAGCCGCAAGCGTAATAGATGCCGTCCCGAACAATGCGCAAATCTCAGTTTCGCATGGGGAGGGAAGATGGGAGCTTCTGTGCGGGGGCGGGCTTAGGGTACCGGGAGTCCGTGGGCAAGAGCTGACAAACGGGCCCTATTCAGTTGGACGTTCATTCGATCCGCGATTCGGGTCGAGGCCGACTCGTAATCAGAGGCTACGCGTCAGGGGGTTGGCCGCCAGCCGGTTTGCCAGCGTAAGATAGCCTGACCAGTCGAAAAGAGGAGAGGCCATTATATAAGTTCGTATGTAAAGGTGAGTCCCGGGGTAGCGGGTTGGTTCAGCCACCAGCGCTCGTCAAAATCCGCAAGAGCGGATTCTGCGCCTTCTGCCGGTCCTCTCCAAAGAACAATTGCATAAAGAGAGTGGGACTCGTCCTCGTCGCTCACAGCCTCCAGGCTAATGATGACGTCCTCACCAAAGGATCGCTTCAGCTCCGGGAGCGCGGTTGATAAGACCGCGGCTGCGGCGGGATGCCGCAAAACAAAATTACTGATCGCGCTTTCGTTGCGGAATAGATACCCAGTTTGGAGATTATCAGCGACCACCCTAAACCAGCTAATCAAACTAAATATTACAAATGACTTGACCGCTCTGAAGGCCCAGATTCTAGACCTTACTAAGTAGCAGCGCGAGCAGCGCCGTGCGGTCTGCGATGCGCGATTCGAGGATGCTTTCGTGAATGGCGTGCGCGCCTTCGCCGACGGCGCCGAGACCGTCGAGCGTTGGAATACCGAGAGCGGCCGTAAAGTTACCATCGGAGCCGCCGCCCGTCGAAGACTCTTCGAGGTCAACCCCTAACTCCCGCCCAAGGGTTCGAGCCTTCTTGAACAGCGCGGCAATCGCGGGAGTTCGTTCCATGGGAGGACGATTCAGGCCGCCCTCCACCGTGATGTGGCAGCGTTTATCGACCGGTTTCAGCGCATGGAATTTCCGGTGGAGCGGCTCGGCTTGGGCGATCTTCGCCACGCGGATGTCCACTTCGACCTGCGCGGCGGCAGCGACGACGTTCGTGCGCGTGCCTCCCGAGACAACGCCGGGATTGACCGTGATGCCGCGTTTCAGATTGGTAAAGGACGCGATGCGCTGGATCTGATGCGCGAGTTCCACGATGGCGCTGGCGCCGCTCTGAAAATCGACGCCGGCGTGCGAGGCCTTTCCCTCCACGCGAATGGTGTAATCGCCGACGCCTTTGCGCGCGGTCTTGACTTTGCCGGTAAGTCCGGTGCCAGGCTCCAGCACCAGCACGGCGTCACTCTTTTGCGCCTCCGCTTCGGTGAGAGCGCGGGAGGTTTCGCTGCCGACTTCTTCGTCCGAGACAATCAGGAGAACAACCTTGCGGGCGACGGGGATATCGAGATCCCGCAATGCGCGGCAAGCGGTGAGGAAGAAGACCAGTCCAGCCTTCATGTCAAGAGCGCCAGGACCCCACAGGCGGCCCTGCTCTCGGCGAAACGGCATGTCAGCCAGCGTGCCTAACGGCCAGACCGTATCGGAATGGCCAAGACCCAGAATCTGGCCCGATTTCCTTCGGCCCGGCAGCTTGCACTCAAGGCGGAGGTGCGGGCCTCGCGTTTTGTTCTTTATGACCTTCGGCGCCGCGATGTCGCGGGCCTTCTCGATGAATAGGTCGACAAAGCGAGCGACAGAAGCCGCTGAATCCGACGGCGATTCGCACTCGATCAATTCCTCCAGGAGGTTGATGCTTTCCTCTTGCTTGTCAGTGGCATAGCGGAGAAGAGGGTGCATTGGCTGTATGATAAGCGACGCCGGGTTGCGCGCGCGGTTCAGGAGACTCGCCGGGCCGATTGCCATCGGCCGCAGGCTTCCACCGTGCCCTGCACGGTACAATACGCTTTTGCCTATGGCGACGATGGATATCCATGAAATTCGCGACTATCTGCCGCATCGATACCCGATGCTGCTGGTGGACCGGATTGTGGAAATTGAAGCCGACCGGATTGTGGGCGTGAAGAATGTCTCGGCGAACGAGCCCTTCTTCTCCGGCCACTTCCCCGATTACCCCGTGATGCCCGGCGTTCTCATCGTCGAGGCAATGGCGCAGACGGGCGGTGTCCTGGTGCTCAAGTCAATTCCTGACCGGCACTCGAAGTTGGTGCTGTTGGCGTCGGTGGAAGAAGCGAAGTTTCGCGGGCCGGTGGTCCCGGGCGACCAGTTGGTTATTGAGATGGCAATCACCACCAAGAAGGCCAGAGCCGCGAAGATGAAGGGCACCGCGAAGGTAGACGGCAAAGTGGTGGCTGAAGCTACTCTGATGTGCGTGCTGACGGATAAGGCCACTGAGAAGAAGAGCGTCGAGGAGCCCGTGACGCAACTGGCCTAAGGTCAGAACTCAAGCGGATGGCAATCCACCCTACTGCGATTGTTGATCCTGACGCCGAGATCGATTCCACCGCGGAAGTGGGACCCTACTGCATAGTCGGCCACGGCGTTCACATTGGCGCGCGGACCCGCCTGATGGCTCACAATTACCTGGAAGGCAAGCTAACCGTCGGCGAGGACAATGTCTTCTTCCCGTTCTCTTCTTGCGGTGTTGCGCCGCAGGATAAGAAGTACCGGGGCGAGCCCTCTGAGACGCGCATCGGCAACGGCAACTCCATCCGCGAGTTCGTCACCATTCATCGCGGCACCCAAGGCGGGGGCATGGTGACGTCCATTGGCGACGGCAACCTGCTGATGGCCTATGTTCACGTGGCGCATGACGCGATCGTCGGGAACCACACCATTCTTGCGAACAGCGTGACTTTTGCCGGACACGTGGTGGTGGATGATTACGCGAACATCGGCGGCCACTGCGGCATTCATCAGTTCTGCCGGATCGGGCGATTTGCCATGGTGGGAAGCTATTCGGTTCTGAACCAGGACGTCTTGCCGTTTTCAACCATCGCGACCACGCGCGAGGTGAAGGTCTTCGGCGCGAATCGGGTTGGATTAGAGCGGCGCGGATACTCGTCCGACGCCATTGAGACGCTGCAGACGCTGTTCCGCATCCTCACCCGGGCGGGCTTGAACACTACGCAAGCGGTCAGCCGCATTCAGGAGGAACTGCCGCAGACGGCGGAGGTAGTTGAGGTACTGGAGTTCATCGGCAACTCGCGGCAGGGCTTTGTGAAGTAGGCGAATCGAGTGGCGCAACGAAATCAGCGATACGGCCTGATTGCGGGCAATGGGCGATTCCCATTGCTGGCGCTTGAAACAGCGCGGCAATTGGGCGACGAAGTGGTGGTGGTGGCCATTGAAGGCGAAGCGGCGCCTGAAGTCGAATCTCTGGCCGCCGCATTGCACTGGATTCACGTTGGACAGTTGGGAAAGCTCATCGAGATTCTGAAACGGGAGGGCGTTTCGGAAGTGATGATGACCGGGCAGGTGAAGCACGTCAGTATTTTTTCCAACCTGAAGCCCGATTGGAGAATGGTCAAGGTCTTAGCTGGGCTGCGCGAGAAGAACACCAGCGCGCTGATTGGCGGCGTCCAGCGCGCCCTCAAAGAGGAAGGCATCCGGCTGCTGGATTCCACCAGCCTGCTGAAGCCGTTGCTGGCTGAGTTAGGAGTCCTCACCAAGCGCAAGCCAACCGCCGAGGAGGAAAGAGACCTCACCTATGGCCGCCGCGTGGCGCAGGCGCTGGCGTCCGTGGATATCGGCCAAAGCGTGGCCATCAGCGAGAAGGCCTGCGTAGCGGCGGAAGCCATGGAGGGAACCGACGCCATGCTGCGGCGCGCCGCCACCCTGACCAACGGCAGGCCGCTGCGGTTGGTGAAGGTCTCACACGGCCGCGGTCACTTTCTGTTCGATGTGCCCGTGGTGGGACTCTCTACCATTGAGATGATGAAGGAAACCGGGACCACGGCGCTGGCCGTGGACGCCGGACGGACCCTCCTGTTGGATAAGGATGAGACGATCCGGCGCGCGAACGAAGCCGGACTCGCTATCGCCGCCTACCGGCCCGCCGCCGATCGGGCCGAAGAACGAATTCCACCGCGGACGGGACGAAGCAAATGACGAAACTGCGCTTAGCCGTGATTGGAACGGGCGCCTTTGGACGCAACCATGTTCGGGTCTTGAAAGAGATGGCGGATGTGGATCTGGTGGGCATCTGCGATACGGACGCCGACAGGGCAGCGGCCGTCGCTTCGGAATACCATTGCGGGCTCTTTGCCCATCTGGACGCCGTGGCCGGTCAGGTGGATGCCGCCATCGTGGCCACTCCCACCACCACTCATGCTGAGGTTGCTGCACAATTGCTGGCTGCGGGCGTGGACGTTCTGATTGAAAAGCCCATCGCCAGTTCCGCCGAGGAGGGGCGGAGCCTGTCGGATCTAGCCGACCGGAAAGGGCGCATCCTGCAAGTGGGCCATCTGGAGCGGTTCAATCCAGCCGTCGAGGCTTTGGCCCAAGCCGTTACCACGCCGCTGTTCTTTGAGATCCACAGGCTCAGCGAATTCTCGCCGCGCAGCCTGGACGTGGATGTGGTGCTGGACCTGATGATCCACGATCTGGACATCGTGTTGGCGCTGACGAAGGAGGATCCGGAGGAGATTCGCGCGGCCGGCATTTCAGTCTTATCGCCCAAAGTGGATATCGCGAATGTGCGGTTGGCTTTCCGCAGCGGTTGCGTGGCGAACCTGACGGCGAGCCGCATTTCGACGGAGCGGGTCCGCAAGCTGCGCCTCTTTCAACCCGGCCAATACCTGTCGCTCGACTACAAACGCCAGGACGTCAGCGTTTTCTCGGTGGCGGCTACTGGGGGCCGATCCGCCACAGGGGCCGGAGGTGTGCCCGAGATCGGGTTTCATTCCCTGCCAATCGCCAAGTCTGAGCCCTTACTGCAGGAACTGCGCAACTTTGTCGGCGCGGTTCGAACCAGGGAGAAACCGCGCGTGGATGGCCGAGACGCGACAAAGGCTCTCCAGGTGGCGGAGGCTATTCTTGGTAAAATCGAAGAACACGCTGGAGTTGTGACGCGGACCGTAGCCCGTTCCGGTTTGTAAAAGAGCGGGACCATCGGCAACCCCTCGTGGCCGAGGGCCGTCATCTATCGTCGGGCCCCTTCTTGCGACGGGCCTGAAAAGGCTTCCTGACAGCGCTTTCAGTACATATGCCAGTCGCATCGCCAAGGGGTCTCTCCATACTGCCGGCGCCCGAGATCACGGAGGGCGAAGTTCACACGGTGCCGCTACCGGTGCCGGGCGCCGAACTCGACCTGCTGCGCGATTGGCGGGACCCGGAACAGCCCAAGTATTTTCGCGCGGCCATGATTCTCTCGGTGCTGGCCCATGCGGTCCTCTTTTTCGCGGGAACGCGCATCCCCTCGCTGGTGACCGGACAGTCGGAAGAGCGCACAGTCATTGTCCACCGGACGCCGCTTTATTACCGGCCTGAACTGACCCAGCGAACGCCGAACAAGAACAAACTTACTGAGCGGTTCGACTTGCAGGACCTCATTTCACCGCAGGTTCGGCGCCAGCAGGAATCGGCTTCCGGCCGCCGTCAATTTGTTCCACCGGCCTCCGCCAAGTTGCCATCTGTCCAACCCCAGCAGCCTCAGATCAATGCGGAAGCTCCCCAGATCAACGCGCAAACAACGGCGCCCCCGCCGCCGGGAGCGGTGAACGGAGCGATTGCCCAGAATGTGCCGCCCCCGCCTCAAGCGAACAATCCGTTTGAAAAGGTGGGATCGGCGCCGGTTGTTCCCAATGCGCAGTCACAAGTGCCGCTGCCGAAGACGGCGCTGCCGGACATTGTGCGGGAGATGGCGCATGCGCCAGGTTCGAAGCAACTTTCGGTCAGTGACGATTCGCCGGGTCTCAACGTCCCCCCGCTTCCGGGTAGCAAAGCGATGCCGGGACGCATGGGCTCGCAAGTGGAATTGAAGAGCGATCCGGAGGGCGCTGACCTTCGGCCCTACCTGGCCCAGATTCTGTCGATTGTGCGCAGAAATTGGTTCGCCGTCATGCCTGAAAGCGTGCGCATGGGAACGCGGCGCGGACGAACCGTGTTGCAATTCGCGGTGAATCGCGACGGAACGTTGGCGAAGGTTGTGATCAGCGACTACTCCGGCTCAGATCCACTGGATCGCGCCGCGGTGGCGGGCCTCAGCATGTCTAACCCGCTGCCCCCTTTGCCCAAAGACTTTCGCGGCGGGCAATTGCGGCTCGCCTTCTCCTTCGACTACAACTTGCCAAAGCTGCCGTAGGCCGCTACGGCGGGGACGCCGGGCTTGCTTCTTGGCCGATAGACCCTTGTTTAGATCATAAGCACCCAAACTGCGATTTCGCGTTCCGGCGGAGGATGGCTCCGGCGATATCCGGCTCAAGGTGGAAATCAACACGCGCGAGATCGCGGCTTTCGATCCTCCACAGACAATCCGTTTCAGCGTCGGGAATCCCTGGTACGAGGGAGTCGCGGAAATTTCGACCTTTTCGCGAGAGGAACTGCTCGCGACGAAAATGCGCGTGCTCTTGCAGCGGAATAAAGGACGGGATCTGCTCGATCTGTTTCAGGCGCTCGATACACTCGCGGGCTTGAATGCCGTGCGCATAGTCGAGTGCTTCGGGCTATATCTTGAACGCGGCGGCACGCCGATCAGCCGCGCGCAGGCCGAAGAAAGAATGTTTGCGAAACTCGCGACGCCCAGATTCATGGCGGATATCCGCCCGCTTCTTTCACCTCAGCAGGCAGAGTTGCTGACCGAGTACGAAATCCACCGGGCCTTCAACGCCGTGTTCACGTCACTAATCGGCATAATGCCCGGCGAGTCCTGGGCGAGAACGTCTGACATGAAGAAGAGGTTCGCCATCGCGTGAGTTGGTGAATTCAGCACTGCCACAGCAGCAAAATTCCCGGTGCGCCGAGTCGCCTTTACGCAGCTTCCTGGCTAAGGAAAGAAGGCTCTTGCGAGGCTGAGCACCTGGGTGATGCCGGAGACGACGGCGTTTGCCGCGGAAACGCGGGCCACAAGGCTGTCGATGTCCTTGCTCAAGGCCTCCAGTCTCTTGTTGACCTCCGTGACCTTCTGTGACAACGCTTGAAAATCGCCGGTCCGAGACTTGATGTCTTCGGCAACCAGGTCCATCATCACCTCATAGACCTCATCCCGCTCGCCGCTGATGCGGTCCTTCGCCTCCACGGTGCTGGCCGCCCAATACGCATCGTTCAAACTGTCGTACAGGCTCTTGAAGGCGCTGTAAACGTCGCTCTGTTGAGGTTGCGGAGAAGCTGTTCCAGACCCGCTCATTCTTGTCTCCTTATTCACGTTTCTTCGGGTGGCCATCTCAGTAACGCCGGGCTGACGCGTCTATTTGGTGGAGCTCAACGAACGATAGAACTCGCCGATCCGCAGGCTCTCGTCACGCAGGCCGTCAATTTCGCTATGCATGGCGCCTTTCGTCTTCACCGCATCCAGAAGTTGGACGTTCGCTTTGACGAGCTGATCGAGAGAAGTTTCGGTTTGGGCGAGGGTCTGATCCGCCAGGCGCCGGGCCCTGACCGTCGCGGGCAGCTTTTCAATTTCCGCCGCGCGTTGCTCGGGGTTCAGATCCTTGAAATTTGCGTCCAAGAACTCCTGCTGCTTCTGAATCAATTGGGTGTAGGTTGCCCAGAGCGCAAATCGCAGGCCGCGTCCATCGCCCTTCGTGTCCACTGCGCCGATATCGGCTTTGAACAGGTCCCTGATTGCCGCTACCGGCTCCTGCATGCCGGCGATCAACTCGGGGAGGTTCTTGCGGAGCTTTTCCTGAATTAGGAAATTGCCCAGTGCGTCCACCGCCGAGACGCTGCCGTTCGCCTCAATCGCCGTGTATCTGGCATTGCCGGCCATCGATTTGATGGGAGCCGACGAGGCCAGCGTTTTGAGTGAGGCGCCGAGTTGTTTATTGCTTTGCTCCACCTTGCTGGTGGCTGCGCCACCCGCGAGAGCTTCGAGTTGCGAGGCGTATTGTTGAAGGCCGGCCAGCAGTTTCATCCGTGCGTCAAGATCCTCATCCGCCAGCAGGACCTTCACGGTTGACGGATCGAACCGTTGTCCCGGGCGATAGTTGACAACCAAAGTGAATGCCTGCGCTTCTTCATATTTCTGCTCAACCACTTCGAAGGCGGCTTTGGTGTTCGCCGACATGGCGGTGACGGCCTGGGCAAACGCAGGAATCGCCGTTTGAACCTTCGAGGGTAGACAGGACCAGAACAGGCATAGGAAGACCGCTGCGCCGGTAACGGCCAAGGTGCGGAGCGGGAGGGTGGTCCTCAGAGATCGCATGCAGAGGGTATGCTCATGATATCCGAGGAACGCAGGTCATTTAAGCGTGTAGGGCAGGATGGAATCCATAATGGGGCCGGTGAAGACCCGCTTCCGCTACGGTACATGCAGCGGCTGGCCGAAACCGAGGTCGCGCCGCAAGCGGCCCACCACCTCACCGTGCGTTGCTCCCCTGCGAATCGCATCGATCACCGCTGAGTAAACGTTAGCGGCTGGGTCCTCCGCCGTCCGAGAGAGATCGTCCAATCCGCGCTCGAGCGCACTCTGGCTTCGATTGCTCTTGTAGCGGCGAAGGCGATCATACTGCCGGTTGACCGCCTCGGGATCGGGCCGCGGGATGGGCTTGGCACGGTCCAGATGATCCGGAAGCCGGTACTTGTTCACGCCCACCACGGTCTGCTCGCCGCTCTCCACGCGCGCCTGAAACTGGCGGGCCGATTCGCCGATGACGCGCTGCACGTACCCGCTTCGCACGGCTTCGAACATGCCGCCCAAAGCGTCTACCCGGTGAATCACCTCCAGCGCCTTGTCTTCCATTTCATCGGTAAGGCTCTCGATGTACCAGGCGCCTCCCAACGGATCGATGACATCGGTTAAGCCAGTTTCTTCCGCCAGGATGTTCTGCGTCATGATCGCAATGCGCGCGGTCTCTTCCGACGGCGTGGCAAGCGCTTCGTCGTAGGCATCGGTGTGCAGGGATTGCATGCCGCCCAGAATGGCCGCCATGCCTTGAAGCGCCACCCGCGCGATGTTGTTCAGAGGCTGCTGGCGGGTCAGGTCAACACCTGAGGTTTGAGCGTGGAACTTGAATCGCAGGCTGCGGGGATTGCGGGCGCCAAAGCGCTCCTTCAGCAGGCGGCTCCACAGGCGCCGGCCCGCCCGGAACTTCGCCACTTCTTCGAACAGGCTGATGCTCACGTCGAAGAAGAAGGTAAAACGATAAACAAAGTCGTCTATCGGGAGGCCGGCCTGGCAACACTGATCCACATAGTAGAGGGCGGAAGAGAGCGTGAATCCCAGCGCCTGGGCGGGCGTGGCTCCGGCCTGCTGCATGTGCTGGCCGACGATCGAAAGCGGATTCCATCGCGGCGCGTGCCGGTTCACAAACAGGATGTGGTCGCGCAACACGCGGCGGGCGCCATCGAGCGAGAGCCGGTAGAACATGTGATTGGCGACGAAGTGCGAGATGTAATCGGACTGATTGCTGGTGCCGCGCAGGGCCGCCCACGGCGTGCCGCGTTCCTCGGCCAGCAATAGGACAAACGCAAACAGCGTGAACGGGCTGGGGTCGTTCATGCCGATACTGGCATTGCCCAGATCGATGCCGTCCAGTGCAATCCGCATGTCGTCCAGCGTGTTGACGGCCGTGCCGCAGGTTCCTACCAGCAGTGGGTCGACTTCGTCAATATCATACCCGCGGAAGACCGAATTGCAAGGGATGAAGTTGACTGCCGTAGTGCCCGAAGCGAGCATCTCTCTTTGCCGGCGATTGAAATCTTCGGGCGTTCCAAAACCGATCAGCATGCGCCGGGACCAATCCTGCCCCAGGTACATGGCGGGGTAAATCCCGCGCGCGTAGGGCTCCTGGCCGGGATATCCGACGTTTGCGTCAAAGCGGCTGGCGTCCCAATCGTCCGGCGTATAAATCGGCTTGAGTTCGATGCCTGACCGGTTCACGCGCTTCTTACCCGAGGCGGAGGCCGCGAATTCGAGTTCCCAAGCTTCCTGCTTTGTGGCGCACTTCGGTTCGTCAATCATGAATGGCCTCTTCCGCCGCAATTTCGGCGCCCGCGACGTCCGGATTCCGGTCGGCGCTCACCTTCTCGCGAAGAAAGACAACCAGGTCCTTCAAGCTGCTGCCCGGCGGGAAAACCGCGGCCACACCCGCGTCAATCAACAATGGCACGTCTTCATCGGGAACGATGCCGCCGACAATCACAATGACGTTCTCCGGTCCGTCACTCTTCAGGCGAGCCATCAAGCCGGGTATGAGGAGATGGTCGAATGAGAGCGAGCTGATGCCGATGACATCCACATCCTCCTGAACCGCGATATTGACCACGGCCGCGGCGCTCATCCAAGGTCCGGTGAGTATTACTTCCATGCCGGCGTCACGTAGCGCCGCCGCCACCAGTCGGTAGCCGCGATCATGGCCATCGAGGCCGATCTTAGTAAGCAAAACCCGAATCGGCGGATTTTGGCTCATCGGCACTCCTTTCGCTTACCCCTTCCACCGCCCGATCGATGCAATTGTCCATGGCCTCGACGAAGAATCGCCAGTCGAAGCGGTTGACATGCTCACGGCCGTGCTTGCCCATCTCGCGGACTAGTTCCGGATCGTCGGCGAACCGCTCCATGGCCACGGAGAAAGCCTGGGGGTCGGGTTCCGTCAGAAAGCCATTCCTTCCGTTGACGATTGTCTCCGTGGGGCCGCCCCTGTTGACGGCGACCACCGGCTTTCCAAACATCATCGCTTCGATCGGCACCAGGCCCCAATCCTCGTTGAACGGAGGATAGACGATGGCGGACACTCTGCCGTAGAGGGCGAAGAGCTCTTCGTCCGACGGCGCTTCAATAAATTCCACTTGAGGACAGGAACTTGCCCGTTCGCGCAGGGCCGCCAGGTAGGGCCGGCTCTTCACGTCCACAAAACCGGCGATGATGAGACGGAAACGCGAGAGATCCGGACGCCGCTGCATCAGATTCATAAAGGCATCGATGCCCAGCTCCAGGTTCTTCGTCCACATGATCCGGCCGGGGATCAGAAACTCCGGGAGATAGGTTCCGGTGGGTTGATGCGCGGCGGGGTCGACGCCCGGGTAAATGACATCGATCTCTTTGGGCGCGCGTAGTTTGCCGGCCACGATCCGGTTACGCACCTCACCGCTGATAGCGAAGACCTTGGTGTATTTGCGCCACGCGATCCGGTCCGCTACCCGGAACGCCGCGCCGAAGGCGTTGAGTAACAGCCGGCGCAGGAGGCCCGCACCCTTCATCTTTAAATAGACTTCCTGGTAATGCGGGTCAAAAGAGGCGCGCAACGGCGTCAGGCAAAGGCAAATGACCGGGAGGTGCGAATTCCGGAAGGTAACGAAATCGCCTAGCCCTTCGCAAAAAACAACCAGGGCCTGCTGCCCCTGGAGCGGCAGCTTTTGGCGCCCGATTCGCCAGGCGGCGCGGGCCACATGGCTGAAAGAGCGCTGCACAGAGACGCGCGGCAGTTCAATCACCTTCGCCTGGGAGAGGCTCGGGAAAGTGGATTCGGGTTCGAACCGGTTCGTGATGAGGGTCCAATCGTGCCGGCTACGTGCGATCAACTCCGAGATGGTGCGTTCTCCGCCGCTGCGGAGATAGAGCCAGGGATAGTAAAGAGCGACTTTCATGGCGTTCGAGCCCCAGCAAGTTCAGGGGCCGGCTGGCGGTCCTTTCGAAAAAGACTTTGGTACCCCGCTAAGGCCACACGAGCGGTTCGATTCCAGCGGAACTGGGAAACGCGCTTCTTGCCGAGAGCAATCAGCTCAGACCGTTTCGCGGGATCGAGGAGCAGGGATTCAAGCGCCGCGGCGATCGAATCGACGCTATAGGGATCGCAATAGGCGGCCGAGTTGCCATAGATTTCCGGGAAACAGGTGGTGTCCGAAACCAACACCGGCACGCCAAAGGCTTGCGCTTCCATAGGAGGAATGCCAAAAGCCTCATACAGGGAAGGGAATACGAACGCGTCCGCGCGGCGCAGGAACCGGTCCAGTTCGACGGGGGTCAGATAGCCGGGAAAGTGAATGCTTTCGCGATGCCGCAGCGACGGAAGCACGGCTGTCAGCTCTTCATTCTTCCAACCCCACTTGCCGGCGATCACCAATTGGTGCGGCAAACCCCTTCGCGACTTGATGGAGTCGAACGCCTTCACCAGCCGCACCAGGTTCTTCTTCGGCGCGATCATGCCAACAAAGAAAACGTAGGGCTGCGCAAACCGCGCCGGACCGGCTGATTGGTTCGACGCGGCAGCCGCCGCTGCGCGGTCTAGGAAGTGGTCGGCCGCGTTGTAAGTGACAACCACCTTTTGCGGAGGCAGGTTGTATAGCCGGCAAAGTTCGGCTTTCGCATACTCAGAGACGGTGAAGATCAGGTCCGCCTGCCGGCAACTGCCCGGCACCAGCAACTTCAGCCGCCATCGCTCAATGGTAGTGAAGTCCTGGGGGAACAATTCGAAGTTGGCGTCGTGTACGGTTACAACGGTCTTCGCGCCGGTGAACGGCGGCCGGCAAAAGGGCACGTGCACCAAGTCGAGACCATGAGTTCGCGCATAGACGGGCAGACTGAAGGGCCGCTGGATCCATTGCGATCTGGGCTTCAAGGCCACCAGACGGGCGTTGGCGCGGCCCTGCACAGTGGCGGCCATCGCGGCGGGATGATTGACAAAGATGTGGTACTCATTCTCGCTGTCGATCGCGAGCAACTCGCGGATGAGGTTTCCGAAATACGTTTCGTTGCCTGGTGCAAAGCTATGCCCGCCGATGCCGTGCGCGTCAATTCCAATTTTCATGGCCGCGCGTGCTCCTCGGGCGCGGAGGGAAAATTTATCTTCCCGGGGCGGCCGGCGCTTCCATTGTCGATGGACGGCTTCGCCAGGTGATGGCGGAATTTCGTCTTATCCAGCAGACTCCACTGGAGGAGGCTGTGGGCAAGGAGACTGAGAAATTCAAGGCGCGATCGCTTTCGGCCCTGGGGAAGTATCCTGGCGGCGAGAGCAGTGACCGGCCACGCGGCCAGCGCCCAGCAGAATACCACCACGCTCAGCACTGCCGGCGCCGGCGAACCACGGCTCTTGCGCAAATAGAGCCATAGCGACTGAAAGGCAATCTGGCGCTGCAGGCCGGCTTTGCCGTGGGCTCTGCTGCCGCCAACATAGTGCACGATGGGCGCGGAACCCAAGTAGTAGACGCTGAAGCCAGCGCGGCGCACGCGCCAGCACAGATCGATATCTTCCACGCAGAACATGGTCTCGTCCAGCGGGCCGACACGGTCGAACAGCGACTTGCGCAGCAGCATCGCCGCGCCCGAAATGGCAGGCACTTCGCGATCGCCTTCGTGATCCCAGTAACCGAGCTTTCGTCCGGCAAACCAGCGGCTGCGCGGAAACACCGCCGGGAGCATCATCAAGTCGCAAAACACGTTCCAAATGGTGGGGAAATCCACCGCCGCCTCATAGTGAAGCTTGCCGTCTCCGGTAAATTGCTTTGGGCCCACAATCCCCACGGAAGGATTCGCGCGGGCAAAATCGAGCATCTTTCGCAATGTGCCCTTGTAGACCAGAGTGTCCGGATTCAACAGCAGGACAAACTCGCCGCGCACACTCTGTAGCGCCAAATTGTTCCCCGGGGCAAAACCCAGATTCTCGCGGCTTTCAATCAGACGTACCCACGGAAATTCCTGGCGGACCATGTCGCAGGTGGAGTCCGATGAGGCGTTATCGACGAGCACAACCTCCGCCCAGCCGCCGGCGTTTTCTGCTTCGATCGAGCGAAGGCAATCGCGCAGCATGTCGCGGACGTTCCAGGAAACGATGACGATGGAAAGCTCACAGCCTGCCGCTGGCGAAGACGGAAGGCCGGACCCGCGGAGAGCACGGCCAGCGAGTCCGTTGCGCGCGGGTTCGTCAGAAAAACCAGGGTTGGTAGTTAAATTCATACACGCATGCCTCTGGGTTTCGCTCGCGGATCTTCTTCGCGGGTACGCCGCCGACCACGTGATAAGGGGGCACGTCCCGCGTTACCACGGCACCCGCGGCAACCACCGCCCCTCTGCCGATTCGAACTCCGCCGGCGATGGTGACCCGCGTTGCCAGCCAAGCGTAATCCTCAATGATAACGGGGTTCAGAATGGGGCGGAAGGTGGGGTCGTCGAAATCGTGCCGGCCGCCGAGGATGGCGCAGAAACTCGAAATATTGACGTTGCTTCCGATCTGAATCCCGCCTTCTCCGCCCAAAAAAACATTGAAGCCGAAAATGCAGTGACTGCCGACACTGATCTGCTCAGGGCGGATAACGATGGCGCCGCGCATGATTGCCACCTGGCTGCCGATCTTCATTCCACACGCGCGAAGGTAGCCTTGCCGGACCGCATGGAACGGAAAGCCGTTGACGCCCATGTTGAAGAACGCCGCGCCTAGATGAGACCGCACCTTCCGGAAGCCCCGCAAGGGAGGAGTATCGATTTCCCGTAAGCCGGCTACTTCAGTTACCGGCATGTTTGCTGTTGGATCGGTAAGCGACGACATGTTTCCTTTCAGAGGTCGCCGCGGTTGAGCCCGCTTGCGCCGGCGGCCATTTCAAAATTGTAAGTGAAGCGGCGGGAAAGGCATACCGCCCTTCAGCCGGCTTCGGCATGGACGCAACCTCTTCGATATGCCCGTTGGCCTGGGTGGAACTCTCAAGAGCCGGGCCATTGATGGAATTTGCGGCCGGACCCGCGAGCGTCAGAGCCGACGCGCCAGCCGGCGGCACCGCGCCGTTCACTTCAATGGCCGCTTCCACCGGGTAAAACAGGTTCCGGTTAATCACCGCCAGATAGAGGGATCCGTCCGCATCGCCGGCCGAGACCGCATCCAAATAAGGTACGTTCTCTCTGGCGTTCGTCATACCGACTTCCGGCGAGTTGTAGGTATCGCTCCGCACTTCCGTCTGGTGCAACTGGTCTCCAAAATGGTTTCGATACAAGTCGAAGACGTAGTAAGTGGGAGTCTTCACCAACCCGGCGTCGCCATCCGTCAGCAGCGCGCCAAACCATTTACTGACGGCAAGGTTGTAATTCGCCATCCAGACATGTTCGCGCATATAGGTATGGAACAGGCTGGCGGTATAGAGGGCCGCGGCCAGCGTGCGCGATTGATCGAGGATCTCGAGCATTTGGCGCTGCGAACCTCCGCCGCCGAACAGCGGAAAATGCTCGGTAATGGCAATAGCGGGTCTTGGTCCGGCGCCATAACGCTCTTCCACTTTCCGCACATCTTCGGCGGCGAACGCCGGTTGCGCAAACATCGCCTGGTAGGCCCGCAGCCGCTTATGTTCGTCGCCAAACGAGTAGGAACCCATGACTAACGGGGCATAGGAGTTGTGCAGGGCGACGAAATCGGGTGAGCTCCCGGCGTCGTTGACCAGGCGATCGAGCCAGTCCCGATGCTCCTTACTGGCGTTATAGGTGGCAGCGATGGCGCCCACCTTGACAGTGGGGTCGGCCTTGCGGAGCGCCGCCGCCCATTGCTTGAAACCGGCCGCATACTCGGCGGACGTCTTGAAAATGCGCCGGTCGTTGCCGGGAATTGTTGCGTTGTCCCCTGGCTCGGCCAGATAGATTTCGTTCCCGATCTCCCAGTAGCGCACCGGGAAGCCTTGAGCCATGAAATACTTCTGCCACTCCAGAGTGCTTTCAAGAGTGCCGCTGCCGAAGTTGGCCGTGATCAACGGCTGCGCCTGCAAAGACCGGCAGAAGGCGATGAACTCGTCCGTGCCGAAATTGTTTTCATGCACGGTGCGGTCCATGGGGTTCTGCGCCTTGGGGCGCGACGCGAGCGGACCGATGCCCGAGCGCCACACGTAGTGATCGGACAGAATCCCGCCGGGGAAACGCCAGACCGGAATTCGCAGCGGGCGGAGCGCATCCAGAATGTCCGCTCTCAACTTCCCGGCTGCCGGATCGAAAATGCGATTCCCGTTCTCCGTCCACTCCACCGTAGCGCCAAAAATCAGCGGGCTCACGGTTGCACCGCCTGCGTGCGTATTCACCCGGATCGACGCCGGTCCGGGCTTCACCGGCGGCGCTTCAGGATGACGCTGAACCGCCCAGACCAGGACTGCGAGCGCCGGTACCAGCACACACAGCAGAAGCGTTCGAAATCTCACGCTACGTCTCAACAGGTTGACCCACTCCCGTTTGTTTCGATTCGCGGACCGCCTCTTTATAACCGGCTACGGTATTTCGCCGGAAGCACAGGTAATGATGCAGATCGGTGGCCCAGTTGCGGGTGGGTCCGGCGCCACCCAGCAGACGGAGAAGCGCCCGCGTCACCGGATTGTCGGCGCCAAACATGAAAGCGCGGCGAACTTGGCCGATTTGATACGCCGGGAAGCCCAGATGGTCAGAGAGGATGTGGAAATGACGCATCATGTCTTCCTCGGGAATCTTGAAGCCCAACGCATGCTGCGCCCGGCCCAGGCGGCGCCCGCGCGCCGGGATGGATGCGGCATTCATTTGGTGGGCGTGTCCGCCGGTTGCCCGAGGCAGGTACTCCAGCTTCATGCCGCTCTTCCACAAACGGTACCCGCACTCCATATCCTCGAGCGGATGCAGCACCGGATCCTCGTCGAACATGCCGTGGCTCAGCATGAAATCCCGCTTGAGCGAGACGTGGCCGCTCCAAAAAAACAGGTAGTTCAGGCCGCCGGCGGCGAGAATCTGATCCTCCCTGAAGGTATGCAGGAAAGACATCGGATCGCGCTTCACGTCCTCCGGCAGGTACAGATGGCCTAGGGCGGCGGCTTCCGGCTCCGGATGTTCGCGATGGAACTTCCAGTGTTCAAGCGCCAGCGTCGGGTCGGGAATCACGTCATCGTCAAGCAAGAGGATGACCGCGCCTCTGGCTTCGCGGATGCCCTGGTTGCGAGGGAATGCGGGGCTGCCGGTATGAGGCAGAGCCACGTAGCGGAAGATGTGCGGATATTCCCGCGCCACTTCGCCGATCAACGCCGGCGTGTTGTCGGTTGACCCGTCATCGGCGAACAGAATCTCATGCCGCATGCCCTCCGCCCTTTGATTGACCAAGGCGGATAACACGCGCGGCAACAACTCCTGGCGGTTGTAAGTCGGAATCACGATGGTGATGTCGATGGGGGCCGGCCCCGCGCCATTGCTGGGTATGGCGCTCATGATTGCACCGCTTCGCTGCCGGGGGTGGCTAACACCTTGCCTGATTCCGTGTACTCGCGCTGCGCGGCGGCGAAACCGATCAGCATATTTCGCCGAAAAATCAGGTAATAGTACAAGTCGGAGACGGGGCTTCGCGGTCTGGTTTCGGCGCCCATTTGGCGCAAAATCCAGTGTGTGGCGGGATTATCCACCACACGGAACACGCAACGCCGCGCGAAACGCCACATCAATTGCGGGAAAGGAAGCTGCGGCGTCAGAATGCCGAAGCGGCTGCGAACTCCAACATCCGGCACTTTCCGGAGCAAAGCTACCTGGGCGCGCCCGGTCCGCTGCCCCTTTTTGGCCACATCGGCCGCTTTGGTTTTGTGAAGATGAGCGCCCGTGGCTTGAGGCAAATATCTCAGGTCCATGCCTTCCTGAAACAGCCTGTAGCCGCATTCCATGTCCTCCAACGGATGCAAGTCCGAATCTTCGTTGAAGACGCCCGCGCGGGACATGAAGCTGCGTTTGACGGAGACGTTGCAGGTCCAAAAGAACAAGTAAGTCAGTTTGGGCATGCGGCCGGCTTCTTCGTACGGAAACTTATGAAACAGCGACATGGGGTCGCTGAGCGTTTCGGCGGGGACGAAAAGGTGGCCCAAAGCGGCCACGTGAGGCTCCGGGTTGGCTTGGTGGAAGAGATAGTGTTGTTGGACCAAATCGGGCGCCGGGACGACATCGTCGTCGACGATCAGGATCACTTCGCCCTTCGCGAGCTTGACTCCGATATTGCGCGGCCGGCCGGGACTTCCCGAATGCGGTGTCCACTCATAGCGGAGGATTTCGCTGTGATCGCGGACAAACTCGCCAATCAAATCGGCGGATCGATCTGTCGAACCATCGTCCACAAAGATGACTTCGTAGCGAAATCCATCGCAATGCTGGTGGACCAGCGCGGGCAGAGATTGGCGCAGCAACTCGCCGCGGTTGAACGTCGGGATGATGACGGAAATCTTGACGTCGTTCATAGGGTCCCCATGTTCCGCCAGTCGGGGCCCGGCATCAGATTGAGGTCGCTCCGTTCACCGGCCGCGCGCCGTTGGATCTCGACCGCGCACAAAGTAACGGCCCCTGTGGCACAGGTCAACAAAGCGACCGAAAGCGGAGAAGCCCAGCGGGCAGAATACTCAAAAACAAAGAGGCACAGCAGGTTGGGAAGTAGCGCCGCGGCGAAAGCGCGAAACGGAATCACTCGCGACGCCAGGACTTCACGACCCGTCAGCGTCACCAGAATCATGGTCGAGATCAAAAAAGCCCAACTGGCGCCCCGAGCCGCGTAGTTATGGATCAGCGCCACGTAGACCACCGAACTCAGAGCAATGGACCCGATAACGACAAATGCCAATTGGCCTTGCTTCTGGCGGGCAATTAAGGTGTCGCCTAATGCGCCGCACAGGGCATAAGGAGTTAAGGCGAAGGCCAGCACCTGTAAGAGAGGGACTGCGGCGCCGAACTTGCCGCCAAAGAGAATGCGAAGCACAAACGGCGCCAGAAAACAGGTGGCAAGCGAAACCGGAAGCAGCGCCAGACTCAAATAGTGCGCGGTGCGGGCGGTTAAGCGCTTAAAGTCGGACCACGCTCCGGCGCCCTCATACTTCGAAAGGAGCACAAAAGTGGCAGTCATGATTCCATCCGGCACAATCAAGTACACGGCGATCAACCGCATCGCGGCCGAATAAAGACCCAGTTGATAGTCCCCGGCAAACGCGCCCAACAGGACCATGTCCATCTTAAACAACAGTATAGGGGCGATGAAGACCGTCAAAAAAGAGGGTGCATGCCGCAGCAATGCTCGTGTTGCCGGCGGGGAATAGGCGGGGATCGCGTGGCCCAATTTTCGCCGGATGACCTGCTGCTGAACAAGGGCAGCCAGACAGCGGGTGGACGCGTAGATGATGGCGAGCGGGAGCACCGTGCGGAAGCCGGCCAGGACCACGCCGAGCGAAGCGAGCAGCCGGATGGCATTTTCGCCGAGTGTAATGTACATCGAAATCTGACTCTTTTCGAGCGCAAGAAACAGCGCGTCCCCGGCCAGGCAAAACGCGGAGGGAAAAAGGCCGAGCGAAATAAAGACGGCCGCTTTGGTCATTTCAGGCGCCTTTGAGGTGGCGGCGGCCACGGCGATTAAGGCGGCGGCCATCACGAATGCCCCTCCCAGGCCGAACCGGATGAGGCTTGGGTAATAGACCAGCGCCGAGTCTCCCTGCCGCGCAACCTCGCGCGTCAGAAAAAACGTGAGGCCGCACGATTTCAAATTCTCCGCCAGCACAAATAGCGTCACCAGAAACGAATATTGTCCCAGGCTGCCCGCTCCGCCCAGGCGGGCGATGGCCGTGACCAGGAACACGCTTAGCATCGGTACAATGAGCCGCGCCGCCAGCAGCGCGCCGGCATTCCGCCGTAGGGATGCGCCATCCCCGCGTACCCCGCCGCTGCCCGTGGGCTGGAGCATGGGAGACGTCAAACGAAACTCCCGGAGCGCGAGGATTTTTGGGGCCGGTTACTGCCTGGGGGCGCCCCAAAAGACGCGAGCACCGGGATGCCCAGCATCGATTCGACATCGTGTTCGGTGCGCAGGCGGCGATCCATCAACTCAAGGAGGAACGCCAAGCCCAGCCCGGCGAGCAGGCCCACCGCCAGCGCGAGTTTCAAGATCAATTTGCTGTTCGGCTTCACCGGCGAATTGTCGACCCACACCCGTTCCAGTTGCCGGACGTTGACGACGTGCGTACGGTCCAATTGCGCCTGCAGGCGCGCTTCTTCGAAGCGTTTCTTGTAGAGAAAGTATCCGTCCTCCGCCTCGCGCCGTTGCCGGTCCAGCGATTGCAGCGCCACCGACTGCTTTTCCAGTTGACGAAGCCGCCCCTGATAATCGCCGTATTCCCGTCTCATGCCTTCGCTGAAGGCGGAGTTTGCCGACAGGGTGGTGCGGTCCGCCGAAAGGTCCTCCTGCAGGCGTTCCGACAGTTTGTTCAAACTGGTGGTCTGCTCGTGCATCGGACTGGCCACCTCTGCTTGCAGCATCGTTTTCGCCTTCGCCAGTTCATCGTCAGCCTCCCGGACCAGCCTGTTTTCCGGCTGATAGCGCTGGAGGAGCTCAGACCGCTTCAACTCGAGCTCAAGGACCCGGGAGCGAAGCCCTCCAATGGCGGTCTGGTTTAGCAATGAGCGGTCCTCCGACACGACGTGATCGGGAGTGCCGGCGAGCGCGCTCCGCTGCGTTGCAACGCGCGCCTCCGATTGCGCCAGCAGCACGCTGGCCTTGTGCCATTCCGCTTCAAAGTCCAACGCCTGGCGCAAGGCCAGATCTTTTTCCGTGGCCAGCGTACCGATGGTCGCTCCCGGGCGGATGGCTTCCATCTGTTTCTCGATATCGTCAAGCTGCTGCCGCTTCTTTTCGGCCTCCGCCAGGAACATGGTCATGGTGTCGGCAACCTCATGCACGGCTACATGCCGCGCCTCATAGTGTTCGGCCAGCTTTTCGAGAATGGCGCGCGCCATTTCCGGGCTGCCCCAGGTAAACGTCACCTCAATGACATCGGACTTCTTCTGGGGTTCCACATCCAGCGACTTCGCCACACGTTCCGTGGCTTCTTCGAGCGGCCCCGGCACGTCCTGGTGGTGGTATCCGTCATAGATTCCCCGGATGAAGCGCGACGGGGCTTTGGCTAAGCGGATGGCCCAGTGCTCAGGCAGATATTGAACGCGCATGTCCCTGGCCGTCGCCTCAATGACGGCAGGACTCTGCATGATGGCCATTTCAGAGTTCATGTCCTCCTCGCTTACCATCTGCTTCATCAGGATGCGAGGGTCGCTTTGATCGGCTGAAATCACCGGCTCGACGCGGTCGTGGTTTACCAGATAGCGGAGCGACGCCGCGTAGCTGGGCGGCCAGAAGAAGCAATAAGCGGCCGTCGCCAGCACCACCGCCACATAGGTCCAGAGAATGACCCATCTCCGGCGAAATAAGACCACCGCCACGTCGCGCATGGTCAGCCCCTTCATCATCGAGGGGCTTTGGGCAAATCGATCTTCGTCCTGCAATTCCATTTGAACTCCCCGTTGGCTCAAGCGACGTGAGCCGCGGCGCGAAGGCCAGATCGCGCGGGCTCCTGTTGGACGGCTCTCATCCAGTCGATGGTTTCGAACAGGATGGACTCGAGCGGCGTCTCCGGACAGAAGCCGATCAACCTTTTCAACTTATCGACGGCCGGCACCCGCCGATGCATATCCTGAAAGCTCGGCCCGTAGGCGTCGTGGTAAGGAATATATTCGATTGCCGCGGCGGAGCCGGCTGCATGCTTCACCAACTGGGCTAACTCAGCAATCGAGATCTCGCTCGTGCCGCCGATATTCACAATCTCGCCGAAGGCGGCGGGAGTCTGCGAGAGAGCTTTGATGGCTTTGACGACATCCCCAACATAGCCGAAGCAGCGGCGCTGCCTTCCAGAACCGAATACGGTGATCGGTTGCCCTGCCAGCGCCTGCCGGATGAAATTGGGAATCACCATCCCGTATTCGCCCGATTGACGCGGACCAACCGTGTTGAAGAGCCGGACCACAATCACGGGCAGCTTCTGTTCCCGCCAATAACCAAGGGCGAGAAACTCGTCGAGCGCCTTCCCGCAGGCGTACGACCAACGCGCGCACGTGGGAGGCCCAATCAACAAGTCGGCGTCTTCGCGATAGGGCAGGTCCACGCTTTTCCCATACACCTCGGATGTCGATGTGATCAGAACCGGTTTCCGATGGTGCGCCGCGGCGCGAAGCACGATCTCCGTTCCCTGCAAATTATTTTCAATACTGTGGACAGACCGGTTCACCACTAGTCTTACGCCGACCACCGCCGCGAGATGAAAAATGAAATCGCATGAGCCGGCCAGTTCGTCCACCACGCCGGCTGAGGTAGTCCCTTCGGCCACCAGGCGAAAGTTCGGATGCCCCGCGAGGTGCACCACATTCTGCAGCGAGCCCGTGGAAAGATCGTCCAGAGCCGTCACCTTCCAACCGGCAGCCAGGCAATGGTCGGTCAAGTGGGATCCGATAAACCCACACCCTCCAGTAATTAAGACATGCAAGGCGATGTTCCTTCCGCCCGCCGCGGCTCACGGCTTGACACCGGGTTGCCACCCGGCAGGGCTTTCATTTGAAGTCGAGAGACACACAGCGAGAGCGCAACCTGGGCCCAGATCATGGAAGTGTAAGTCGGCGTTCGAAATACCGGGCCGCTCAGGTCGGTTATAAAAAAGGCGATGACGCCGCAACAGGAGAACAGGGCCAGCATCTTTTGGGACCGGCTGGTGCATTGTCTGGCCGCGCGAAACATCAGCCTCAGCACAACCGTCCATAGAATCACGAAGGCCGTAAAGCCGAAGAGGCCGATCTCGCCCAACTCAAGCAGGAGGATGTTATGGACGGGAAGCCTCTTGTACTTACTGGTCTGGGACGAGTCATAGGGGAGCACCGCCGTATCGAAGGAATTCAAACCAACGCCAAGAAACGGATGGATCGCGGCCATTTTCACCGCCGCCACGCCGAGGTTCCAGCGATAATCGATCGCCTCATCCGCCGTTTCAGTGAGGCGCAAGTAGATCTTGGAGGCTTGAGAGGCCAAGCCGCCCAGCGCCGCCACCACCAGCACCAGCACTAGCAACTTCTGTTGGAGCGACAGGCGCAGGATTCCCCATTTCCGGGCGACTGCTACGGCGAGGGCCATCCCCGCCACCAGTCCGCCCCAACCGCTTCGGGACAAGGTGAAATACATCGCCACCCCCGAGACCGGCAAAATGAGCGCGGCAGTCCATCGCAGCAGCGGCGGCCCAGAGAGCCAGAGCGCGAACGCCACCGGCATCGTCATGGCCAAATACCCCGCCAGTAGATTCGGATGGGCCAGCAGGCCGGTGGGCCGAACCTGCAATTCGCCTCCGACAAAGGTGGTGCCCGCGTCCATATCCGGAAGAGCCAGCCGGCCATTCACCACACGGGCGTTTGCCGCCTCCTGGGTACCCGGAGTGAACTGGCTCAGAAATCCCGGCCGCTCCTGCTGAATGATCGTCACGACGCTTTGCGCCAGCAGACCCAGGACCAAGCCTCCCGCGAAGGCCCTGATCTGGCGAGCCGAGGATAGAAAATACATCAGAAAGACGAAGAAGGCAAACGTCTGTACCAAGGAAACCAGCTCATAAGCGCCCAGCACCAGATCGTGCCCGAAAATCGCCGAAGGAATCACCAGGACGTAATACAGAACGAACCCCTTCAGGATGGCCGGGTCAAGCCGCCGCCGCCCCGGTTTCGCCACCTTGCCAAGCCAGACACCGAGTAGCATGAGCGCCATTAAGACGTCCGTGGCGGTGAGTTGCAGGCCGATGGACCCGCCGTAATGCGGCTCTTCCCGAAACAGGAAGTGTTTCTTCAGAAGGAGCAGCGTCAGCGGAAGAGTGAACGCGATCAGGAACATCACGCTCTGCTCATAAAGTCCCGGAAACCAAATCGCGAACGGCGCGAATATCAAGACCCCTAGGACGGCACAGGTGAGAATCAGGGCCACCAATCCTTGCCCGATCGATATGCCCAACGCCAGCGCCACACCTGCCGCGAGGACGAGAACGGCCGCGGCTTGCATCCACTTCGTCCCTGTTGGGCTGGAAGGTGGAGACGCGGGTGCGGGTGGCGCGGCGGTTGTCGCTGAAACTGACATTCTTGCTACAGCATCCTCTCGATCGGCGCGGGCAAATCCGCCTCCCGGTTGTTCAGCACCGCTCCCAGCACTCGGACTCCAGCCCGCTTCATGATTTCCGTTTGGCGCTGCACTTCCGCCTTGCTGTCACGCGTGGCGTCAAGCACCAAGAGCATGCCCGCCGGGGGCTGCGCCAGTTCGAGGCATTGAGACGACTCGGCGAGCGGTTCGCAGGCAATCAACAGCGCGCGCGTCAA